>QBMS01000008.1:0-7321 GCA_003249095.1 Snowella sp.
TTCAAGGTGGCTAAAGCCACCACCGTGTTCATCCCCATAGCTAAAGCTAGGGGCTTTTCACTCGCTTTTCGTAAACAAATTTATATAAAATGATAATTGTTTAGTTTATTTTTTGTGCTTAGATTAATCGAAAAATTAAAAAAAGTCAAGAATTTTCGGCAAGCTTCTAGCAAAAAACACCAACTATGGTTCGTAATCTTAATTTTTGCCCTGTACTTAGATTTTCTCATTTTTGACAATGCGTAACTCCTAATCTTGTTGAACAATGCCTAAAATGTTTGTCCTACTTCAAGATAGCGTGTTTTGCTTTGATCGGATAGGATTGCCTTTTGATTTTCGACTCCGATTAAGCTCCAAGGACTAGAACCGATTCTTTCGCCGACCTGAATGCGTTGGGTTAGTCCATTTTCCGTAAACAAGGCAGAGGAGCGATCGCCAGATTCCAAAATACCCACGAGGGTATAGGAAGACCTATTGGCCACCAGGGGAGAAATCAAGGCTTTTTGGGGAGAAACCCTGGGAGGAGGAGCCAGGGGAACAGAAAGGGGGGATGTCGATCGCGGAGGATTGGGAAGGCGAATAGGGGTCGTTGATGTTGGCCGAACGGGAGGAGCGGCTGGGGCAACCTGGGCTGATTGGGGAGGATAAACAGGGACATAGATCCTTTCAATCACCGTCGGCGTAGTGGGGGCGGCTGGAATTTGGCTTTTGGGAATCTGGATCGGGAGCGGCAATATATTGGAAGTCGGGGATTGGGGAGGCGCGATCGCAACGGCAGAAGATTCCTTTGGAGAAGCGTTGGATTGTCTTAACTTTTCTAAAGACTGCTGGAGATAGGCGATAAATTGAGACTCATCCTTCGATAGAGCTATTTTTTCGGGAGCAATTTCCGATTGAGCGTTGTTTCCCCAGGGCCAAGTAAGACGATTCTGACTACTCAGCCAGCCACTCACCGCAATTAAATAAATAAAACCTACGCCAAACAGAATTTTGTCGAAGTGCTGATTAAGATTTCCGAAGGGGCGATCGCTGAACTTCACGGTAATAACCTAAACTTTTTTCTTGACTTTCAGTTTAAAGCATTCCCAGATTTAAGACGCGATCGCACATCAAATCCCATAAAATTTAGCCTGAAAAGATTTTACCGCTTTAACTTTGTTACTGATAAACGACGAATACAAGACATTTTACGGATACGGAACACAGAAGATTTAAGAATTTGTTGCTTAGTTTCCAAATCCATAATATTAGAGTTAAGAGAGCCATTATTGCTAAAAAACTTCTCTAAATCGATCCGTGCGGTAGAGAGATCATACTCTTCGGCGGAAAAGGAAAGCTCTGGAGAAATCGTTTGGGTTGTCTGTAGCATAATCAGTTAGAAATCTGAATTGATATTCCCAGTCTTTTCGATTCTTGGAAATTTAGCCGCCCCAAAGATCACACTATCTCTGTGATGTCCCTCACATCCAACGCCCTAACCTTGGTTCTGAAACCCTTACAGCCGATTCCATCTGATAAAAGATTTTAATAATATTTCTTTTTTTTTGACTGATATAATTTTTATAGAAAATCAGGAGCATCGTATATCATAAACTTCACAAAATGTCCACAAGAAAAAGCAAGTATTTATTAAGAAAAAATACCTTTGAATAAATTGATGGGCAATAAAATGCCCAAAATAGCAATAATCGCTTTAGAATATAAAGAAAGAACAGATTTATAAAAAATCTCTTCATAAATCAAGGGCGTTTTCTCATTAATGGAAATAATTTTTCCGTAGATTGTGATCACTGCTAAATAAATCGACATAAAAAATTACAAAAATTAAAATCCGTAAATTTCCCTTTGATATCTGACAAAATATATGGCAATCTCTGAAACGGACAAACAAGAAGATTCATTTTTTGAATCCCTATTAGAATATTTAGGAAATTCGCGGGGTTTTGATTTTACCCAGTTCAAGCGTAATACCCTCAAAAGGCGTATTCTCAAACAGATGCGCGATCGCAGTATAACAAATTTTAACGATTACCGAGATTACCTAGAAGTCCATCCCGACGAATTCCAATCCCTTTTTAATACCATTTTAATTAACGTCACAGCATTCTTTCGAGATAGTAATGCCTGGCAGCATCTGCAAAAAGAATTACTCCCAGAAATGTTGAAAACAAAGGGAAAATCTAAGCCGATTCGTTGCTGGAGTGCGGGTTGTGCATCAGGAGAAGAAGCCTATACTATTGCGATTATCCTGGCAGAACTCTTAGGGATAGACGAATTTAAAAAACGAGTGAAAATTTACGCCACCGACATTGATGAAGACGCCTTAGCCGAAGCCCGTCAAGCCCAATATACCGCCAAACAAATCGCAGTGATTCCCCCTGAACTCAGAAACAAGTATTTTGAGCCAATCAACAATGGTGAATTTATCTTTAATCCCGAACTCCGACGAATGGTTGTCTTCGGTCGCCACAATTTATTTAAAGACGCGCCCATTTCCTCTATTGATTTGTTAATCTGTCGTAATACCCTCATGTATTTTAATGTAGAAGCTCAAAGATTTATTCTCCAGCGTTTTCATTTTGGACTCAACTCCCAGGGGTTTCTTTTTCTCGGAAAAGCCGAAATGTTACTCACTCACGGAGATTTATTTACAGCAATTAATTCCCAATATCGTATTTTTAAATGTCTCTCTAAAAATACAGACAGAGAAAATTCTCCCCGTCTTTTTCAACCTTATATTTCAGAAGATAAAGTGATCAATCATCATTGGCAACTTCAGGAACTTGCGTTTGAATCGGCTTTGAACGCTCAAATTATCGTCGATCAAGATGGTGATTTAGTAAGAACAAATCGCTCTGCTCGTAACTTCTTTAACTTATCAACTAAAGACGTAGGAAAACACTTTTATGACTTAGAAATTTCCCATCATCCCGTTGAGCTAAAACCCTTAATTGAGCAAGTTTATCGAGAAAAAAGAGCTGTCAAGATCAAGGATGTGTTCTATCAAGCTAATGACGAAAGCGAAAAATATCTTGATATTCAGATTAACCCCCTGACTCAAATGGATCAAAATCTTATAGGGATCAATATTACTCTGGCAGATGTTACAGAATCCTGGGAATTACGTAACCAAGTTGAACAAATCAATCAACAACTAAAAGCAACCAATGAAGAACTAAAAACATCCAATATTCAACTTCAATCAACCAATGAAGAATTGGAAACCACCAACGAAGAAATTCAATCCTCTAATGAAGAACTAGAAACCATTAATGAGGAATTACAATCGACTAATAATGAACTCCAAAGTGTCAATGAAGAAGTCCGCCTAAGAACGGAAGAATATAATCGGGCGAATAATTTCTTGAATGCCATTTTGCTTTCTCTGCGAGGGGCAATTATTGTCATAGATCGAGAATCAAACGTTTTGGCCTGGAGTGCTAAATCTGAGGAAATGTGGGGTTTACGGGCCGATGAAGTTCAGGATAAATCTCTTTTTAGTCTAGATTTTGGCCTGCCGCTTGAGCAAATCAGAGAACCGATTAATAACTGTCTCAATCATGATCAAACTCAACAGGATTTTGTTATTTCAGCAGTTAATCGACGGGGCAAAAACTTTGATTGTCGTTTGAGTATTGATGCCCTATGGAATATTAATCAAGAAAAATTTGGCGTGATTATTATCATGAGAGAAGTTCCATCGTCCTAAATCCTATCTAGTTCGAGAACTAAAGTTTTTTGCCCCCCCAGCCCCCCAACTTTGGGGGGAGTTTGCAACCTTATCTGAGTTCAAAGTCCCCCAGAATTGGGGGATTTAGGGGGCTTTCTTCAAAACTGCGGGTTTCAATGTAGACGTGGTTTAGCAAGCAGTTCCCCTATAATAGGAAAACCTAACTAGCTGAGGCTTGAAAATTGTGGGCATACCCGTTGAAACCCTAATTAGTTCTGAAATCAATAAACCTGCCCGTTATCTAGGCAATGAATTGGGTTCTGTCCATAAGGATTGGCAAAGCGCGACGGTACGCTGGGTATTGACTTATCCTGAAGTCTATGAGCTAGGCGCATCGAATTTGGGGCATATCATTCTCTACAACATTATTAATGCCCAACCTCGTCAACTCTGCGATCGCACCTATCTACCCGCCTCGGATTTATCGAGCAAGTTAAGGGAAACCCAAACGCCCCTCTTTGCCCTTGAATCCCGTAAATCGTTACTAGAATTTGATATTTTAGGGTTTAGTTTGAGCTATGAACTAGGAGCGACGAATATCCTAGAAATGCTAGATTTAGCCCAAATTCCCTTCACCTGGCGAGAACGAGAACAGGAAAACTATCCCCTCATTTTTGCAGGAGGACAAACAGCGACTTCTAACCCCGAACCCTACGCCGACTTTTTTGATTTTATTGCCCTCGGTGATGGGGAAGAATTATTGCCCGAAATTGGCTTGATTGTAGAAGAAGGAAAAAATCAAGGGTTAAGCCAAGAATCCCTATTACTCGATTTAGCCCAAATTCCAGGGGTTTATGTCCCGCGTTTTTATGATTTAGCCGAAGATGGCTCCGTTCATCCCAACCGCCCCGATGTTCCTAAGCGCATTTTACGCCGAGTCGCGACCCCCATTCCCGCCTATTCCATCGGTTTAGTCCCCTACATCGAAACCATTCACGACCGACTGACGGTAGAAATCCGACGCGGTTGTACCAGGGGCTGTCGCTTTTGTCAGCCTGGAATGTTGACCCGTCCCGCCCGTGATGTGGAACCCCAAGCGGTGATTGATGCGATCGTGGAAGGCATTCGCTCGACAGGACACAATGAATTTTCCCTATTATCTCTGAGTTGTTCCGATTATTTGGCGTTACCTGCGGTCGGTTTAGAAATCAAAAATCGTTTGCAAAATGAAAATATTTCCCTTACTTTGCCCAGTCAAAGAGTTGATCGCTTTGATGAAAATATTGCCAACATTTTGGGCGGAACTCGTCAAGGGGGTCTGACTTTTGCCCCTGAAGCGGGAACTCAAAGAATGCGAGATGTGGTGAATAAGGGGTTAACCAACGAGGAATTATTAAGAGGGATTAAAACAGCAGTCGAACAGGGTTGGGATAAGATCAAACTTTATTTCATGATTGGTTTGCCTGGGGAAACCGATGTGGATGTGATTGGTATTGCGGAAACCGTGCGTTGGCTAAAACGGGAATGTCGGATGCCCAAACGCCGCCCTTTGGAATTTAACATTACTATTTCTAACTTCACTCCCAAACCCCATACGCCTTTCCAATGGCATTCGGTTTCAACGGCGGAATTTAGGCAAAAACAGAACCTCCTCAAGACGGAATTTAAGGGAATGCGCGGTGTTAAGGTCAACTATACCGATGTGCGAATTTCGGCGATGGAAGATTTTGTGGGCAGGGGCGATCGCAATTTGTCGGGGGTTGTTCGTCGTGCTTGGGAATTGGGGGCGGGGATGGATGCCTGGTGGGAAAATTTACATAAAGCCTACGGAGCTTGGGAACAGGCGATCGAGGAAGCAGGTTTGGCTTGGAAATATCGGCAAGTGGAAGCAGGAGAATGGAATATTTTTAAGACAGATTCAGAACGAGAAAATCCTCTCTCGCCCCCTAAATCCCCCAATGCTGGGGGACTTCCGCTCCTTCCGATAGTGGTTACTTCTAATGTTGAGGGGCAAGGGGAGCCTAATCTAACGCCTAATCTGCAAAATTATGATGCCCCTTTACCCTGGGATCATCTCGATACGGGCATTAGTAAAAAATGGCTCCAGGATGATTTGATGAAAGCCTTAGAAGCGGCCACTGTTCCCGATTGTTCCTTTGAAGGTTGTTCCCACTGTGGCATTTGTGGGTTAGATTTTGGCCATAATATTGTCATTCCTCCCTTACCTATTCCCCCCTTTAAAGGACAATTTCAACCCAATCAAAATCGGGTGCAACGTTTGCGAGTGACCTTTGGGAAACTGGGTTCTATGGCTTTATTGAGTCATTTAGATCTCGTTCGTCTTTTTGATCGCGTTGTTCGTCGTGCCGCTCTTCCCATTGCTTTTTCGGGAGGATTTCACCCTGGCCCCCGCATTGCGATCGCCAATGCCCTATCCTTAGGAATTACCAGTAGCCATGAATTAGTTGATTTTGAACTGACAGAATCCTTAGAAATTAATGATTTTAAACAACGATTAATCAATGTTTTACCTGCCGAAATTCCCGTTTATCAAGTAGAAGAATTAAGTATAAAAACGCCAGCGACCACCAGTTTATTAGACCGAGCCGAATATATTATTACCGTTTCTATTGATGAAGTTGTTTCGATGGAACAATGGCAAAACTGGATCGATGCGGTGAATCAATCTCCTGAAATTCTCTTTGAAAAAACCACTAAATCAGGCAAAAAAGTGATTCTTAATTTACGAGAACAATTATTTGCCTTAAGTTTAGTGACTGATACTCATCAAGCAACAGATTGCGTTAAGATCTTTTATCAAGGCAGTTGTAAAAATGATGGAACGCTATTACAGGCGGATCATATTCTCTATATGTTAGAAAAAGTGACAGATAAACATTTTAATTTACAACAAATTCACCGTCAAAAAATGTTATTACGAGAAACTGAAAACAATTAACATAATTCTACTCAGCATTGAGTAAATGATCGCGAACATTATAGGCAAATACTAGGAACTTTTGGAACTTTTGCTATGCCCAAGTAGCGATCGCGTCCCCAATCCGTTATCGTAAATAAGGTTAATCATTAGTTAAAAATAGGTTGAAACGAGTAATGGGTACAATCCAGGCGAGTCGAGGAACCCACGATATCTTACCCAGCGAAATTGGTTATTGGCAACAGGTTGAAGCGATCGCGAGTCAAATTCTCAATCGTGCCTTATATCAAGAAATTCGGACTCCTATTTTTGAAGAAACCGCCCTTTTTAAGCGCGGAATTGGGGAAGCCACCGATGTGGTCGGTAAAGAAATGTACACCTTTGAGGATCGGGGTGATCGCTCCCTAACCTTGCGACCCGAAGGAACGGCGGGGGTGGTGCGCTCCTTTATTGAACATAATCTTTTTGCAACAGGTGGAGTACAACGGCTTTGGTATAAAGGCCCGATGTTTCGTTATGAACGTCCCCAGGCAGGTCGTCAACGTCAGTTTCATCAAATTGGGGTAGAAATTCTCGGTAGTGCCGATCCCCGTGCCGATGGGGAAGCGATCGCCCTGGCAACCGATATTTTAAAAGCATTAGGACTAAAAAACCTAACTTTAGACTTAAATTCAGTGGGAAATGGGGAAGACCGACAAAACTATCGAGAGGCT
>QBMS01000008.1:7331-17791 GCA_003249095.1 Snowella sp.
AGAGGCTTTGATCAATTATTTAACGCCCTATAAAGCCGAACTAGACCCCGATTCCCAGGAACGCCTCACCCGTAATCCTCTCCGTATTCTCGATAGCAAAGATAAGCGCACCCAAGAAATTACCCTCAACGCGCCCAGTATTCTAGATCATTTAGGCGAAACCTCCCGTCGTCATTTTGAGGTTGTGCAGCAATTATTAACCGATTTAGAAATTCCCTATCAACTCAATCCCCGTTTAGTCAGAGGATTGGATTACTATACCCACACGGCTTTTGAGATTCAGTCCGAAGATTTGGGAGCCCAGGCAACGGTTTGCGGCGGCGGTCGTTACGATGGTCTGACTAGTCAATTGGGCGGCCCCGAAACCCCCGCAGTCGGTTGGGCGATCGGCATGGAAAGATTAATTTTGCTTTTACAGCAATTACAAGCTGCTCCCCAGGCAATTCCCGATTTTTATCTCATTTCCAAAGGAGAAAAAGCCGAGGCCCAAAGTTTAATTTTGGCGCAAAAGCTCCGTCAAGCAGGGTTTAGCGTGGAACTCGATCTCAGTGGTAGTGCCTTTGGCAAACAATTTAAACGGGCTGACCGTAGTAAGGCGATCGCCTGTCTGGTGTTGGGAGAAGCCGAAGCCGAAGCTCAGACCGTCAAACTCAAATGGATGGCTAGTAAAGAAGAAAACACTCTGAACCAAGGGGAATTATTTTCTAAGTTGGGGGAACTTAGGGAGCAACTTAACCGACATAAGCTTTCATAGCTCAAGCCAGTTTTGGGGATCATTTGTTCAAATAACTTAATAATAATTTTCCCGTTAAAGATGAGTATTTAAATTTATACCAATTTAATTTGATTAAAGTGCAGATGTAACTATCGATGAAATCCCCCCGCCTTTGGCTTCCCCCCTTATTAAGGGGGGCTAGGGGGGATAAATCAATGCAAAATCTCTGTTTAATTTGGTATTACTGATCTTTTTTGTCTATCCCTCTTACCCCTCCTATCAAACACATGAATAATTGGGACTTTCTGATCCAACGAGAAGGTGAAAAGACTTGGTCTTCCGTCACGGATATCTCTCGACTCAAGACGGGAAAATATCGATTAATGGTTCGGACACCGAAATTGAACCAAGCAGTAGATATTTCGATTACCTATTATCCTGAATCCAATTTAAGGTTGACCAAAAGGAGAAAATATTATCGCCAGACAAATGATCGAGGTTTCTTGGCTATTTTGCCCTTTACACCCTTAGGCACGGGAGCTTGGGAAATTTCTTGTCGTCCCGATTTGATGAATGAACTGTGCGGAGAAAATTGGCACAAAAAAATCACCCTAGAAGTGTTTTCTAATACAGCAATTGAAACCCAACAACAGATAGAATTAGCCACAGAAATAGCTAGGTTCAAAGAAAAACGACATTCGATTCTAGGACAAAATTTAGCAGAATTAACCATCAATAGAGACAACAATGAATCCCTATCCCTCGAACTGGATTCCTTAATATTTGAACAATCTAAGCACAGAATGTCAGTTCAAGAGATGATTCAGAATATTGAAGAGAAGGATTTTGAATTAAGTCCAGAAAAAGAAATAATCACCGATGAATTAGTTCCTATTAATCAGATAGAGGAAAGTAAACAGGAAGATCTTTGTGTGGATGAAATTTTAGTAAAATGTGAAGAGAGTTCTCTGATTTCGAGCCAATTGCGACTGACAAATTATGCGATTGAATTAACTTATTTAGAGTATGATTCTTCGATTATTTTTGACATTGAAGTATTTGAACCTGATCGTCAATCTCCCAAGTTTTTAGACTTGCCCGATCCGAAAAAAATGAGAAAGTTTTTGAGCAAAAAATATGCGATAAAACAGCAGATTTTACCCCCTAAATTGTATCCCAATTATACTTCTTCTAGAAAAAATAAATCGATTCAATTTTCTAAATTGCAACCCTATCCCCTGAGTGCCTAAAAAAATAATTCAAAACCAGTAGGGGCGAATTGCGTTCGCCCTTTGAGTGAACTGCGATCGCCCTTTTAAGGATGAAAATATTGATAAATTTCCTTGGCTAAACGATCGCCGATTCCCTCGACTTGTTTCAATTGCTCTAACGTTGCTTCTCGAATATAATCCAAAGAGCGAAAATGAGCTAATAACTGCTTTTGTCGCTGGAATCCTAAGCCTGGAATTTCTTCTAATCGCGATCGCCGACTGTGATTTAACCGTTGTTGACGATGGAAGGTAATCGCAAAACGGTGGGCTTCATCCCGCACCCGTCGTAACAGTTGCACCCCTGGTTGCTCGCGATCGGTTGCTAGAGGTTTAGTTTCTCTTGGAAGAAAAATTTCCTCTCGTTGTTTCGCCAAACTCACCACCGTTAATTGGTCTAACAAATTCATCTTTTCTAAAACTGCCACTACCGACGATAATTGACCCTTTCCGCCATCAATCATCACTAAATCAGGAAAATCAGGAGACTCTGCAACTTTAGCCTGGGCATAATCCCGAAAACGCCGACCAATAACCTCAGCTAAACTGGCAAAATCATCGGAATGGCCAATGGTAACTTCAGTATTTTGGATCTTGTAATGACGATAATGCTGTTTAGCGGGAACGCCATTAATAAAAACCACCTGGGAGGCCACCGCATTGGAACCCTGAATATGGGAAATATCGTAGCCTTCAATACGTTTAGGAATTTCGGGCAAATTTAAAATTTCGGCTAGATCTTCTAGGGATTGCAAATCTCTTTCTGCTAATCGTTGTGTTCGTTCCAATTCGTAGCGGGCATTGCGTTCCACCATCTCAATTAATTCAGCCTTGCTTTGCTTTTGGGGAGTCATCAAACTCACTCTTTTTCCCCTACGTTCCGTCAACCATTCTGCTAATATTTCTTCGTTGGGTAAATGATGTTGTAATAAAATTTCATTGGGGATTTCAACGGATTCTACTTGACTGTAATGTTCTTCTAAAACCCGTTGCAAAATGGCTCCTGGTTCAACAGATTGACTATCAGCAAAAAATCCCAACCGACCGACTAATCGACCCGCCCGAATTTGAAATAATTGAATAGCACAATGATTCCCTTCACTTGCCAACGCGATCGCGTCCCTGGAAATGGTGTCATCAGCGAGGGCAACTTTTTGATCCGCATTTAAACTATTTAAGGCAACTAGTTGATCTCGAAGGAGAGCGGCCTGTTCAAATCGTAAATCCTCCGCCGCTTTTTCCATTTGTTGCTGAAGTTTAGTTGTCAATTCTTGCGATCGCCCTTGAAAAATCATAGCTACTTTCTGGAGAGTTTGATGATAATCTTCAGGGGTAATTAAGGTCTGACACACCCCAGGACAACGCCCAATATCATAATTTAAACAAGGTCGGTCTTTAAACAACGGTTTAGGACGTTGGCGGAGGGGAAAAACCCGTTGAATTAATTGCAACGTTTGTCGTAATAAACGACTATCTACATAGGGGCCATAGTAGCGGTCTTTGGCATTCCCTAAACGCCGTTTTCGAGTAATAAAAAGACGGGGATATTCCTCTGACCAAGTAATGCAAACGTAGGGATATTTCTTATCATCTTTCAGCAGAATATTAAAGTGGGGCTGGTGTTGTTTAATTAAGTTAGCTTCTAATGCCAACGCTTCCGATTCCGTATCAGTAACAATAAATTCAATTTCGGCAACCTGTTTCACCATCAGAGCAATGCGGGAATTATGGGAAGGCGATCCCCGAAAGTAGGAACGAACTCTGGTTCTTAATTTCTTCGCTTTACCGATATAAAGAATATCCCCCGTTCTATCCCGCATGAAATACACCCCTGCATCAGTGGGAATTTCCTTCAGGCGACTTTCCAGGCGATCGCGATCGTGGGTTAAAGGGCTTGCGGTCATGGTCTCTGACATAGGAATAAATTATTAATTCATCTTTAAATTGAGAATTGGTCGTGATTCGATACTACCAAATTCCTGGACTGCGTTCAGGCTCCCAAAACTGAGCGGATAGCAATCTAGGGATTGATGATGAGCGTTCATTACGTCGGAGCTATTCACAAAAAAAACATAAATTTTCGATACCTTTTTATTATTTAAGCCAATATTGACGGCAAATATATGAATTTGCTTATAAACTATGCCCCATCATCCCCCGATCCAGTTATTAGGTGAAATTTTACAGGAAGCCGCTCTCATCTCAGCCGCTCAACTCGAAGTCGTACTCCGTGATCAACAAAGCTACCAGCTTCCTCTGGGGGAAATTTTGCATTTGCGCGGTTGGCTAAATCAGAAAACTGCGGACTTTTTTGTAGAACAGTGGTCGTCCTTACTCCATAATTCTTCTCGTCATCCCCTGGGTTATTATTTTCAACTGGCTTCTCTTCTAGAAACAGAACAAATTAACGCCATCCTTCAGGAACAAAAACAAATGGGTATCCGTTTCGGAACCGTTGCCGTTGTTAAAGGTTGGCTTAAAAAAGAAACAGTTGATTATTTTGTCAAAAATTTAGTGTTTCAGTCTAAAGGAAGGTCTGGATTTCAGGATACAAACCAAGTTTTATTTTCCGAACAGATGACTTTTATGAAAACAGCAATCCCTCGCCCTAAATCTATTTTCATTAGTCAATCTCTCCTCAATGATCCTAACCTCCGCCTTTCTTTAGGAAACGAAATAGTTTGCGATGGTGGCACTTACCGAAAAAATGTTGGAGCTGTTTCGCAGTCAAGTAGGAACAGTGGTGAGGCCTTACTCAACTTAGAGTCAGAGGAAGAAATCCCTTGGATAGATTAGTTGTAGTTGAGTAGTTTTTTCTGCGATCGCTGAACTTTTTCAAAAATTGCTTTTAGTTTATTCCTGAATAATAGGGTCGATCATCTGGGTTAAAATTAGAGTAATATCGAATTTTTTCTTCCCATGACGACTTTTGTGATTAACGAACGCGATCGCTTCCCTCAGACTAGAGTAGAAATTTCTGGACGTTGGCTGTTTGGGCCAGGCCCCTCTAATGCCGATCCCCGTATTCTCGCGGCCATGAGTTTACCGCCCATCGGCCACCTTGACCCCGATTTTCTCACTCTCATGAACGAATCCCAAAGCCTGTTGCGCTATGCCTGGCAGACGGAAAATCCCATGACCATCCCCGTCAGTGGAACAGGGAGTGCGGCGATGGAAGCCACTTTGGCCAATACCGTCGAACCTGGGGATGTGGTTTTAGTGGCAGTTAAGGGCTATTTTGGTCATCGTTTGGTGGATATGGCGGGACGCTACGGAGCCGATGTCCGCAAAATCACCAAACCCTGGGGAGAAGTTTTCAATCTCGAAGAACTCAGTTTAGCGATCGAGATCCATAAACCCGCGATTTTAGCCATTGTCCATGCCGAAACTTCTACAGGAGTCCGCCAACCCCTAGAAGGATTGGGTGAAATTTGTCGGGCCAATAATTGTTTACTGTTGGTCGATACAGTCACCAGTCTAGGAGCCGTTCCCATTTTCTTGGATAAGTGGGGTATTGATTTATCCTATAGTTGCAGTCAAAAAGGGTTAGGTTGTCCTCCTGGCATTGGCCCTTTTACCATGAGTCCCAGAGCCGTAGAAAAGATGCAGAATCGTGCCACCAAAGTCGCTAATTGGTACTTGGATATGTCTTTATTAAGTCATTATTGGGGAAACGATCGCACCTATCACCACACGGCCCCTATTAATATGAACTATGCCGTCCGCGAAGCCCTTTATCTATTGGCAGAAGAGGGAATTGAAAATAGTTGGAAACGCCATCAAGAAAACGCCGAATCCCTCTGGACGGGACTCGAAGAACTGGGTTTAGAATGTCTGGTGGATAAAGCTTACCGTTTACCGACTTTAACGACCGTGCGCGTTCCCGATGGATTAGATGCTAAGGCGATCGCGACGAAATTACGCATTGAATATAATATGGAAATCGGTTTAGGTTTAGGAGAATTAGCGGGTAAAGTTTGGCGCATTGGACTCATGGGTTATAACAGCAAACCCGAAAAAGTTCTCCTATTATTAGCCGCTCTTAAAAAAGTCTTAAAACCCTAGTTTTCTTCAAATACGCGATCGCATAAAAAAATAAAAACGCGATCGCGAAGATTTCCCCCTAACCGAGGTCTCTATGCAAGTCCAGTTCAAAGTTTATCGCCAACAACCCAACGGAACCCCGACGTTTCAAAATTATTCTTTAGAAGTGGAATCCAACACCACCATTCTCGATTGTCTCAATCAGATCAAATGGGAACAGGACGGTAGCCTCGCCTTTAGGAAAAACTGTCGTAATGCGATCTGTGGCAGTTGCGCTATCCGTATCAATAATCGTCCTTTTTTGGCTTGTAAGGAAAATGTCAGCACAGTTTTTGCGTGGCTAGAAGCGAATAATTACGTCCACACAAACGAGTTGACTATTCAACCTTTGGGAAATTTACCCGTCATCAAAGATTTAGTCGTAGATATGACCAATTTTTGGGCCGATCTGGATCGGATTTATCCCTATCTCATCGATCAACGCCAGAGTAAACCCGAACAGGAAAACCGACAATCCCCCGACGAGCGCAAACAACTGACTAAAACTGCCAACTGTATTCTCTGTGCGGCCTGTTATTCCGATTGTGATGCCAAGGGAAAAAATGCCGATTTCGTCGGCCCCCATGCCCTAGCCAAAGCCCATCGTTTTATTCTCGATTCCCGTGACAGCGAATCCTCATCCCGTTTGGAACAACACAGCGAAGGAACCAAGGGCGTTTGGGGTTGTAATGGTTGTCGGATGTGCAATCTAAGTTGTCCGATGGGCGTTGATCCGCTATCTCAGATTGAGGAGATGAGAGTCCGCATTTTTGATCTCTTAGATCCGTTATAGAAAAGCAAAGTAGATTCCTGTTTGAGATAAAGTCATATCCATAATGTCCGCTAAATCAAAGCGTAGGATTGTATAGCCCAAAAATCAGGATCAACACCAGAGGATTGATAAAAATTGCATTGACAAAAAGCGATCGCGAAAAATAAACCTACCCTGCGTCAGATATAGTAGGGATCTATTCTTCCATAACGATAAACCCATGACTGAATTAGAAAGATTTCAGTTAACCCCAGACCTCAGTATTTGTCGTGTATTAAATGGATTATGGCAAGTTTCGGGCGGTCATGGCCCTATTGATCCCGATCACGCGATCGCGGCGATGTTTGACTATCAAGAAGCTGGCTTTACGACTTGGGATTTGGCCGATCACTACGGCCCCGCAGAGGATTTGATCGGAGAATTTCGGCTGGAATGGGAAGATCAAAAAGGAAAAGCCGCCTTAGAGCAATTGCAGTGTTTTACCAAATGGTTTCCCACATCGGGCAAAATGACGCGGGAATTGGTGGAAAATAATATCAATGTTTCCTGCGATCGCCTGGGGATGGATTATTTGGATTTACTCCAGTTCCATTGGGCAGATTACCAAAATCAGGATTATTTAGAAGCCCTGTATCATCTGAGTGAACTGCAAAAGATCGGTAAAATCAAACATTTGGCCTTAACTAACTTTGATACCGAACATCTCAAAATTATTACCGAAGCAGGCATTAAGGTTATCTCCAATCAAGTCCAATGTTCCTTGATAGATCGTCGTCCTCTGTTTAAAATGGCGAAATATTGCCAAGAACAGGATATTAAATTATTGGCCTACGGAACCCTGGCGGGGGGACTCTTGACCGATAAATATTTAGGCTATTCTGCCTCCTTGAGACTCAATAACGCTAGTCTCAGAAAATATCACAATATTGTCCAGGCTTGGGGCGGTTGGCCGCTTTTGCAACAATTATTGGGTATCCTGAGAAAGATTGCCGATAAACATCAGGCTTCCATTGCCAATATAGCCCTACGCTATGTTTTGGAACAACCGATGGTAGCAGGCGCGATCGTGGGAACCAGGCTCGGAATCACGGAACATCGAGAGGATACCGCTAAAGTTTTTAGTTTTAGCCTAGATGAAGAGGATTATCAAGCATTGGAACCGATTTGGAAAAAATCTCGCAATCTTTATCAATCGATTGGGGATTGTGGTGATGAATATCGACGTTAATTTTAGGAGTTTATGATGCTTCCCTTGGGTACAACCCTTCCCGATGATGCCGCAAATCAATGGCGTTTTCAGCTCGATGATTTTGTTAAGGCTAATCGTCACCAACTGGCGGCCCTTGCCTGGGGATTTCACCAAGAATGGACAGATACGGACAATCATTTGGGTATTGATCTCGAACCCCAGCCCCATTTTGTCAGTTGTCCCAAGAATGCCATTGAGAAGCTCAATCAACGGGTGGACGATAAACTTCAGGAAATTTTGGGAATTTTAGACGGGTATGATCCTGAAATTGAAGTCGCTATTATTGCGATCGCGAAGGGACAAATTAAACTGATTTATTTTCAACCCGATCCGTCGCCGTCAGAGTGTTTTGTGAACTTGGGGTCTGATCTGGATTCCCTCATTGTGGAACTGGAAGCTATATTACAAAAAACTGTGACTTTGATTTAGTCATTTTCCCTTGGTGATTTTTTTGAATTTTCATACCAAATTAAACCGAGAATATTGCATTAACTGATCCCCCCTAGCCCCCCTTGATAAGGGGGGAAGCCGAAGGCGGGGGGATCTCATTAATAATTACATCTGCACTTTAATCAAATTAAATTGGCATTAAATCCTGAATAGGTTAAACTCCAAAAAGTATTAATCAAAAATGGATAATGTCAGACGTTAAAACTCAACTCATTAAAGACCTGGCCCCAATGGACTGGGAAACCCTGATTCCCCACGCCAAAAGAGATGCGGTGATTGTGGTCGATGGAGCCTTGGATCTCGTCGAGGTCGGGGTCGCGATCGCAGAGGATAATGCGCCCGTCGTGCAAAACTGGCTGAGTGAACTATTGCTACACAAGCCTTCCCAGGAGGAACTCAACCACTGGAACGCCGAACCCGAAAAACAATTTAATACCTTGATCGTCCAACCCTTTGTCCTAGTGACCGTGATCGCCGATTAAACTTAGAAATATCATCAATGGCAATGATGTCGTTCAGTTTGCAAAGGATAAGAGCCATGACAGTCTCAACGGAAACGGAAAAAGAACTTCGGGAATTGATAACAGCAGGCTTTACTGATCTCAAAATTGGGCAGGCTCGCATTGAAGAAAAAATCAATGGCATTGATAAACGGCTGGAGTTAATAGAAAATCGAGTAAATAACCAAACTAGTTGGTTTATTGGTAGTTTTGTCGCCCTAGTGGGTGGCCTATTAGGGATTTTAAGTAAATTTGTTTTCTTTCCTAATCCCTAACTCTGGGATCACCCATTCCCTAATCGTAAAGTAGAGAGAGCAAGGCTTTGAGGTCATAAAAATCTATGATTATAGACGTTTAGTCCAGGAGTAGGACAACCTAGCGTGTTAGAATGGCCGAGTGATTGGCAGATCGGTAGAAAAATGAATTTGTAGGTCTAAATAGATTCTATTAAGCTTTCTTCAAGATTCTCCCCGAAATATTGCCGAAGTATTCCTACTTAAACGTAGGGATTTTTATTGTCTTAATGAGGAAAATGTAGTGGCTAAACGTCGTAATCTAAAAAAAGAAAAAGCAGAGCGCAATAGAGCCTATGCTCGCCAATTTCGGTCTGCTGCAACTCGCACCACAGGGAAGAAATTTGGTAGCAAAAGAAGAACAAGCGCGTAAATTTTCATTATCTCTTCCATTAGTTAGCGGAAATGAAATTATCTAAATCCCATAGGTTTGCGTCAATTTTTAGCTTCTTTAAGAGCTTTGAGGGTGGGGACTTCCTGCCCTATTCTTGTTTTTATAACGCCTCTAACAACCCTTGTAAAGCATCTTGCTCCAAGCTCGTTAAAATAAAAATTTCTTGAGCCGTTTTTCCCTGTCTGGCAATGACTTTAAAACCGCCCCGAATGGGAACTGAAATCCGAAAATTTAAGTGGGGAATATGGCTACGGGTACGACTAATCACGCCTGGGGTTACAGTACCGATGCCTTCACAAGTAATTAATTTTTCTAAGCGGGGAATCAATCCGTCCAAATGAGTGGAATGATTCCAGACTAACCTCCCTTTTGCGGAGTGTGCCATGAGTTTATGCTGCCTCTAGGGGAGCCATTGTTAAATTTTCTCGACGTAATTGTTGATGATAGAGTTCGGCGGGTTCCTGGGGGCCTACCCAGACAATGGCTTGGCCATCAAAATGCACTTGATTGGTCAATTCCCAAGCGCGATCGCTGGTCATGGCAGGAATATATTTCAATAAGCAATTGGCAACATGGTCAAAGGAATTAAAATCATCATTGAGAACAATAACTTTATAGTTGGGATAGGTTTTACGAATAACGGTCGTTGACGTTGAGCGATCGGGGGTTACCGTCGAAGTGGCCATTACTTGCATTGCGGTAAATCGTTCCTGACTCATAGAAAATTAAAAAAAGG
>QBMS01000008.1:17801-67450 GCA_003249095.1 Snowella sp.
ATTGAAAGTTACAAATTTAATTTGAATTTTAACTTAAATCTTAAAATAGCCGTAATCCCCAGTGTAGCGGCTCACCCAATTTGAGTAAAGATCCCTGCTAACCTTGGCAATTTTCCGCACTTGCGATAACCTCAAGCAAGTATTGTTACTTTTCATCCTCTGACTTGATCCATGAAATTAGGATTTAATTGGCTTAAATCTGCACCCCATCTGTTTTTTCCCCGTCCCAAAGGATCTCTTGGATTTTTGCTCCAGTTCCTACTCATGACCAGTGCGATCGCCCTTTCTGCGGGAGTGGGGTTCGGTGCGGCCATTCGGTTTAGTGATGTCGAGACCCTGGGCAATCCTAAAGCGAGCCTGTCTCCCCAATCCTTTCCGCCTCGCCAGGATTGGCCGATTTCCCAGAATTCATCAGAGAGCCTAGAACAGAAGCCCTAAGAATGAGGTTATAATTGTTATAATTTGTAACAAAACTCATCTTCATCCTTATTTATGTCGAATCCAGTTCTCCATGCTTTTTTCTTGGGTCGCGCCTTCGCAGAGGTTTTAACCGAGAAAATTGAAGATAGTCTCACGAATGCCCTGAGTGAATTAGGCAAATTCGATGCTGAACAACGGGAAAATTTACGTTCCTTTATCGAAGAGGTGCAAGCCAAGGCCGCCCAGGATGTCACTCAAGGTAATACGGCGATCGCCACCATTGACGGCCTAGTTTCCCCCGCCGATTTGCAAGAAACCCTAGATAAATTGCGGGCTGAAATGGCCAGCCTGAAATCGGAACTCAAGAATTATCGAGAATCCTCCTCCTGAAAATTTCCCCTGTTTTCCCTCGGTCATACCCCCGTATTCTAGAAACCTCACTCCCCCAAAGCGCGTGTCTGCCCTATCCCCTAACGTTAATCCTTCCGTTCCTCTCCTCCCAATGGGTAGTGTCTCTAGTAAACGAGTGACCTCCCTAGAGACCGAAAAAAAATATCGTTGGAATCAAGAAAGTTATTCCATCCCCCGCCGACGCATTGACATTTGGCGATTCGTCCTCACTTTGCTTTTTCAATTTTGGCGTAACGGAAAAAAATGGACTTATTCAGGGGGCTATAGCGAAGAAAAACTCGCTCGCAGACGACAAAGACAAGCCGTTTGGATTCGGGAAAGTCTGCTCAATCTGGGGCCAACGTTTATTAAAACGGGTCAACTTTTTTCAACCCGCTCTGATATTTTTCCCGCCGAATACGTCTATGAACTCTCCAAGCTTCAAGATGAGGTTCCCGCCTTTAGCTACGAACAAGCGGCAGGTTTAATTGAAAAAGAATTAGGAAAACCCCTTTCTACCCTCTATAAATCCTTTGATCCCATTCCCCTCGCAGCAGCCAGTTTAGGACAGGTTCATAAAGCCCAACTCCACACAGGGGAAGAGGTTGTTGTTAAAATTCAACGTCCTGGTCTCAAGCAACTTTTCACGATTGATTTAGCCATCCTCAAAAAAATCGCCTATTATTTCCAAAATCATCCTAAATGGGGCGAAGGTAGAGATTGGTTAGGAATTTATGATGAATGTTCTCGTATTCTTTGGCAGGAAACCGATTATCTCAAAGAAGGTCGTAATGCTGACACCTTTCGCCGTAACTTCCGAGAAGCTGATTGGGTAAAGGTTCCCCGTGTCTATTGGCGTTATACTTCCACTCGCATTTTGACCCTGGAATATTTACCTGGCATTAAAATTAGTCACTACGAAGCCTTAGAAGCAGCAGGTTTGAGCCGTCAACAGTTAGCAAAGTTGAGTGCGAGGGCCTATCTCCAGCAATTATTAAATGATGGTTTTTTCCACGCCGATCCCCACCCAGGAAATTTAGCAGTTAGTCCTGATGAGGGCGCGTTGATTTTCTATGACTTTGGCATGATGGGAGAAATTACCCCTGTCACCAAGGAAAAACTCATGGATACCTTCTTTGGGGTGGCGGAAAAAAATGCCGATCGCATTGTGTCTTCCCTGGTTGAGTTAGGCGCACTCACCCAAACAGAAGATATGGGGCCGATTCGTCGCTCTATCCAATTTTTGTTGGATAATTTTATGGATAAACCCTTCGAGGAGCAATCGATCACCAAAATTAGTGATGATCTTTATGAAATTGCCTATGGTCAACCCTTTCGTTTTCCTGCGACTTTTACCTTTGTAATGCGGGCCTTTTCTACCCTAGAAGGAGTCGGCAAAGGACTCGATCCAGATTTTAACTTTATGCAAGTGGCCCAACCCTTTGCAATGCAGCTTATGACAAATAGTATGAATAATGGTATTGGCAGTAGTCTGTTTGATGAACTCGGACGGCAAGCGGCCCAAGTTGGTAACACGGCCCTGGGTTTACCAAGACGAATTGAGGATACAATTGAGAAGCTAGACAGGGGAGATGTGCTGATTCGGGTACGATCTTCGGAATCTGACCGACTTTTGCGCCGTCTCAGTACGATGCAGTTAGGAACAAACTATACTTTGATCCTTTGTGCCTTATTGATTTCTGCGACGATCCTGTTTGTCAATCAATACGTTGCGATCGCGGCTGTTGTATTATTAATAGCAATCGCTCCTGGTTACGCGCTCTGGCAGTTAATCCGACGACTAGAACGACAAGACCGAAAATTTTAAGAGTTCCAAACGTTATTCCCACGATATTGCCCACGTGTTAGAAACTAATTCCCCCATGACAAATCGCCAATTTGTTGGACGCACCGATACTGGTGTTGTTCGTTCCGCCAATCAAGATAGCTATTACATTGATCCTTCTGCGCGTTTTTTTATTGTTGCGGATGGGATGGGGGGACACGCAGGCGGTCAGGAAGCGAGCTTAATTGCCACCCAATTTGTCACCAATTATTTAGAAAAAGAGTGGGAATCGGACACACCTTCCCCCCAACTTCTACAGGACGCATTATTAGCCGCAAATGAAGGAATCCTAGAAGATCAAGAAGAACATCCCGAACGGGGGGATATGGGAACAACGGCGGTTTTGATCGCTTTTCGCCATGATGGAGCTTGGCGCGCCCATGTGGGGGATTCTCGCTTGTATTGTTTGAGAGCCTCTAAGTTACAGCAAGTCAGTGAGGATCATACCTGGGTGGCTAGGGCGTTAAAAATGGGTGATATTGACGAAGACCAGGCAAGGGTTCATCCTTGGCGACACGTGCTTTTTCAGTGTTTAGGGCGCAGAGATTTGGCAGACGTCGAAGTTGAGGCTTTAGATGTTAATCCTGGGGATATTTTTTTACTTTGTAGCGATGGTTTAACGGAAGAAGTTGAAGATGAGACGATTTTTGAAATCCTAGCCTCTAAGGAAACGTCCTACGAGCAAAAGGCGATCGCCTTAATTGAATCAGCTAAAGAAGCGGGCGGCTCGGATAATATTACGGTGGTTATTGTTGCTCAGGATTAGACTTTCGCTTGCAATTTATCTACTTTCTTTAGTTTCCCCTCAGCATCTCGACGTTTACTACCCTTATTTTTAGCTAGATCTTTTACCTGATAAAACCTACATGGTTTAGATTGCATTATGGAGATGTCTAATGGGTAGTCATCAATTATCAACTAATCGATGATCGCGTTTTTCTGAATCGGGAAAGTGCGATCGGGGGAATGCTAGAATTTAGCCATGTTTAATCGCTTCTGCAAATTCCTAAAGCCCTAAATAATTTCCTAATGTCAACCGATCAAAAATTATTGCTTCCCGTCATGGGCTGTGGAACCTGGGCCTGGGGAAACCGATTCCTTTGGGACTACAACGAGAGTATGGACGCGGAACTACAAGCTGTCTTTAATCTCTGTGTGGAAAATGGCGTAACTCTGTTTGATACGGGAGATTCCTACGGTACAGGCAAATTAAATGGACGCAGTGAAAGTCTGTTAGGAAAATTTGCTCAACAATGTCAAGTGCCTAATCAGGAAAACATTTGCATTGCCACTAAGTTAGCTCCCTATCCCTGGCGATTAACCCGTCAATCTTTTGTTACTGCTGCCCAAGCTTCCGCTCAACGATTAGGCAGAAATATAGATTTGGTACAGATGCACTGGTCAACGGCCAATTATGCACCCTGGCAAGAATGGGCTTTATTGGATGGACTAGCAGATCTCTATGAAAGGGGTTTAGTCAAAGGCGTGGGACTTTCTAATTACGGCCCCAAACGGTTAGAAAAAGTCCAGAAAAAATTGGCGAAAAGAGGCATTCCCATCACCAGTTTACAAGTGCAATATTCTCTCCTTTCTACCTATCCTGTCACTGAATTAGGACTCAAAGAAATTTGTGATCAAGTAGGAATTCGACTCATTGCCTATAGTCCCTTAGCCCTGGGATTATTAACAGGAAAATATACAACATCTGGCCCGTTTCCTAACGGTGTTCGTGGCTGGCTTTTTCGACAAATTATTCCTGAAATTCAACCACTTTTAAATACTCTTCAAGAAATCGCCCAATTGAGAGACAAAACGATCGCCCAAGTTGCCCTCAACTGGTGTATTGCCAAAGGAACGATCCCCATTCCAGGAGCCAAAAGTGTGGAACAGGCAAAACAAAATTTAGGCGCGATCGCGTGGCAACTGAGTTCTAGTGAAATAACGGAACTAGACCAACTAGCCGCTAAGAGCAATAAAAAAATGGTGCAAAATATTTTCCAAACAAAATAAAGATCGCGATCGCCGAATTGTGCGGATCATTAAATGTTTTGCGGTAACGGTTATGATAGAACCTAGATCTTGGCAATTTTAACGACTCTATGTTGAATCTCCTCCCGAAACTTTCTCGGAATTATCCCCGATTTGCAGTACTTTTCGTTCTCATTACTCTAATTTGGACAGGTTTTCCTCTCATCGCCCAGGCAGACTCTCCTCCAGTTCTCACTACGACAAATACCTCAATTAAACCCTATCTCAATCGGGCGATCGGTCGAGTTACCGAATTTAAGTTAGACAACGGCATGAAGTTTATTGTCATGGAAAACCATGATGCTCCCGTTGTTTCCTTTTTTACCTATGCAGACGTGGGCGGCGCGAATGAACCCGATGGTAAAACGGGCGTTGCTCATTTTTTAGAACACTTAGCCTTTAAGGGAACCCGCAGGATTGGAACGACGAATTATCAAAAGGAAGAAATACTTTTAGGTAAATTAGATGTCGTTGCGAACAAGCTTCATCAGGCTGAAAAACAGAAAGATCAAGCCGCTACTAAAGCCCTGGCCAAAGAATTCGAGCAACTCCAAGCCGAAGCAGGACAATACGTTCAACGGAATGAATTTGGTCAAATTGTTGAGCAATCAGGTGGGGTTGGGATTAATGCGGCAACTTCTACCGATTCAACCGTTTATTTCTATAGTTTTCCTTCTAATAAACTAGAACTCTGGATGTCTTTAGAGTCAGAGCGATTTTTGGAACCCGTTTTTCGAGAATTTCATAAGGAACAGCAGGTAATCCTCGAAGAACGGCGGATGAGGACGGACAATAGTCCCATTGGGCTGATGGTGGAAGCTTTTCTCGATAAAGCCTACGATGTCCACCCCTACAAGCGTCCGACGATTGGTTATGACCAGGATATTCGTAATCTGACCCGCCAAGATATTGAGGATTTTTTCCAGCAATATTACGGCCCGAATAATTTAACGATCGCGATCGTGGGGAACGTTGATCCTAAAGAGGTGAAACAATTAGCCCAGCAATATTTTGGACGATTCCCGAAAAAACCTGCTCCTGCTAAATTAGCTAAAGTCGAACCCAAACAAACAAAAACTAAGGAAGTGACGCTCAAATTGAATTCCCAACCTTGGTATTTGGAAGGATATCATCGTCCTGCGTTGAATAGTCCTGATAATGCGGTTTATGAAGTCATTTCAACGATTATGAGCGATGGTCGCACTGCCCGACTTTATAAATCGTTAGTTGAAGATAAACGGGTTGCCTTGGTTGCAGAGGGACAAAACGGTTTTCCTGGCGATAAATATCCCAATTTAATGCTCTTTTATGCCCAAACTGCTCCGAAAGCAACGGTGGATCAAGCAGAAAAAGCGTTACGTCAAGAAATTGAACGGCTAAAAACGGAACCCGTCAGTCAGGAAGAATTAGAACGGGCGAAAAACCAATTACAAGCGAGTTTATTGCGTGTTTTAGACTCTAATATGGGAATGGCTCGTTTATTAACGGAATATCAGGTTAAAACAGGGGATTGGCGCAATTTATTTAATCAACTAGAGGCGATCGCGGCGGTGACTCCTGCGGATATTCAACGGGTAGCCAAGGAAACTTTTACGCCAGAAAATCGCACGATTGGTCGAATTTTGTCTGATAGTTCCCAAAAATAACGAGAGGATTAAATTAATCTTCACTCATTTGGAGGATTTAAGTTTTTCGCCCCCCAACTTTGGGGGGAAAAGTCAAGATTAATCCGATTGTGGCAAGTCCCCCAGAATTGGGGGATTTAGGGGGCAAAAGCTCTGAATGCCGAATTAAGGACTCATTCCCCAAATTTTGATGGTTTTATCCTGACTACCACTCACCAGGGTTTTGCCGTCCCTAGTTAAGGCGATCGCCCAAACCCTGCCTGAATGCCCTTTGAGAATTTTAAAACAGTCTCCTGTTGCCAAGTCCGAAAAGCGGATTGTTTCATCCCAACTCGCCGTAATAAGGGTTTTTCCATCAGGAGTGATCAAAATACCGACAATTTCTTTGGAATGACCCCGAATAATTTTTAAACGTTTGCCTGTCGCTAAATCCCAAAAGGTTAGAGCCTTATCCTTACTAGAGGCTACGAGGGTTTGTCCATCGGGCGCGATCGCTAAACAATCAAATTGATGGGAGCGGCTCTTGAGAATTTGCAAACATTCACCCGTTGCCAGATCCCAACGCCGAATGGTTGCATCCCAACTGCCACTAAAAATCTGTTGACCATCGGGACTTAAAATCACGGAGTTCACATCCCCAATATGTCCTTCCAGTTGGCTCAGGCACTCTCCCGTCTCCAAATCCCAGATTTTAAGGGTTTTATCCCAACTACTACTAATAATTTTCTTTCCATCTGCGGTAATCACCATAGAACTGGCAAAAGCGTCTTCTCCCGTCAAGGTGGCTAAACGTTGCAAGCATTTTCCCGTTGCCAAATCCCACAGCGTCAAGGTTTCATCCCAACTCGCACTAATTAAGGTTTTACCGTTCGGCGTAATACTGAAAGAATTAACACTCGAAAAGCCCGCTTGCGTCCTCAAACAGTCTCCTGTTGCTAAATTCCAGATTTTTAAGGTTTTATCTAAACTCCAACTCACAATTTGCTGGTTATCGGGGGTCAAGGTCACCGCATAGACCGATCCTGAATGTCCCGTCAGGGTTTGCAAACAATTAAAATCCTGATAGGCGATCGCGTTTTTCTCAGGAATTTCCTTAACTGATAGGATTGACATTTCGTTGGGGAGCATGAAATAACACCGTTAGGGATTGATTTGCATTAATTCCATTTTCGCAGTCTATGATGATCCCCAGAATTTCCTTGATATATCTTCAAACTTTTGTTGATTGTTTGATTTGCAATCAATAATGCGAAACTTTCTAAGGTATGGTTCTCAATCTCAAAGAAGGGAGTGAATTATGAAAAATTTGACTAAAATTAGCTTTATTTTCGTTTTATTCGGTTTTTTAGATTTGCAGCCAATCAGTCAAAATGCGATCGCCCCTCTATTTTGTAGGAATTTAATATTGTTCAATCTTTGATCTCTATGACATAAATCAACAATCGCTGTGAAAATAAAAAGTGATCTCTTTCATTATTTTCAGAAAACAATGTTTTCGATTGTTACTTTATCAATAAATCCTGAATTTTATTTTGATTATCTTTGGTAATGCTTATTAAAAAGCGGAGGGCTTGATTAACGGATTCCGCAGTGGTAAAAATTTCGGCAACATCTTCATCTAATTTAATAATTGTATCACCAAATTTTTGGCGATCGGCTCCCATTTTTCTGACTTTTAATGTGATAATGATCAAAGTTGCGGGCTAAATCGGTGGGAAGTTTGGCCCATTCTTCTTGGGGAACTTGGGCAGATAGGCGATCGGCTAATTCCCAAATTGGTTCGGCATTGTAGTCAAAGTCAATATTTTGGAGAGAATTCAATTCTTTCTCTTCGACAGAAGGATTTTCTAGTTTGTGGGTTGGGATTAGAGGAGTATTCATGATTAATTGGGGAGAATCGTCGTTGTATTTACTGTCTCAATACTATGATAATTTATATTTTTAGTTATGTTTCAGGAGATTTTGCGATCGCTTCCTTCAATAAAATGCGATCGCTATTCGATATGGATTTTAGTCGAGTTGGTTGATCCAGTTTTGGAGGACATTGACTAGATTTTCTTGGGGAGGAATACCGATTTTAATAGATTGTTCTGTAATCCATTTGATATGAATTGAATCAGATAATTTTTTACAGAATTTGATTAGAGTTTCGTTGGGTTCTCCGTTGTGGAAAATCAGGGCTAGGTTTTTTGTTCCTAGCTGTTTTTTGATGTTAGGAATTAGGCGTTTAAGTTGCGGGGCGTTGTTAATTTCGGGAATATTGGTTTCATCGGGAAAGGCGATCGCGTAGATTTGATTGCAGAGTTCTTGGGCAATACTGCTGTTGTCGGTTTCGTCTTCTAGGGATTGGGCGTTGATGATGAGAGGATAGGTTTTTTCGGTGGGTTGAAGTTGGGAAGGGAGATCAAGAATTTGTTGGTTTAGAGTTTGGGCGATCGGGGTGTTGCCTAAAGGAGAAATTTCTAGGATTTCGGGATGAATAATTTCGGTTTCACTATGCCATGCTTTGTAAAATTCGGGATAACTCATATTGTTAATACAAGTATCGATAAGTGAATTATCCATGACATCTAATCCTTTGGTTAGTAATCTGAATTTCATTAATTTTACTATATCTGAACAAATATCTGAATAGGGAAATCTTTTAACCGCATAGTCGAAAATATACAAAGTAGAACCTATTCCATCATATTCATCATGAGTTAAACCTTTAAAAATAAAGTTATTGATTAATGCTCTTATTTCATCGAATTTTTGTTCTAAACATGGGCTTTTCATCTTGATCAAGTAAAACATTGAAGAGGTAAAAAAAACAAAATCCTTATTTTTTTGTGATTCCTCCAGTAAAGTTTTTATTATTAATCTTTGATCTATCAAATAATGTTCTACTTCAGAAAGGCATTCCGCAATAAACTGTTTATCCGATTCATCTTCTGTGACTTGCATATTATTCAATAAAGAATTGATTTCTTCTAATAATTTAGGGTTATTAGGGTTAAGAGCAGTTAATCGGTTTAAAGTCCATGATAACATACCCTCATTTGTGTGATTAATCATGTCAGAAAATAAATCGATTTCCCTGTATTGATTAAATTCGGATAGTGATAGATAAGACCAATAATGTATTTCATCATCTGTACTATTTTTTAATAAATAATGAAGGGTCTCAATCACATCTTTTGTATTCTGATTCGACTGTAATAAAAGCTCACAAGACCAGTGGATTGTATGCTCACATTTGCTATTTTTTATTAAATAATGCAGAGTATTAATTGCATTTAGATTTGATGGATCTATTTGTAATAAGTTTGAAGAAAATTTAAATTGATGGTCTTTATTTTTTATGAATTGAGAAAACTCTAATAAATTTTCCAAAAAACGAACTATCTTAGAGTAGTCAGAATAGATCTTTTTTGAACAGCTAATAATAGTATTAATGTTTGGAGAATTTTTTGCACTGAAACAATTGGGTACATCCTGCATATCAGAACAGTATCCATGTTCGTATTCAAATATTCTTAAGAATCCATCTAATATTTTTTCTAAAAAGCTTTCTATCCTTTTTCTATCTTGACTTGTCAATATATTAGATAAGGCTTCGATAATTAAAAGTATTTCATTTAATGAGTCAGGTGTAGCCTGAAATGAATCTTCTATTAATTTAAAGATGATTTCTCGGCTGTACTCAGGTCTGATATAAGACATAGAAGATAGATGTTTTAACGATTCAGAATCTCCCCATTTTATTAACTGATCAAATACTTCATTATAGATTGTTGAATTTTGCAAATCTGGAAACTCAAGAATCCCTGACGCACTCAAGAAAAAACACTTTTTTCGGAAACCCAAAAAACTATATCCTTTCATTTCATTAAAATTGATTAAATTAGTTAATATTTTTCTTTTACTTTCATTGTCAATATACTGACTTCCCAACCAAACTAAAAATGTTTCTTCCCATTGAGAATCAAAAATTCTATACACACAATTTCTTTCATTATGTTTTTCAAATGTGCTAGGATTTTTATTGTTATGGTTTAAGAAAAATCTATCATCATCAATAGCCAAAGCCGCAAAATATTCTTGAAAACTAGGATGAAAGAAAGCATAAACCTGTTCACTCGGATTTTCCTCTGCAACCCCAACTCGATTTAACCAGCCCAAATCTAAAGCCAGCTTAAATAAACCCTCATCCGATTCCCCTAAAACCTCACAGATAAAACTTTTCGTTAAACGGAATTTTGATGATTCCTGTTCCAAAGCCTGTTTTGCCAATTCCCCTAATGCCTGATTTAACTCCTTTCTCTGAGAGCTAGTCGTTTTAAAATAAATCTCTTTCCATTGATAAAAAGCCTCCACACATTCTTGATAAAGTCCTGCCTTTGTTTCAGGTAATGAACCTTGATGATTTTCCCAGGAATAACAAATTAGCGTTAAGCGTAGCGGGTTTTTAACCAAATCTCTGATGCGTTCCTTTCCATCCTGATTAAGCTCATTAATCAGTTGATCCGCTAAATTGCGATCAGTAAACCATTTATAAATAAACTCATCTCGTTGCAGTTCAGAAAAATCTAAATTCCGATAAATATCAAAATAACTCAGATAATTATTCCCCGACTCCCACACATTAACCCGACAAGTCAAAATAATTTTTGCCGATTCGATCCATCCTTTAATTTGAGAATTAACCCAGTACAAAGGATTACTATCAAGCACTATTTCATCTAGTCCGTCTAACAATAACCAGACATTACCTTCATTAAATTGTTTAATTAATTCATTCTGACTTTCTTCACTAGCTTCTCTTTGTTTTAGGGCAATTTTTAACCAAGTATTCAGTAAAAAATCCTCTAAGGTTCTATCCTGTAAATCAGCTAAAGATACCCAAATCAATAAATTATCATCATTTTCATTAAAAATTTTATCCGCAATTTGCTGTAAACGAGTTGTTTTTCCCGATCCTGGCTCACCAATAATCGCAATCCGTTTTCCTTGACTTTTAGGACTATTCCCCTGCAATAAAACTTCCGTTAAAAATTCATCATTTTCAAATTGCCGAGTAATTTCATATTCTTCAGGAAGATATAAACGAGAACCCATTTCAGGACTAACATCTTTTCTCCGTTCTTGCTTTTTACTTTCTACTAAACCTAGCGGAACATACAACTTAGATGCTTCAAAATTCGCATTAATTAAAGGATTTGCAGTTAACTCTCGCTGTTTATCTAACATCTCTTGGAATATTTGACGATTAAAAATAGAAACTTTTGAATCTGTAGATTTAATGCGGCTTGAAGATTCAGGCGGATTCCAACCTTCAACAATATCCCAAGGATAAAGACCTAATACGCTTGCTATTGATTGAACGGTATTTTTTTCTGGTTTCCTTCCATATTGAGGATTGAAAACATTTTTGATCGTATCTGATGAGTTTAAGCCAGCTTTCTCAGCAAGTTCAGCATACATCTCGTCTTGAGTAGTAAATTCAAACCCTTTTTCACGCATTTTTTCTTGCATGAGACTCAACGCCTCTGATTTGACGGGAAAACTACGCTGACGCTTTTTAGGAGTTGTACTCATGGATATTTGGGAGGATTTCACATCTTCCTAACTCTAGCAAACAGAACAAAACTTGTTTAGTGAAATTTAGTGAAGATAAGTGCTGTTAAAGACTGGCTTAAGTTCACTTACTATCACTGTTTTTCTCGCAAATTTCCGCTTATTCTCAAATTATCGACGAAAACAACAACAACTTTTGCAATTAAGACCATGAGCAAACAAACCCAAATCTATCGAATCGTTCAAGCAGATGACAACATCTCCAAACTTGGCCCCCTAACCGAATCTAAACACACCAAACAACGCAAACAGCAACGAGCGATCAATGATGACATGATAAAAATCGCCCTGACCTACGGACGAAAAGAATACAGCGATGGCGCATTGCGATATACCCTAACCGATCGCAGTTTGAACCATACCCCCTACGCCAAAGTAATGGATGCCCTGCGGGGATTACGAGTCGTCTGTTCCCAAGAATTCCCCACGCCCGAAATTATTACCGCTTATTGGCATAACGAAACCAAACAGCGAGTCCGTTAAGCATTTTTTTCTAAGAAAAAAGCCCTTTTTCCTTATTCCTTTCTCTCAAAAATCATGCTAACAACCCTTCAAAACCAACCCAAAAAACGCCTAACCCCCTACGCCTGGGTTACAACGATCGCCCAACTCATGGCCGAAGAAAAACCTTGCTATTACGCCCCTTGGCTACGAACCCAATATCATATTCCAACCCCACCGAGCGATTACGACAGCACCAATCACGACGAAATGCTCATTCAACGAGCCGTAGAACTCCAAAATCAAGAACATCAGATCACCGTCGAAAATCACAACTCCATCAAAGTATTTGGCAACAAATTCAAAATTTGTATCGCAGGCCGTCCCGACATCATTGCCATCAAAAACGACTGGGTAATCGTTGAAGACTGCAAAAGCGGCAAAAAACGAAAATCCCATCGTTACCAAGTTCTGCTCTATATGCTACTGCTCCGTCATGCAGATAACACCAAAGAACAATGCAAAAATCGACAACTCCTCGGACGACTCATCTATCCCGATGAAACCGAAGACATTTCCAGTATTTACCTCGATCAAACCTTTCTCGACAAACTTCATCAAACCCTAAAAATTCTCACCAGTCCCGAAATTCCCACCCCGCAAGCCAATCAATGGAACTGCCGTTATTGCACTATTCCCGATCAGTATTGTTCCCTTAAAAAGAGGGCATGATTTTCTTTAAATAATACTAAAACCCTGATTTGTTTAGATAAATTGGGGTTATTTTTCATTTAAAAGCTGAAGATAAACGCGATCGCTTTTTTCCCGTCATAGTTTAAAGAGCAATCATTAAGAATAGGATCGCATTTCAAAACTTTCAACTCATTAATGATCAGCCAGTACCATTACGCGATCGCGTTTTGCCTGGTTTCTTTTTCTGTCTTTCAACAGGGTTTACCCTAGATTCTATCTGAAAAGTCGGGATTTCTTCCAATTGCTCATCTTCTAAACTATATTGCTCACAAACCAGACTCAGACGAATTGCCCGACTGCTGACGGGATTAACCGAATGGGTAAGATCACCTTGAAAATATAACAAGGTATTAGATTGAGGTACAATTTTTCCCACCTGACGTTTCGGCGATCGCAAAATTAATTCTCCTCCTACTAAATCCGAAGGAACCTCCACATAGAGAACACTAACAAACAAAGGCGGGTTAATAGTTTTGCAATAGGAACGGAGCGAGCGATCAATGTGGGGATCAACTTTAGAACCCGTTTTTAATAACAAAGGATTAAGATAAAAAGCATTACATTCAGGTAACAAAGCACGGTCTAAATAGGGTTTAAAATAGGGAAATCGTTGTTCAACGGTGGCTAAATGCGATCGCCGAAAAACCACCGAAAAACCCTTGGTATTCACAAAATCTCGATTGAGATTATTAACAGCAAAATAGGGACAGGCTAAAATTTGTCCCTGCAACTCCCTAAGATAGGTTGCTGAAAAAGTGTTGGCATACTGAGAATAATAAGGCAAGGATTCAGACTGGTTTCTAAGGGTTTGTTAGATCAAATATCTTACCAAAATTCAATTAGATTTAGCGATTGAACTTCTGCCTTACTCGTTATCCCTAACGGCTCCAAAGTTGCCTCACAAAAATCGCTGCCACACTCCTATCAATATCCTATCTACCTAGCCATCAATTTTTGAGCAGGTAATATCGAAATTATCTATTCCCCTTGATCCCGATTAGTTGTAGCATGGATTTAGGTAAATTATCGAGACTGCATCCAATGTTGTCCGTTAATGAAAAGACATTTAGCGAAACCGTTTTAGCATCTCCCAAACCTGTTCTAGTGTATTTCTGGACACCCTGGTGCGGGTTATGTCGTTTTGTCAACCCACTTTTAGCCAAATTGCAATCGGATTGGGGAGAACATCTAATGGTCGTCAATGTTAATGCTGACAGCAATTTTCAATTGGCTAATACCTATCGTCTGAAAAATTTGCCTACCCTACTGCTATTTAATCAAGGGCAAGTCATCCAACGATTAGAAGAATTTAAGGCACGGGAAGATCTGCACCACATTCTCACGGTCATTCCCTCCCAACTGCCCGTTCAATCTGCCTGAACTTTGCGATCGCGACTTGAGCGAGACACTTGATCTTAAAAATCGGAAATGGATCGCAATTTTCTGTGGGTCAATTGCCTAGCAGTGATATGCTTAAAATTGATTTTGATACGCTGGAGGTCAAGGACTGTGGAGTGGAAAGTGCGGGCAATTCGGGGAGCAACAACGGTTTCAGAAAATGCGATCCCCCCTATCCGAGAAGCTGTCAGTGAATTGTTAGACGCAATCGAATTCCGCAATCAAGTTGATCCTGAAGAGATTGTTAGTGTGATTTTTACCACCACCCGCGATCTTGATGCGATTTTTCCCGCCGCGATCGCTAGGGAAAGACCCAAATGGGACAATGTACCTCTCTTAGATGTGCAACAGATGGCTGTAGAAGGTAGCTTAGAAAAATGTATTCGAGTGTTAATTTATATCAATACCCCTAAAACCCAGGCAGAAATCCATCATTCCTATCTCCGACAAGCCCAAAATTTAAGACCCGATCTCTATTTAGCCCAGGTCAATTAACTATCAATTTAATCATCAATATTACCTGGGACTCAATCACAAAAAACTCCTCCCAGTAATAGGGAAGAGTTACAAGAAGTTCATTGTTGAAAAGTGAGTTAAAACTTAAAAACTACATTAGATAAATTAATGTTATAAAAAGTATCGGTGTCGTTTATTTCTATCGCTTTAGTCGGCCCTGAGAGAATTATTTCCCTGAGCCAGATAATCTCGTTTAGTATGAGTGAGCGATCGCCAACATCATAAAAGACTAAAGACTGGTTAACCAACCAATAAGACCATGACCCGTAATAACTTCCATTGCTAAGAGAGAAACAAAGCCAATCATGGCAAAGCGTCCATTCATTTTCTCTGCATATTCAGTCCAACCTGCTTGTACGGTTTCATCAACGTAAACTTGGGGTTCGATCGCAAAGTTGTTGAGACGATTATCAGAGTCGAGTCTAAATCCACGAGTATTACTTGCCATGACTGATTTCCTCAATTTAACGTTTTACCTTATGTAAATAAATGTAACACAATATTAAGAATAATAACAATAAATTGACAAAATAAAAAATCCGCAAAGTTTAGATTACGGATTTTGGTCATTGGATTTTCTTCTTTCTGTTTTCACAAAAGTTGCGATCGCAAAGCGGCACTGCATGATCGCCAATAAATAACAAGATTTCACGAAAAACTAACGGAACATACTGCTCACGGAAGTATCTTCATGAATCCGCCAAATTGCTTCACCCAATAGATTCGCCACCGACAGAACCGTTAATTGGGGAAAGGTATGATCTTCAGGAATGGGAATCGTATTGGTGACGATTACTTCTTCCAAAAATCCACTGGATAGCCGAGAAATCGCTGGTTCAGAGAAAACTGCATGAGTTGCACAGGCATAAACCTGTCTTGCTCCCCGTGCCTTTAGGAGTCTAGCCCCCTCTTGAATGGTTCCCGCCGTGTCGATCATGTCGTCAACGAGAACCGCCGTTTTTCCCTGGACATCACCAATGAGATTCAAAACCTCAGCCACATTATGGGACTGGCGACGTTTATCAATAATGGCTAAGGGAGCCTCATTTAATTTTTTGGCAAAGGCCCTAGCACGGGCAACCCCTCCCACATCGGGAGAAACCACCACTAAATCGCTCAATTTTTTGCTGAGTAGGTAATCAATAATGACGGGAGAGCCATAGACATGATCAAAGGGAATATCAAAATAGCCCTGAATTTGAGCAGAATGCAGATCCATTGCGAGAACTCGTTGCGCTCCTGCCTCGGTGATCAAGTTAGCGACTAATTTTGCCGCGATCGATTCCCGTCCTGCGGTTTTGCGATCGGCTCTAGCGTATCCATAGTAGGGAATGACGGCGGTGATTTGACGGGCAGAGGCTCTACGGCAAGCATCAACCATAATCAGGAGTTCCATCAAGTTGTCGTTGACGGGATGACAACTCGGTTGAATGAGGTACACATCCCCCCCCCGAATGGATTCCTGAATCTGGATATACAGTTCTCCATCGGCAAAACGTTTTCGTAACATCGGGCCGATATCCATTCCCAAATAACGGGCAATTTCTTGCGATAACGGAAAATTAGCCGATCCAGAAAAAAGACGCAGACGATTATTATCAGACAGCGATGACAGCATCGACTGACGTGTTAAAGTAGCAGTACGGGTCACGACAGGAACTCTTCCCCCAACTCATAGCTTTCTAATTTTCTCAGAGTTTGGTTTGTTCTGAGTTATTAGTTTGGACATTCTTAATGATAACTTTACTTTTAATGATCACCCACTCATTTAACTCCGTAGAAACGCGATAAAACTGATTTAAAGATTATTTAAAGTTAAACAAATTTACTGAACTTATTTCTGTGGTTGAATTTTCGCGATTCGATCTATTTTAAACCGATGAAAACATTATTGATTACGGGAACAGATACGGATGTAGGCAAGACCGTCTTAACAACAGTTTTGGCGGCCTATTGGCATCAATACCGCTCCGATCGCTCTTTGGGGTTAATGAAATTGTTACAAACGGGAGTTGGCGATGATGAACATTATCAAGCTCTTTTTGCTCAGAAAGACACTTGGGAAATTGTCACTCCTTTGAAGTTTAGAGAACCCGTTGCTCCACCTATTGCCGCAGAAAGAGAAAATAGGGCGATCGCCTTGGATGTGGTTTGGCAAACTTTAACGCAATTACAACAGAACCATGAATGGGTTTTAGTAGAAGCGTTAGGCGGGTTGGGTTCTCCTGTTACTGCGGAGTTGACCGTTGCCGATTTAGCAGGTTTATGGCATTTAGACGCGGTGTTAGTGGTTCCCGTCAAATTGGGCGCGATCGCGCAAGCTGTGGCGAATGTTGCTTTGGCCCGTCAAACCAAAGTGACGTTAAAAGGCATTATTTTAAGTTGTAATCGGCCAGAAGCAGAAGAAAAAATAGAAGACTGGGCCCCAACGGATTTAATCCAAAGCTTAACCCAATTACCCGTTTTGGGAGTATTGCCCTATTTATCTTCTGAGCAATTAAAAGATTTAGATTATTTAGCGAAAATTGCGACAAACTTAAATTGGGAAAAATTGGGATTAGAACCGATTAAATTTTAAATAATTTACAGCAGATTAAATTATTTGTAGGGACATAATACTATTATTTCCTTATCTCTGTATCGCTTTTAATAACAAAGTGTTATGTTTTAATTTAAAAAATCAATGATTTAGTTTAGATTTGGCTTTTTTCCAAAGTATTTCTAATTCGGCTAACGTATAATCTTCTAAAGGTTTATCAGCAAAATTTTCCATCAAAGATAGCCGTTGAATAAAGCGTTGATTAGTTCCATCTAGGGCATCAGACGGATTTAGTTGATACCAGCGAGCGAGATTAATTAGGGTAAAAAATAGATCACCTAATTCGGATTCTTGATGTTCTTTATCTGACCTTTGTAAAGCTTCCTTAAATTCCGCTAATTCTTCTTCAAACTTTTCCCAGACTCCTTCAATATTTTCCCACTCAAAACCAACAGTCGCCGCTTTTTTAGAAATTTTACTCCCTGCCATCAAAGGTGGTAAGCTTTGGGTATAACGGGTTAATTTTGTACTTAAAAGTTGTTTTTCTTCTGGATCAATTCCCTTTTCTGTCGCTTTAATCTTTTCCCAATTTTCCCTGACGGTTTCCACACTATCTACTTCGATTTCTCCAAAGACATGGGGATGACGACGGATGAGTTTTTCCGCAATACCCTGAGCCACTTCCTTCAGGCTAAAATAGCCCGAATCCTGGGCAACTTGGGCTTGTAATACCACTTGTAACAGTAAATCTCCTAATTCTTCCGCGATCGCGTTTTGGTCTTGACTTTTAATAGCATGAACGGTTTCGTAGGCTTCTTCGATAATGTAGGGAATGAGGGTTTGTTGGGTTTGCTCCAAATCCCAGGGACATCCCCCATCAGGCGATCGCAGTTTAGTAACAACTTCAATTAAATGTTGGAGCGCATCAAGAATAGCTTGGGAATTGGGTTCGACTTTTTCAGAAAAACTGGGCATAGATAGATTGGAGTATGAATATTTTATGCAGTTTAAGACAGGATTTAATTAAATTGAAAATACATCTTTAAATCAGTTGATGTTCACGTTCTTTGATATTAACAGAGGATTCAATCGTTGAAGCTTCTACAGCGATGACGGTAAAAGCTTTTTGTTGACTATTCAAAACCTCTAAAATATAACCATCCTCTTCTCCTTCTGGTCTAGGGCAATAATCAACGACGATAGCCGTCATGCCTTTTAGTAAATTGTCTTCGGGTAAATCTTTTGTTAGTTTAACTTCAGAAAATAGTTCAAATTGCATAAATTTTTCTCCTTTAATCTGGCAGCAAGGTAACAAATTTTGTTTCGTTAGTTAGTGAGTCAACTATCCAATAAGTTGCGACTCTTAAATTGATCCCATTGACTCCAATTAAAATTCCTTTGATTTCATAAATATCACCAAAGCTCGTTTTTTTATGGAGTGTTGCTTGATTAAATAAAAACTGTCTTAATTCCTGCTGAAGTTGCCACCAATTACCTAAATTATATCCTGCTTGTGCCAGAAAACCTGATTTATCATCTTTCGGCTTCTGAATGAGTAGATATTTGGTGAGTTTTGCTTCGGCAATGGTTGCCCGGAGATCGAGATAAGGCATTGAGGAACAAAATCCGTAGGAAGTTGTCGCTATTCACAACAATCGTAACGAGCTTGACTTAATTTAACCACTGGTTTCGACGTTTTCAGAAACTCTGAACATAGATTGAACTATAAATATTTCACGTAGTTTAACCTAGTATTGAATGCCAGTATTTTTAGCAAAGAGAAAAATTTGGGTTCAATCTGTTCTTTTTCGACCCAATACTTCAGATTTAAAACGGCGATCGCCCTAGAAAAATTAAGAATTAGTAGAAACTCAATCATTTTCTAAGTTTTGTAGTGTACCATATTAAACAACGTTGACATCTTTTTCCTAATCTCCCTAAAAAAGGGTATTTATCGATAAAATGCGAGCATTACTTATTTATCCCGTTTTCCCCCCCACTTTTTGGTCTTACGAAAAGATTCTCCAACTTGTAAACCGCAAAGTTTTACTGCCGCCCTTGGGATTGATTACCGTCGCCGCGATTTTGCCCCAGGAGTGGGAATTTAAGCTAGTTGACCGAAATATTAGAGCCGTCACCGAAGAAGAATGGGAATGGTCAGAAATTGTCATTTTATCGGGCATGATTGTCCAAAAAGAAGATTTATTAGACCAAATCAGAGAAGCCAAACGACGCAATAAATTAGTCGCAGTTGGTGGCCCCTATCCAACCTCGGTTCCCCAGGAAGTTCAGGGTGCGGGTGTCGATTTCATGATTCTTGATGAAGGGGAAATTACCATTCCCATGTTTATCGAGGCGATCGCCAAGGGTGAGACTTCTGGCGTATTCCGTACCGCAGAAAAACCCGATGTTACCATTACCCCCGTTCCCCGTTACGACCTGCTGGAATTAGATCAGTACGATTCCATGTCGGTACAATTTTCGCGAGGTTGCCCCTTTCAATGCGAATTTTGTGACATCATTGTTCTTTACGGACGCAAACCCCGCACCAAATCCCCTGAACAACTTCTGAAGGAATTAGATTATCTCTACGAACTCGGCTGGCGACGCGGTGTGTTCATGGTGGATGATAATTTTATCGGGAACAAACGCAACGTTAAATTACTGTTAAAAGAACTCAAAATTTGGCAAAAAGAACATCAGTATCCCTTCCGCTTTAATACCGAAGCTTCTATTGATTTAGCGGATGACCAAGAATTGATGGAATTGATGGTGGATTGTTATTTTGATGCAGTCTTTTTGGGCATCGAAACTCCCGATGAAGAAAGTTTACAATTAACCAAAAAATTCCAAAATACTCGTAATTCCCTAGTGGATTCCATTGATAAACTGCTTAAAATTGGTTTGCGACCCATTGCTGGTTTTATTATCGGTTTTGATGGAGAGAAAAAAGGCGCGGGCGATCGCATTATTCAGTTTGCCGAACTAACGGCTATTCCTACTACTACCTTTGCGATGCTCCAAGCATTGCCGAACACCGCATTGTGGCATCGTCTCGAACGGGAAAATCGACTCAGGGCAGAAAAAGACGGCAACATTAATCAAACTACCTTAATGAACTTTATCCCCACCCGTCCCCTAGAGGATATTGCCAACGAATACGTCCATGCTTTTTGGCAACTCTACGATCCTCATTTATATCTAGACCGCATCTATCGTTGTTTCCTTAAATTGGGTGCGCCCCGATGTCATCCCCCCGCCAAGTTACCCAGCTTCATTGATATCAAAGCGTTGGCGATCGTCATTTGGCGACAAGGCATTAAACGGGATACTCGTTGGCGTTTTTGGCATCACTTGTTTGGCATTATTCGTCACAATCCCGCCGTTTTTGAGCATTATCTAACCCTCTGCGCCCACAACGAGCATTTTATGGAATATCGTCAGATTGTCCGCGACGAAATTGAAGCTCAATTAGCAGAATATTTATCTCAGGATTATCAACGTCAAGCAGTGGTCGAAAAACAAGAGGTTTTGGTTAGTTGAGTCTCTGTTAAGTACCTCGACAAAATTATTTACACAAGGTAATCCTTGTACCGTAAGGTTTCTAGGCTTGTCTAATGGGTAATTTATTTTGCAGAACCACTTAACAGAAATATCACTTTTTTTCTACTCAGAAAAATTGTAAAAATCTAAAACTATTTCCCCTTAAAGTGAAATATTCCTAGATTATGTCTGTAGTAAAAATTGATGATAGTGGTAGAGAAACTCTTACCGATAAAAAAATCAATTCCCACATTTCTAATGAGAAATTTGAAAATAGGTTATTTGTTCGACTTATCGTAAAAGATAAGAATTTTGAAAAAGTCAGTTTCAAATATACAAATTTTGAATCTAGTTACCTAAGAGGTTGTAAGTTTGATTCGTGTGATTTTACTGGATGTAAATTTGTAGGAACAAATTTTTCTGGAGCAAAATTTATAGGCTGTAAGTTTGACTACACAATTTTTGAAAAAACAATTATTGATAACGATATTTTAGATAATTGTTGTCCTAGTCAAGAGAACTTAAAGTTAAAATTTGCTAGAACTTTACGTGTAAACTTTCAACAACTGGGAGATTCAGATTCAGTAAATAAAGCGATCAAAGTTGAATTAGATGCTACAAAAGAACATTTACATAAAGCATGGCATTCTAATGAGTCTTATTATCGCCAAAAATACAAAAATATTAAGCGCATAGAAATGTTTTTTTATTGGCTTAATTTCTCTTTTTGGGATTTCACTTGGGGAAATGGTGAAGACATTTTAAAGCTAGTTAGATCAGTATTTATATTTTTTATTTTAATGGGTCTTTTTGATATTGTTATAAATCAAAATCAATATCTAACTAGTAATTCTTTCGATTTTATTTGGCAAATGCCAGTAAAAATACCCGCAATCTTCTTTGCCACTTTGTCTTCTCCTAATTATCCTCTTTGGTATACCACATTAGTTTTTTTCGTAAGATTAGTATTTTTTAGTCTTTTTACATCAGTCATTCTTAAACGATTAAATAGGAGGTAAATTGCATATATACGCCTTTGGTTCTATTTGTAGAGGAGAATATAATATCGGCTCAGATATTGATCTTCTTGCCATTGTTGAAAGTTATAACGTACAGCTTGATCCTTCTATATTTTCAATTTATTCATATAGTAGAATTATAGAAATTTGGCAGGAAGGAAATCCTTTTGCATGGCATTTAGCCATCGAGTCTCAAATAATTTATTCTTCGGATGATATTAATTTTATAAAATCTTTAGAAAAACCTAATGAATATAGAAAATGTGCAGAAGATTGCAGAAAATTTTTCAATTTACTTAGTAGTGCAATTTCTTCTGTAAGGCTAGAAGAAAGTAGTAAAACTTTTGAGCTATCTACAATTTTCTTGGCAGTGAGAAATTTTGCAACGTGTTTTTTGCTTGGGACTAAAAAAATAGGTAATTTTTCAAAAGATTCCGCTTTACACATGGGGGAAAAATCAATTAAAATTTCCAATAGCACTTATGAAATACTAAAAAGAGCTAGATATTTATCCACTAGAGGGATAGGTAAAATGTTAGAAGATAAAGAAATAGAATCCGCCCTTACCGAAATTCATTTAATTGAAGAATGGATGAAAAACTTACTTTGTGAGGTTGAAAAAAATGTCAGAATTTAATAATAGAATGGATGCACAACGAAAAGTTCTTGAAGTTGTCAATAGACAACGTATTTATAAAAAAGAGCTATGTGGATTATCTCAAAAGGCTATTGAAAGGTGGTCAAATGAAAATCGCATAGATCCCGACGAAAAAATTGTTAAAACTCTAATTCAAATTTCCCAGAAACTGTTTTTTTTAGCAAACAAAAGTCAAGAGCAAATAACTGAAGATTATAAATTAATTTCTTTAGAAATATCTAATCTAAGAGATACTTTGAAGGTATTAATAAATACTCAACAATAGTTTTAATAAATCATCTAAATAATTTAGATTTTGGGAACTATTAACATCAATTTCTCAAAGATATATGAAGGAGGAGAGACATTTTTTGCGGGAAGTAGAAGAAATTAGTGATAATTTAGATTCTTCTGTTAATGACTATGATGAAATAGATTATCAACATATCCTACAAGAATTAATTGATACTGCTATTCAAGAAAAAGATGAAGAAATCCAAGAAGTTTTACTCAATTCAGTAGCAGATGCACTTTCCCATAGAGATTGTGTTCAGGAATTGAATTTGTCTTCTTTAACTCAGATGATTAACTTTTTTAATCTTGATTGTTTACTTCATGGACTTGACATTATTGGCTTGTCTAGGAATGGAAAATATATTGATTTAATCAAGACTTTTTTGAAACATCCTATCTCTGAAGTCAGAGAAACAGCAGAAGTCGCATTAGAAGAATTAGGTGTAAAACGAGACCTTAGTGGAAGTCTATGAGTATGCACTAAAATTTTGTAAGCGATCGCTCAACTAATTTTACTCATTTAACCATTGCATATCGTCGGGAAATTGGGGGATGGAATTGATCAGCTTTTGGGTATAGACACTCTGGGGTTGGGTAATGATCGCCTGGGCAGAATTAATCTCTTCAGCGAGTTTGCCCTTATTCATCACCATGATGCGATCGCTCATAAAACGAACCACACTCAGATCATGGGAAATAAAAATATAGGTTAATTGGAATTCCTGTTGGAGATCTTTAAATAAGTTTAAAACCTGGGCCTGGACAGAAACATCTAAAGCAGATACCGATTCATCGCAAATAATAAATTGGGGATTGAGGGCCAAGGCTCTGGCAATACAAACCCGTTGCCGTTGACCGCCCGATAATTCGTGGGGATAGCGATTAAACCAATCGGGAGCAAGACCGACTCTTTCTAATAAAGACGAAACTCTTTCCTTACGTTTGCGATCGCTTTTCTCGATTTGATGAATAATCATCGGCTCCATAATCGCTTTACCGATACTGATGCGAGGATTGAGGGAATTATAGGGATTTTGGAAAACAATTTGCATTTCTCGCCGTAGATTTCGCAATTTTTTGCTTCTCATCTCTAACTGGGAAATGTTTTCTCCCCCAAAAATAATTTCTCCCGATTGGGAAGGAATTAATCGCAAAAGAGTACGGGCTAGGGTCGATTTGCCACAGCCTGATTCCCCCACCAATCCCAGGGTTTCCCCTGGAAAAACTTGAAAATTAATATTATCAATCGCTTTAAAAGAATCCCGTTTACTGAGTAGGCCTGGCTTAGAAAATTCAACGGTTAATTCTTTCACCGTCAATAAGGGTTCCTGGGTCGTTAAACGGGTTAATCGCTCCTGTTCTTCTTGGGGGGAAATGAGGGCGTAGGTTTTGGCGGGTTGATTCGATGCCATGAAATCGGCCACAGTCGGTAATTGGGCCAGTTGGGGTTGTAAACGAGGACGACAGGCTAATAATCCTTTGGTATAGGGGTGTTGGGGAGCATAGAGGACTTGCTCTTTACTGCCATTTTCAACAATTTTACCCTGGTACATCACGGCTACCAAGTCAGCAATTTCATTAATCACCCCTAAATCGTGGGAAATAAAAATCATCGACATATTGCGTTCATCACTGGTACAGAGATCCCGTAGAAGTTTGAGAATTTCTGCCTGTACCGTGACATCTAGGGCGGTAGTTGGTTCGTCGGCGATTAATAAACTCGGATTACAGGAAATGGCCATGGCGATCATCACCCGTTGCAGTTGTCCCCCCGAAAGCTCATGGGGATAGCGTTTTAAAAAGTCTTGTTTTTGTTGTTTAATATAGGACTTAATTTGCTCGGTAACAGCACCCGATTTTTGGGAATTTTTAGCTAAGTTTTTTGTTAAAAAAGTTTCTTCCAGGGTTTCATCGCTGGGTAACACTCGGACTTCTTGTAAAAGCGCGATCGCCTGTTGTTTGGCTTGTTCAGGGGTAACCTGTTGATGGAGTTGGATCGCTTCTGTGATTTGAAAGCCGATATTGTAAACGGGATTGAGGGAACTCATGGGTTCCTGGAAAATCATGGCAATTTTTCCACCCCGATATTGACGTTTTTCGTCTTCATTTAAGGTGACTAAATTTATGTCTATATTGCGATCGCTATCACCCTCTGTCGGATAAAAATAGATCTCACTCGTTTCCGCAATTCTGCCTGGCTTGGGAATCAATCCCATCAGGGCTAGGGAGGTGACGGATTTGCCCGAACCTGATTCGCCCACAATTCCCAGAATTTTCCCCCGTTGCAGTTGAAAATTAATGCGATCGACGGCAATGATGGGAGCAGTTTTTCCTTCTCTGGCAAATTCAATTTGTAAATTACGAACATCTAGAATCAGGTCAGTCATCGCTAGGGCTATTACAGATCATCTGAAATTGTAACTGATTTCCTGGGTTACAGATAAATCCAAAGCTACCCTAGATTTTGCCAGATTTTAAACAGCGATCGCCGCCCAATGCAAACTTCAGGGTTTTAGCTCAGTTTAAGGCTATTTAATTGATCCAAAATAAAAAATCCCCCCAATTATCTTGGAAGGAAAGTTCGAGTTCATTGTTGACAGAGGATTAATGTTTCATGTAATTAACCGATAAAGGGAGTATGGGCAAAGCCGAAGAGTTGGGGATGACTAAAACAGAAGGCCCAGACGATTCCGACAACGGCGATCGCGGTTAGGGTATTGGTGAAAAAGCGTCCTGTTTCAGGATTGATGCCTAATTCCTTATCTTCTTGACCACCTGTGAAAAATAATGACCAAGCTTCATTTCCAGAAATAGGCTTGAAACTATTGAACTCCGAGCGGAAAACAACAGGTGCAAAAAGGTCTTTATTGGCGTAGATATCGTAATCAGAATTCATAGTAATAGCTCCAGAGTATAGAAATAATTTTTGTAATGTTTAAAAAATAATGAGAAAGGGGCGTTAGTTTCTCTCATAAATGGCTAGGATTCCTTTTAAGTAAGGACTTCCGTCTGCTTGCAACGCCCGTATTTTGTTTAGAGGCTGGTCAACCAACCGATAACACCGTGACCTGTTACAACTTCCATAATTAGGAGGGAAACAAAACCAATCATGGCAAAGCGTCCATTCATTTTCTCGGCGTACTCAGTCCAACCTGCTTGAACGGTCTCATCAACGTAAACCTGGGGTTCAATAGCGAAGTTGTTTAAACGATTGTCAGAGTCGAGGCGAAATCCGCGTGTAGAAGAAGTCATTGTTAATTTCCTGTTGAGTTATGTGTTTTTGTCTTTATGTAAACTAATGTAACACTATATTAAGATATTTGGCAACCCCCTTGACTAAAAAAAATAATTATGTATTTTAGTTTTAGCTAATTTATCTCTATCAGTAATCCAAGATTTTGAAGCTAAATCGGGATGGCGGAAATAACGAAAACAGGGTTCAAGGGCTTTTACTGTAAGGCTTTTAGCGAAAAAAAAGATGAGTTTTTCTCAAGCTGACCTGAAAAAATAAGCGGATCTCGATCGCAGAAAATTTCTTAACTGTCCTATGTAAACTTTGCTCAAAATGCTTAACATTAGCTTTCTTGGCGATCGCGATCGCCTGTTTTACAGAAAAAAAAGGAAAACTTAGGGAGTCGGAAATCTGGAACCAATAAAAAAACCGCCACTGAAGGATGGGCGGTTCTCTAGCAATCGGAGGGTGATATTGACTTTATGTCTTGTTCTAAGGCTAGGGCTAAACCTTGGGAACTTATGTAGTTGATGTGACAAAAACCTTAATGAATGTCAGGGCTTCAACGCATAGGTGTTCAATGGTTCCTTAATAAAGCGAATATAGAAGTGCTTAAAGGTTGAGCGCAATACCCTGGGTAAGCCAAAATCAATGGGCATTAGAGCTTCGGGCAGTTTCCAGTCACTCACTTGTAATTGACGGGGATGCTCTAGGGGAAAATCCAGATCAGCCAGATCAAATCCCAGACCTAAGCGTTGTTGAGCGGCCAAAGTCGGCACATCGGCAGGATCGACTTGGACAATATCTGAGATTACCCAGTCCAACGCAAACACATTACTAGAAGCTCCTAAAATTCCCAGTTCGCGGGGAACCCCATTCATGGGGCCGTTGCCTTCGTGACCGATAATTCCATCCAAAATTGTTAAGTTAGGATTAATTGCCCTAGCGGTTTCCACCAACATTTCCCCAAAGCGATCGCTGTCCTTGCCCGCTTCCATGTGCCACCAGGCTTTCATTTTGCCAGGCACACAACCAAAGAGATTTTTCACGCCCAGGGTCATGGTTAATTGGACATGGGATTTAATTTTAGGCAAATTGATCACCACATCCGCTTCCATTGCTTCCTTGGATAAACGCAAATGATTGAAATTATCGCTTTCCGTTGGGTAACGATGGCCTCGAAATTCCACAACGGGAATGTCTAATTCCTCTAAATAGGGCAGATAACCATTGGTTTCTACTACGCCCCTCGCACTCCCAAAAGCGGGACTATCTCCCAAAAACGGTTTTCCTCCCACTGATTTCACCAATTTGGCTACACAGTAAACCAGTTCAGGACGGGTGATACATTCTTTATCGGGACGACCCGCCGTTAATAGATTGGGCTTTAATAAAACGCGATCGCCTTTTTTAACAAAAGCTTCGATTCCGCCCAGGGGTTCGAGCAAGGCTTGGACGGAGAGGGATAAACGTTCAATTTCGTAGGAATCAGCACGTAATAGACTAACGGTAGGCATAAGGTTTTGAGGTTAAGATTTGTAACTTTACTATATGGTAACTGAGTTAAGGAATGAAAAATAAATAACCTGTTCTTTTTCCTGTGATCAACAAATTCTACAAAGAATTCTTGTTCTTGATTATTGAGATTATAGGTTCGTATTCCCCCAATTAATCCCCTTTTTTGTAGGGGCTTAACACTGTTAAGCCCTTTTATGCGTCTATCAAGCAATACATTGTCTGTTGACCCTTGAGATTAAGGACATAATGGTATTATGTCCCTACAGAAATCGACATCTTGAATGCACAACTTATTAAATCATTGTTCCTAATTAGTAAAAATCATCACTGATTAAACTGGTTTTGAGAGTGAGTATTACGCGATCGCTCCCTAAAACTCCGTTTTTATAAAGTATTATTGATCAATTTTTACTATTCCAGATTCGTGTGATTGAATAATCCAATAATATTTGCATTACCTATATTCCTCAAAGTCTTCTAAGGGATCATCAAAATTATCGGCGATATAAATTTTGTCTTTATCACTGCCAAATAAGGAAGGACGGGGCAAAGGTGGTAGCATTGATGATATTTTAATAATTTGTTCGTCGCTCTTTTTAATGAAAATTTCTTCACCAGAAAAGGCTTTTTCTAAAATTTCATTAATTTGATTTAAGGCTTGTTGAATTGTGATAGTTTCCATTTTATATTTTTCCTTGAAGTAAGTTTTAAATATCTAACAAATTAAATATTTGATGATCGCATTTGTCATTATGGGTAAATTGTAAAAAAGTGCAGGACAAAATTAAGGCAATAACATTCCGTCTTCAATTTCTGCCCAAACCCCAGGAGCCAAATTCGGCGCGATTTTTTGGCAGTCCAACATCAAGTGATAAATATAGAAATATTGCTGATCAATGTCTTTTATTTCCTCAAACCCAAAGTTTAATAAATCTGGAATCAGGGAAAAGGTTTGATTCCAAATTTGAAATATAACCTTGATTCTTTCCTCAAATTCCTTCCATTTTAATTGAGGTTTCGTGTTAAAAAAGTCTTGCTCTTCTCTTAATTTTGTGATTAAAAACTGATCATTGACTGTCGAAAAAATCTGGTCTTGTTGAAATAACTCAGCCAATGTTATCAAGGATGTGAGGAATTTGGTGTAGTCGATGGCGATGTCGATGGTGATGCTGATGGCGTTAGCGTTGGCGATGTCGAGGGCGTAGGCGTAGGCGTAGACAATGGCGATAGCGTTAGTGTTAGTGATGGTATAGGCATAGGTGTAGGCGATGGCGTTGACGATGGCGTTGGCGTAGGCGATGGCGTAGACGTTGGCGTAGGCGTAGGCGTAGGCGATCACTCTTCTTCCTGGGGGTTTAATGGGACTATTTACCGAGTCTTTGGTCATGCGGTCGGCCCATCTCAAAACAGGTAGGAATTTTTCTCCCAGTTGAGTTTGAAGAAAATCTTTGGCCATCTGGGCCATTACCCCAAAAAAGTCACTGGTTTGTTGTTTCCCTAAAATCAAGCCCGCAATCAGCAAAAAAACTTCTCGCCAACGGGGTTCCGTGAGATGAGCTTTCACCACCTGCCCGACCAAATTATTATCGACAATATATTTTGCCGTCAAATATTCCTGTAACGTTAAATGGGAAAAAGAATATTCCCCCCGCGCCCGTTCCACAAAAATTCCTTGCTCTTTTTCAATTGTTTTTAAAATCTGCTCACCATCTAAATAATGGGGGGCATTGAGACTATCCATTAAAAAGGTTTTAATTTGATCCGTTAACTCCCCTTGATTGTAAAATAAGCGGTCTTCACTAAAATAAAAATAGGCAATTTCTGACAGTAAAATTTCTTCATTTTCAATACTCAAATTCTCGTAAATTTGTCGCCGATTGGGTAAACGGTTTTCTGCCGCCCAACGTTCTAATAAAATTCGTAAAGCATCCCCATATAAACGACTGCGATTAGTAGGAAACGCTTGATTTTCATCGTAAACTAAACAAAGAAAGGTTAATAATAAGGGCGTTTGTCCCAACTCCTTAGCACTGGCATATTCAGGTTGTTGTAACAATTCCCAACATTCCTTCGCTGTTTCTGGTTCATCCCTAAACCAATGCTCAATAAAAGTTTCAATTTGTTGATCATCAAACTCGACAATTTCAATATCCGTAAATTGTCTAAAATGTGTACGAGCCGCCGTGCGACAGGAAATAATAAAGCGATTTTTATTATGTTGATCGACAAAATTCTGAATGGTTGTAATTACATTGTTTGTATTAGCATCAGGAACTTCATCTAAACCATCCAATAAAATTAATAACTCACCCTTTTTTAATTTATCAGGAATGGCTTTTTCTACGTTAGGAAAACCACAAATCTCAAACTCCTTTTGGATTAATGCCTGAATATCAATCTGCTCTTCTTTAAAGTGCTTTAACTCCAATAAAACAGGGGTTAAATTAGGTTGATATTTTTCATTATTTCCTTTCATTGCCTCTAAACCAACCTTCCGCAAAAAAGTAGATTTACCAATGCCAGGCTCTCCAAAAACCATCAAATATTTTTCCTGATTTGCAAACACCATACCTTCTTGTTTGCCGTCTTTTTGGGAACGATACCGCCGTTGATTACTTTCTCGAAATGCTTTTTCTAAGTTGAGGCTGGATTCATATTTGTCGCGTGTAAATTTATTCAAACATTGCATATTAATATAAATGGATTCCAAATTCATCGGCTTAGTCATTTTCAACACTCTGACGCTCCCGTGCCGATCCCAATACCGTTGAGCATATTCCCTGACAAAGAGATATTTTCCATCTCGCCATAAATCCCCCACATTGGTTTGGAGTAACTCACTTTTCGCAATACCTTCCCAGCCCGACTTCACCAATTGCCCGATTAATCCTTTGGCTAAGGCATCAACAATTAAAGCCTCTGCTCCTGTTAGCATACCCAAAACCTCATTTTTTTTGATAGTGCCATTATACAATTTTGCTTGGGACTAAACACTCAATTATCAGCGATTTCTTCCCGAAACTTGCCAAACTTAAAAGTTCATCAGAAAATTATTCAAAATAAACACATTTTTTTGCGATCGCAACCACAAAAATAAACCCCGACAATCGGCATAATGTGCCATATCGCGGGGAATAATAATATTAATCTCTAACGACCGAAACCCTTACCACGAGTAGCAACAGGCGCATTCAGACAGCTTTCGATTTGTTCCCGTAAACCCGCATGATCGAGATTTTGACCAATCAAAACCAACTGATTTTTCGGTTCAGTTTTCCATTCGCTATCTTCCAAACTAAAACGTTTACCACTTAAATGAAAAATATGACGTTTCGGACTTTCCTTAAACCAAAGAATTCCCTTTGCTCGAAAAACATTACTGGGTAATTGATTATCGAGAAAATATTGAAACTTACGAATAGAAAAGGGTTTATCACTTTCAAAGGAAATAGATGTAAAACCATCATTTTCTAAGTGGTGGGAATGGTCATGGTGGTGATGATGATCGTGGTGATGGTGATCATGGCCGCAATCAGGAGCGCATTCATGATCGTGTTCGTGGGCGTGATCATGATGTTTATCTTGCACTTCTTCGACTTTAAAATATTGATCCGACTCGAATAAACCCACACTCAGCACCAAGGGCAGGGGAACTTCCGCTTTTGTGGTACGGAGAATTCTGGCCGACTCTTTCATATCACGGATTCTAATTTCGAGGGCATCCACATCAGCTTCATCAACGAGATCGGTTTTATTGAGAACAATAATATCACCGTAGGAAATTTGACTCTGGGCGGCTTCACTATTAAATAAATCCAGACTAAAATTCTCACAATCCACCATTGTCACAATGGAATCTAAGCGAGTCATATCCCGCAATTCTGTGCCTAAAAAAGTTAGAGCAACAGGCAGAGGATCAGCCAAGCCTGTCGTTTCTACTACTAGGTAATCAACCTTTTCAGGACGTTCCAAAACATTATAAACCGCTTGGATTAAATCATCATTAATGGTACAACAAACACAACCATTATTGAGTTCTACCATTGTTTCATTTGTGGTAATGATTAGTTCATTGTCAATCCCAATTTCGCCAAATTCATTGACTAGAACGGCAACTTTTAAACCCTTTTGATTGGTTAAAATATGATTTAATAACGTTGTTTTACCACTACCTAAAAATCCTGTAATAATCGTTACGGGTAAACCCTGTTTAGGTGCGTCTATGGTGCTAATTGGTGCGGGTTGGGTATCAACAGTCTGCATGGTTTTTGGAGGGATCACTAATTATCTTGATATGTTTATCATGGTATCATGTCGGTTTAGCGATCGCCAAAGAGCGGTCTTGACCATCAGTTATTAAGTATTAAAAAAGATGAATCGAATGATGCGATCGCTGGTTTGGATTTTCTTGGGGCTGGCTGTCCTCGGTCTGACCCTGATCAGTCGCCCTTCCTTAAGCCAAAATTCAAGTTTTCAGGAAATACGGGGAGTCTGGTTAACCAATATCGACAGTGACGTATTATTCAAAGCCGAAAGCACCGAAAACGCGATCGCTGATCTAGCCAAGCTCAAATTTAATACCCTTTATCCCACCGTTTGGAATTGGGGACATACCCTTTATCCTAGTCAAATCGCAAAGTTACACACAGGAAAATTGGTTGATCCCACCGAAGGTTTGCAAAATAGGGATCTATTGCAGGAAATCGTAAAGCAAGGACATCGGGAAAAAATGGCGGTCATTCCCTGGTTTGAATTTGGGTTTATGGCTCCTGCTGACTCAACCTTGGCGAAAAATCACCCCGATTGGTTAACCCAAAAGCCTGATGGGGAAACGGTTTGGTTAGAAGGTAAAACCCATGAGCGGGTCTGGTTGAATCCCCTCAATCCAGAAGTTCAACAATTTATTAATGATTTAGTCCTCGAAATTGTCAATCAATACGACATTGACGGCATCCAGTTTGACGATCATTTCGGTTATCCCGCCGATTTTGGGTATGATCCCCTGACGCTCAAGCTCTATCAAGAGGAACATTCGGGTAAATTACCGCCCAATCCAACGGTATTAAAGCCTGTCGAGGATTGTGTGGTCAATGATCCTGAGTGGCAAGCCTGGGTTGACTGGCGATCGCAGAAAATCACGGAATATATGTCCAAGTTATCCCAACAAATCGAGGCGGTTAAACCCCAGATTTTAGTCTCCATTTCTCCTAATCCCCAGCAATTTTCTAAAAATTGTTTTTTACTAGACTGGCAAAGCTGGCAACAACAGGGATTAATCGATCAATTGGTTTTGCAAGTCTATCGCAATCAACTCAGCGATTTTCAGCGAGAATTACAAAAACCCGAAGTCCAAACCACAAAACAACAAATTCCCGTCGCGATCGGGATTTTATCGGGACTAAAAAATCGTCCCCTACCCATGAGCCAAATTCAAGAACAAGTTAATTTTGTGCGAGAAGAAAAATTTGCAGGGGTTTCTTTTTTCTTTTATGAAAGTCTCTGGAATTTGGGCAAAGAATCCCCAGAGGAGAGACAAAAACAATGGAAAACCATATTTCAAGAACAAAAGCTTTGAAAATAGGGCTATTTTTCTAAAAGTCAAGATATATCGCCATAATGTTCAACACGTTAACAAGGGGCTTAAGCCCCTTGCCTCAAGAAATTCAATGTCGTTATTGCGATAAAAAAGCAAACCCCTCTCACAGTGAGAAGGGTTAATCTGACAAGACAATAATTCGTTGCGTTTAACGACGACGGGAACGCTGTCTTCTGCGCGTTGCTTCTTTCCGTTTATGCTTTTCCTGGGGAGTTTCAAAGAACTGATGCTTTTTGAAATCTGTATAAATGCCTGCTTTGGCAACTTGACGCTTAAAGCGACGTAGGGCTGATTCAATGGGTTCATTTTGACCGACGACAACTTGAGTCATTCTTGAGTTTTAAACCTCCTATAAAGAATATGCGAGTCAAGGACTCAATGGGTTAAAGCTAGGGCTATTTTACCCATAGCCTATCTATCCTACTCTGTTTTGGTCGCGTTTTAACGATAGAAATGTGAAGAGCTTTGAACGAATGGGTTATTCAGGCGATCGCAAGTATCTTTTTTCCGTTGATCAAGGGAAGACTTTTAAGCTCGCTCATTAGGCAGGATGTTGCTTTAAAACGTGGGCTAGATATTTTCCTGTATAGGATTTCGGATTTTTGGCCACTGTTTCAGGAGTGCCGATCGCCATCAGTTCTCCCCCGCGATCGCCGCCTTCGGGGCCGAGATCAATCACCCAATCACTACAGCGAATCACATCTAGATTGTGTTCAATGACGAGAATCGAATTTCCCTTATCAACCAAGCGTTGCAAAATATTGAGTAAATGGTGGACATCATAGAACGATAAACCCGTTGTCGGTTCATCAATCAGATAGAGGGTTTTGCCTGTGGCTCGACGGGATAATTCACTGGCTAACTTGACCCGTTGGGCTTCCCCCCCTGATAAAGTGGGAGCGGGTTGTCCTAATTTCACATAGCCTAAACCCACATCCACCAAGGTTTGTAAGCGACTGACCGCACGGGGAATATTTTCAAAAATTTGCAGGGCTTCTTCGGCAGTTAATCCCAGCACATCGGCGATCGATAAACCCTTGTATTTCACCTGTAAGGTTTCGCGGTTATATCTCGCGCCTTTGCACACATCGCACTGCACATAGACATCGGGCAAAAAGTTCATCTCGATGACGTTAACCCCTTGACCGAGACAGGCTTCACAGCGTCCACCCTTGACGTTAAAGGAAAATTGTCCTGCTTTGTACCCCCTAGCTTTGGCTTCGATGGTTTGGGTGAAAATTTCTCGAATGGAGTCAAAAATTCCCGTATAGGTCGCAGGATTGGAACGGGGGGTGCGGCCAATGGGAGACTGGTCAATGACAATCACCTTATCGATCGCCTCTAGACCTTTAATTTCCCCTAAATTTTTAGGTAAGGGAATAAGACGGGTTAAATGGTGTTGCAGAGCAGGATAGAGTAACTTGTTAATCAGGGTCGATTTGCCTGAGCCAGAAACCCCCGTAATCGACACTAATTGACCGAGGGGAATCTCGACATCAATATTTTGTAAATTATTTTGATGGCAATTTTTGAGTTGCAAGGATAAACCGTTACCATGCCGACGGGTTGCAGGAGTGGCGATCGCTTCTCTACCCGATAGATAGGCCCCTGTCAGCGATCGTTTACTTTTCAGGAGCGTTTTGAGATCTCCTTGACAAACAATTTCTCCCCCATGAACCCCTGCTTTGGGGCCAATATCCACTAAATGATCAGCCATGCGAATGGTATCTTCATCATGCTCCACCACAATGAGCGTATTGCCTAAATCCCGCAATCTTTTGAGGGTTTCGAGTAACCGTCCGTTATCCCGTTGATGCAAACCAATACTGGGTTCATCCAAGACATACAAAACCCCTGTTAAACCCGAACCAATTTGGGTTGCCAGGCGAATGCGTTGAGCTTCTCCTCCCGAAAGGGTCATGGCGGCACGGTCTAGGGTTAGATAATCTAGTCCCACATCCATCAGAAATTGCAATCTGGATTTGATTTCCTTGAGGGCCAATTCTCCAATCAGAGCTTGACGGTTCGTCAACTCTAACTGATTAATGCGCTGGATACTTTCTCGGATGGAAACACTGGTTAGGTCACTGATCCTGTATTGACCCAAGCGAACGGCCAGGGCTTCGGGTTTCAATCGTTTCGCTTGGCAGGTTTCGCAGGGTTGATGGACAATATATTTTTCGAGTTTTTGTTTAATAACATCGGAAGTCGTGTCTTGATAGTTACGATCTAAGATATTTAAAACCCCTGCAAAATTGCGAAAATAGCCTTTTCTTTCCTGATAACGGGAATCTTCTTCAAACCAAATCGGTTCTTCGCTTCCATAGAGCAAAATATGTTTTTGTTCGTCGGTTAATTTTTGCCAGGGAGTGTGCAGATTGAAGCCAAAAGCTTGCCCTAATCCATGCAAGAGCGACAAGTAATAGGAGTTATCTTTTTCTGACCAAGGCGCGATCGCGGAATAGAGGGGTTGGGACGGATCGGGAACGACCAGATCGGCGGAAAAGGTGCGAGAATTCCCTAAACCGTGACACTGGGGACAGGCTCCGTAGGGAGAATTAAAGGAAAAAAGACGGGGGGATAATTCATCCATTACGCCCCCATGTTCGGGACAGGCAAAGTTTTCCGAAAAGACAATTTCTTTGCTTTCAGGCTGATCAAAAAAGGTGTTTTTTTCGTCGGATTCGGTTGTTGTCTTTTCTTCTAAATCGCTCAAAATTTCAATGATTGCTGTCCCTTCTGCCTGTTTTAAACAAGTGCTGAGGGAATCGGTTAATCGTTCTTCTAATCCTGGTTTTTTGATTAAACGATCAATCACAATTTCAATGTGGTGAGCCTGATTTTTCTTTAATTCAATGGAATCGGAAAGTTCCCTCACTTCGCCATTAATTCTGACCCGTACAAATCCCTGGGAGGCTAAACTTGATAGTAATTGAACATGGGTTCCTTTTTTGCCTTTAACAACGGGAGCGAGGATCTGAAACTTGGTTTTATCGGGCAAAGCCATCACCCGATCGCACATTTCATCAATGGTTTGAGGGGCAATATTGCGATCGCAGTGGGGACAATGGGGACTTCCCGCCCGTCCGAAAAGTAAGCGTAAATAGTCGTAAATTTCCGTAACTGTGCCAACGGTAGAGCGGGGATTGTGGGAAGTGGATTTTTGGTCAATGGAAATAGCAGGACTCAACCCTTCGATCGCGTCCACATCGGGTTTATCGAGTTGTCCTAAAAATTGCCGTGCGTAGGAACTGAGGGATTCCACGTATCGCCGTTGTCCTTCTGCAAAGATGGTATCAAAGGCCAAGGAAGACTTTCCCGAACCTGATACGCCCGTGAAGACAATGATGCGATCGCGGGGCAGGTCTAGATCGACGTTTTTTAAATTGTGCTGTCTGGCTCCTCGGATGCGGATAGTATTGAGGTCGGGCATGGATGATGGGACTTAATGTTTCTACACGATTCTAACCGTACTTTCGGCAATTTGCCAGATAATACTGATATACTTTCTCAAAAGTTCTGGCACTTCAGTAATAATACGGAGTTCAATGGGGAAAATTTAAAAACACGCATTCTTTCTTTTCTGCAAAATCATCAGCAGTTTTTCAAAATTTTCAGGTAAGGGCGCGATCGCCGAAATCAATTCTCCTGTAACGGGATGAATCAGGCTTAATTGATGGGCATGGAGAGCTTGCCCCGATAAATTAACTCCCAAGGAATGGCCCGAACTATAGACAGGATCACCCACAATCGGTAATCCCAATTGCTTACTGTGAACCCGAATTTGATGAGTACGCCCCGTTTCTAGGCGAAATTCCATCAGGGTATAATTTCCCAGGCGTTCCAAAATTTGCCAATGGGTAACGGCTTCTCGTCCGCCTTTTTCCACTGAGATAATGGCCATTCTTTGGCGATCATACGGACAACGACCGATCGGTAAATCTACGGTTCCCGTGTCCGTTTTCGGTGTACCGTAAACAATGCCCCAATAAACCCGTTGGGCAGTTTTCGCTTTGAGTTGAGCTTGTAGGTGCTGGAATGCCTGATCGGTTTTAGCCACCACGATCGCGCCTGTGGTATCTTTATCCAAACGATGGACGATGCCTGGCCGTTCAACTCCCCCAATGCCCGTTAAATCAGGACAGTGGGCCAACAGTGCGTTAACGAGCGTCCCATCTGCATGACCCGCAGAAGGATGCACCACCATCCCCGCAGGTTTATTGAGAATAATCAGGGAACTATCTTCATAGAGAATATCCAAGGGAATATTTTCGGCTTCCACGAGCAACGGTTGCACGACGGGAATGGTTACCACCACGCGATCGCCCTGGTGAATTTTGTGTTGTTTTTCCCCACAGACCTGCCCATTGATTTGAACCTGTCCCTGATCAATCAGTTTTTGTAACCGCGATCGGGACAAATCCGCCAACTGGGAAGACAACCATCGGTCTAACCGTTCCGTTCCCTGTTCAACGTGTAATTCAATCACATTCTCCAAAATTTGCTCTTTCACCTGAAATTATTTGTACCGAATATAGTCATAAATCCCCACATACTGTTGCCCTGGATGATTCCAAGAATAGTCATAGTTCATGCCCTGCAAGGCAAGTTGACGGAATAGCTTGGGACTTTTTTCATAGAGATCGATCGCCCGTCCTAACGCTGATTCTAACCCCATTTCGTTGGGATCATTAAACACAAAACCATTGCGCTCTTCGGGTAAATGTTCTGGATCGTAATCCCAGTCAAACACCGTGTTCACCAATCCCCCCACCGCTCTCACAACGGGAACTGCTCCATAGCGCAGACCAATCATTTGCGTTAAACCGCAGGGTTCATAATTACTGGGAACCACGATAATATCGGCGGCGGCGTAGATTAAATGGGATAATTCTTCATTAAAACCGAGTTCCAGATGAATGTTTTTATTAGTTGTTAAATAATTTTTTTCATGCCAGAATTTAAGATTGAGTCTTTGTTCCGTCGCTGACCCTAAGAGAACAAATTGACAGCCTTTTCCGAGGGAATAATACATGGAATGGTGAACCAGGGGAACACCCTTTTGTTCATCTAATCGACCAATGAAACAAACCAACGGTTTATTGGAAACTTCTAGTCCCAATCTTTCCTGTAAATCCTTTTTATTTTTCGCTTTTTCGTCAAAGGTATCAATATCGTAGGGATGGGCAATGAATTTATCCAGCATGGGATTCCAGACTTCATAATCAATGCCATTGAGAACCCCCCCAAACTTGTTTTGATGGATTTCTAGGGTACTGCTTAAGCCATAGCTAATATCCGTAAAACGCGCTTCCCAAGCATGGTGGGGCGAAACCGTATTCACAAAATTAGAATAAACAATTCCCCCTTTCATGAAATTAATCGCACCGTGATTAAAATTATCTTGTAATCGATCTTGCTGATAATAATAGGCTTCGTTATTTAAACCCGTTCCTCGGAGGGCATTAATTCCTGAAATTCCCTGGTGTTTAAAGTTATGAATGGTATAACAAACTCGTTGAGTTCCCATACCATGATATTTATAAATTTCAAATAACATCACAGGAATTAACCCTGTTTGCCAGTCATGACAATGGATGACATCGGGGCGTTTATTCGTAATGTGTAAAAATTCGATCGCCGCCTTACTAAAAAAGGCAAAACGCATATCATCATCTCTCGCACCGTAGTAATGGCCACGATCAAAATAATTTTCAGCAGAATGGGGACGGATAAAGAAACAGAGACTTCCATGCACCCAACCGCAAAAAACTGCGCAATGAACCGCCTGACCATCCCAAGGCACAAAAAGATCGCGATAGGCTTCATGGAGTCCCCAGATATGGTCGTAGCGCATACAGTCATACATGGGCAGAATCAGTTCAACGCAATGGCCGCGAAGTTGCAATTCTCGACTCAGCCCATAGACCACATCTCCCAACCCCCCCGCTTTAATGGCAGGAGCGCATTCCGAGGCAATTTGAACAATATACATACTATCTCCTGATTACTGAATAAAATTTAAAATAATTTGTTTTATGGATTATGTGTATTGTCCTCTATTTTTGCAACAATTCTTCAAAAGCTATCCCTGAAAAAATCCATTCGTTTAGGAATGGTTCAGAACAATGAGTCTGCCTAATCAAAGGAAAATCTGGTTTTTAAACCAATTTTAATAACAAACTTAGCTGTTTTAGGGAAGGGAGAATGATTCATTATGATTAAGCTAAAGTTGAATCAAAATTTTTTCAAAATAAATGCTTTTTCAAGGAAAAAGTTTAGGCGATCACCAAGGATACTTTATAATCTTTGCAAATATTTTTAATGATAGTAGAGATTTTTCGCTTAACCAAGGAACCGTTAGATGAAACAATTAAAGTCGCGATCGCAAGACCTCCGCAGTTTATTTGAAAATAGTATCACCATTGAATATGTGGCTGAACCCTTAAAAGCCGTTAATGCCAACCTATCTATCCAGGAAATTTTTGCTTGGATGCAGGAGCAGGATTTTGATGTGGTAGGGATTGAAACTGAGGGAATCGTGACGGGTTATTTAGAAAAAAATAATTTAACCCATCAAAGTTCAGGAAAGTGTAAAAACCATGAAAAAGCCTTTCTTCCCCAGGATTTAATTGCCATTTCTACCCCTCTGATTAAACTCCTTCCCCTATTACAAAATAAAACTCGTCTATTTATCTTAGATTGCAACTCTGTCACGGGAATCGTTACCCAAGGAGATTTACAAAAATCCCCTGTCCGAATGCTTTTATTTAGTTTGGTGACCCTCTTGGAAATGAATTTATTACGCATTATTCGTCTGTATTACTTTCCCGATTCCCTATCCAATATTTTAACCGAAGAACGTTTAAAGACGGCCCATAAATTATTACAAGAAAGTCGCGATCGCAACGAAGCTACCGATCTATTAGATTATCTGCAATTCTGTGATAAACGGGATTTGATTTTACACCATCCTGACCTAATCAAAAAACTAGAATTAAAATCAAAAAGTTCAGGGGAAAGATTTTTAAAGAATGCCGAAAAACTACGCAATAAACTAGCCCATGCCCAGGATTTAGTCGGCGGCTCTTCCTGGTTTGAATTAATTTCCCTAGCCGAAGGTTTAGAAAAATTATTGATTTTATGTGAACAAATTGAATAAAAAAATACCCAGCAGTCAGAATTGTATCCATTGCCGAGTATCTTTTCCTGATTTCCAGTCTTCAGACTATTCAAATCATGCCAGAGAATTAATATTAAAGTGCGCCTACATTGGCTAATCCTAAAATCACCGCCGCCCCTAAAACATGACCGAAGCTCATCGTTGCTAAGACTGCGGGTAATCCAAACCCACCGAACAAATTCGCAGAAGGCATAGCAGGGCCCACACTGGGATACTTGATCGTAAACTTACCGAACGCGATCGCCAAAATATTACAAGCAATCATCACCCCCGCCACTGTGGGACTCCATTCCAGGGTTGCAGGGACACTTGTAGCGAGTAACAAAGTAGAATACATTAGATCTTCCTCAAAATAGGGCATATTAAGCCTTACATCTTAAAGGCCAACTCCCCCGTTGCAGATAAATTTGTTGCAATACTTAATAAAATTTGTCTAAAAATTTTTTTGTTGCAGAAGTGTCCTTATTTGCTATGATAGATACTCGTTAGCTTGGAGAGATGGCTGAGTGGTTGAAAGCGGCAGCCTGCTAAGCTGTTGTACGAATCGTAAGACCGTACCGAGGGTTCGAATCCCTCTCTCTCCGTATTTAATCCCCCCTATATTTTGGGTTTGTCGAATTTCGCGATAATTTATCTCGGAGATGTGATAGCCTTTTCACTACTACCTAGCGTCAATTTGCGCTAGAGTAGCTTTTAACGGAAATTTGGGGTAATAACTAAGACTTTTAACTCATGATTTAATCATAAAAGTTGGGTTTACCCTGAATTCATCATTATCTAAGTGAGGAGTAATCCATGAGAAAATCATTATTCAAAAAAAATCGTCAAATCAAATCACCGATTACCCTCAGCCTAGTTTTAACTAGCTTGAGTATGGGTTTTCTAACAGCCTGTGGTGGTGGCAATCAAACGGCAACTCAACCCACAACCGAAGGCTCTGCTGCTCCCAGTGCGACTACTGGTGCTGATGGCTTGAAATTAGGAGCCTTACTGCCTGCAACGGGAGATTTATCTTCCATTGGTCAAAATATGCCCGTTGCCGCCAAATTAGCCGTTGATACCATTAATGCTTGTGGTGGCGTTAACGGAAAACCCGTTACCCTCGTGGTTGAAGATGATCAAACCGATCCCACCGCAGGAGCTTCGGCGATGACCAAACTGGCTGAAGCAGACAAGGTTGCTGGAGTGATTGGTTCCTTTGCGAGCAGTGTTTCTAGTGCGGCTATTCCCATTGCGGTTAAAAATAAGGTGATGTTGGTTTCCCCAGGAAGCACTAGTCCTGTCTTTACGGATCAAGCTAAAAAAGGCGAGTTTCAAGGTTACTGGGCCCGTACCGCACCTCCTGACACCTATCAAGCCGCCGCCTTAGCCGCCCTGGCCGCTAAAAAAGGTCTCAAAAATATTTCAACGGTTGTAATTAATAATGATTACGGCGTAGGGTTTGAGAAAGTGTTTGTGGAATCCGTTGCGAAAGACGGTGGCAAAATTCTTCATGGCGATAAACCCGTCCGTTACGATCCCAAGGCCGCAACCCTCGATACGGAAGCAGGTCAAGCCTTTGCGGGTAAACCTAATGCGGTGGCCGCCGTGCTTTATGCCGATACGGGAAGTGCGCTCTTGCAAGCAGCCTATAAACAGGGCTTAACCAAGGGGGTGATCATCCTCCTTACCGATGGGGTTTATTCTGAAGATTTTGTGAAAAAAGTGGGTAAAGATGCCGAAGGTAATTCGATTATTGCAGGGGCATTAGGGACTGTACCAGGTGCTAACGGTAAATCTTTAGAGGCTTTTAGCAAAACCTGGAAAGAAAAATCGGGTAAAGATGTGACCGCCTTTGTTCCCCATACCTACGATGCCGCTATTTTGATGATGTTAGCGGCTGAGGCAGCGAAAGCTAATACGGGTGAAGGGATTCAGAGCAAAATTCGGGAAGTTGCGGCGGGGCCTGGTGAAGAGGTGACAGATCCTTGCAAGGCACTGGCTTTAGTTAAAGAGGGTAAACCTGTTAACTATCAAGGGGCAAGCGGAAATGTGGATATTGATGCCAATGGGGATGTGGTTGGTAGCTATGATGTCTGGACGGTTAAACCTGATGGCACGTTAGCGGTCATTGATAAGGTTTCGCCTAAAACCTAGTTTTGATCCTCGCTACCCCCCTTGATAAGCTACCGTGTACACACATCTTTTGCCCCCCCAGCCCCCCAACTTTGGGGGGAGATCGAAACTTTTGTGAGTTCAAAGTCCCCCAGAATTGGGGGATTTAGGGGGCTAGATAAGGTTAATAATAAAACCAAAGACTTGTGTGTACAAAGTAGCCTTGATAAGGGGAGCTTTTATTTTTTTCAAGGTAGCTAGGGAAATTCTCTGATTTTTCTAGGGTATATAGTCTGCCTTGAGGGATTTTTTATTTTAAGGTGATCCCCGACTCTGATAGACTTTGACTGATAACAAAAAAAGATCCAGTCTAGGAAAACTTAATCAGCAATTGGGAGGATTAACTCGTGGAAAATACGCTCGGTTTAGAAATTATTGAAGTTGTTGAACAGGCCGCGATCGCCTCTTCTAAATGGATGGGTAAAGGCGAAAAAGACATCGCTGACCAGGTCGCCGTTGATGCCATGCGGGAACGGATGAACAAAATCCACATGAGAGGCCGCATCGTCATCGGAGAAGGAGAACGGGATGAAGCTCCCATGCTCTACATCGGTGAAGAAGTGGGAATTTGCACCCAGGAAAACGCCTCAACTTTTTGTAATCCTGACGAATTAGTTGAAATCGATATTGCGGTTGATCCCTGTGAAGGTACTAACTTAGTTGCCTATGGACAGAATGGATCAATGGCCGTTTTGGCAATTTCAGAAAAAGGTGGCCTATTTGCCGCTCCTGACTTTTATATGAAAAAATTAGCCGCTCCCCCAGCCGCTAAAGGTAAAGTTGATATTAATAAATCGGCTACCGAAAATCTTAAAATTTTGGGCGAGTGTTTGGGTCGCGCCGTTGAAGAATTAGTGGTCGTTGTTATGGATCGTCCCCGTCACAAAGAATTAATTCAAGAAATCCGTGATGCGGGTGCGCGAGTTCGTTTGATCAGTGATGGTGATGTTTCGGCGGCCATTTCCTGTGCTTTCTCTGGAACCAATATTCATTGTTTGATGGGCATTGGTGCGGCTCCTGAAGGAGTCATTTCGGCGGCGGCGATGCGTTGTTTGGGTGGTCACTTCCAGGGTCAATTGGTTTATGATCCTGCTGTTGTCCAAACGGGCTTGATCGGTGAAAGTCGTGAAGGTAACCTCAAACGTCTTGGCGAGATGGGCATTACCGATGGCGATCGCGTCTATGAGTGTGAAGAATTGGCTAGTGGTGAAACCGTTTTATTCGCGGCTTGTGGGATTACGCCTGGAACCTTGATGGAAGGTGTACGTTTCTTTCATGGTGGTGCGCGGACTCAAAGCTTAGTTATTTCTACCCAATCAAAAACAGCACGGTTTGTCGATACGGTACATTTATTTGAAGCTCCTAAAGTTATTCAACTTAAATAGATTTCATTTATCCGAATTGATAATGATGGGTGGGCTATCTGGCCCACTTTTTTTTGTGGATTTGATTTTAAAAATATTTTCTGAACTTCAAAAAAGGCGATCGCTTTCTTCAAACCAGTTTTTAGGGGATAGAATAGGAAAAAAAGAAATTATCTCAAGTCCTATGCTTGCAACAAACGATTATCTCCTTTGGCTAGAAGGAACGATTGATCTATTAAAAAAACAAAATTATGATAGGGTTGACTGGGAAAACTTAATTGAGGAAATTGAAAGCTTGGGCAGAAGTCAAAGACGAGAACTCCGCAATCGACTGACTACCATGCTAGAACATTGTCTCAAACTTTGTTACTCTACCTATACTCAGGACTATCGAGGTTGGACAGAAACAATTCGTCGTAGCCAGCGAGAACTTCAGGATTTATTGGAAGATTCCCCCAGCCTTAAACAATATTGGGAAGAAATTTTTCTAGATTGTTATGCTAAGGCCATTAAAAGCTTAAGAGAGAATCGGGATTATCAATCTTTTTCTTTTCCTGATGATTGCCCTTTTCCCCAACAAATCAATCAGATTTTACAAAAAACTTCATGGAGGGAGTAATTAAGCATTGATATACTACGTTATTTATTTACCAAGCTTGATGATTAAAATAACAGGCAATGGATAAATAGTGATTTCAAAATTTATAGCCAAAATTGGCGATCGCCTTCTGGATTGGTGGGATAAATTCCTTGCAAAAGGGTTAATTGTAAAGTAAGCTCAGTCAAATAATCGAAAATATATTTGTATTCTGCGATCGCCAATTCAAGTCCTAAAACCTATACTCAATTACAAAAAATAGAAGACTTCCCATTTTAAAGCAAAAAATTAGCGATCGCGTTTTATTTTTCTAGTAAAATAGAAATAATTTCGTCTTTTTCTTTTTAAATGAATAATTACACTTTATTACTATTTTAATGGTTATGCTCACTCAATATATTGCTAAGGCGATGCAGAAAGCGACCTATGAGTTGTTAGAAGATGAAACTTTCTATGGAGAAATTCCTGACTGTGTGGGAGTCTGGGCTCAGGCTAATACCTTAGAATCTTGTCGAGAGGATTTACAAGATGCTTTGGAGGGTTGGATTCTTTTAGGTGTTCGTTTAGGTCATCAGCTTCCTGTGATTGATGGAATTAATCTGAGTTTGTTTGAGGAGTTTGCTTAAATGCCTGCTTGGAGAGCAATAAAATGGCGTGAGCTAGTTTTTTATCTTAAAAAAGTTGGTTTTCAAGGGCCTTATGCAGGAGGTAAGCATCAATATTTGGTTAAAGGTGAATTAAGATTAACCATTCCCAATCCTCACCAGGGAGACATTTCTCTGGGTTTGTTAGCTAAAATATTAAAATCGGCTGGTATTAGTAGAAGGGAATGGGAAAATTTGTAGAAAAATGAATTCTTTTAATTTGTTTGATACGGTTAAAACTATCGAGGCAATTTTCCTTGCAAATGGTGATATTGCGTCGAGTGATACTATTGGTGTGATTGTCGATATTTATAATGATGGTGAAGCCTATGAGGTAGAGTTATTTGGAAATTGGGTTGAATATAATCAAGAGGGGAAATTGATTGTTAGTCACTCAAATAGTTTTAATGCTTTTGTGGAAACGATCGCTGTAATTACGCTTTATCCCCAGCAAATTAATTTTGTAAAGCCAGCGAGGGAAACGGTCGGGATTCGGGCGCAACTTTTGGGGATATTGGATGAACTCAGTAAGGAAAAATTAAATCAGGTTAAGGATTTTGCGGAAACTTTACAATAAATTATCGTGTTTTATTCTGCTAAAAGTTTAAATTTTTGCTTTAATCAAGATAGGTAAGCTATTTGGGTAATAATATGCAATATCAAATCAAACTTAAAAAAAAGTGAAGAAGGTTATGCGGTTTGGTGTTCTAGTCTGCCAGGCTTCCCAGGGTGAAACCAGAGAAGAGGCTATTGCTAATATTAAGGATGCGATTAAATCCTATTTAGAAGTTTTGAATGATTACAGACAATTAATATAAAATAATCAAGATGAAAAAAAAGGGATTTGGTAAGTCACAACCATCAATAAAAGAGGCAAAGAAGTTTATCCTTGCTTTTCGAGAGTGTGAGATTAATAAAAATGGGGATAAAGCTAAACGTGAGGATTTTTTAAAGGCTAACTTAGATAAGTTAGATGAATCGTTATTAGAAGCTTTACCTCTAGTTTTTAGAGATTTAACTGCAAATAAATTGTCACAGGAAAGAGAAAATTTTGCTAGTGTTTTTGGAAATTTTGCCCTTTTAATCAAAGATTTTTCGTTAAATGATAAATCGTTAAATCAGGAATTAAGTATTGTAGCTTTTAAGCTTATCCTTAAAATTTGGAGTAGTCAAGAATTTCCAGAATATTGGGCAAAAGCACAAGAAAAGCTTGGAGTTACTTATTTTCAAAGAATTAAAGGAGAAAAAGTTGACAATATAGAAATTGCGATCAGTTGTTTTCAAGAGGCTCTTAAAGTTTATACCTTTACTGCTTTTTCTGAAGATTGGGCAATAACTCAGATAAACATGGGAACCGCTTATCTTGAGCGAATAAGAGGGGAAAGCGCAGATAATTTAGAAATTGCAATCACTTGCTATCGAGAAGTTCTTAAGGTTTTTACTTTTATAGCTTTTCCTGAAGATTGGGCAATGACCCAAAATAATCTGGGAAATGCTTACTTAGAAAGAATAAGAGGGGAACGGACTCATAACTTAGAAATTGCGATCACTTGTTATCAAGAGGCTCTTAAAGTTTATACTTTTACTGCTTTTCCTGAAGATTGGGCAATGACTCAAAATAATCTGGGAAATACTTATGCTCAAAGAATAAAAGGGGAACAGGCTGACAATTTAGAAACTGCGATCACTTGTTATCAAGAGGCTCTTAAGGTTAGAACTTTTGATACTTTTCCCCAGAATTGGGCAATGACTCAAATGAATCTGGGAATTGCTTATTCAAACAGAATAAAGGAAGAACGGGCTGACAATTTAGAAACTGCGATCGCTTGTTATCAAGAAGCTCTTAAGGTCTTTAATTTTAATAATTTTCCCCAAGAATGGGCAACCACTCAAATGAATCTGGGAAGTGCTTACTCAGACAGGATAAGAGGGGAACGGGCTGACAATTTAGAAACCGCGATCACTTGTTATCAAGAAGCTCTTAAAGTTAGAACTTTTGATACTTTTCCCCAAGAATGGGCAACCACTCAAATGAATCTGGGAAATGCTTACCAAAACAGAATAAAGGAAGAACGGGCTGACAATTTAGAAACCGCGATCATTTATTATCAAGAGTCTCTTAAGGTTAGGACTTTTGATGCTTTTCCTGAAGATTGGGCAAGGACTCAAATGAATCTGGGAATTGCTTACTCAGACAGAATAAGAGGGGAAAGGGCTGATAATTTAGAAACCGCGATTGCTTGTTTTCAAGAGGCTTTTAAGGTTTTTACTTTTGATGCTTTTCCCCAGGGTTGGGCAAGGACTCAAGGAAATTTAGCGGAAGCTTTAACAGAAAGATCATCTTTAAATAATAATACTCAAGATTTAGACCAGGCTATTGAATTATATCAACAAGCTTTAACGGTTTCTGCTGCTGGTAGTGATTACTTTATTAATGATCAATACAGTTTAGGTCATGCCCTGGCTCGTCGTTATGAGACCAGCAAAAATCCTGATGATTTGCAACAATCCCTAGCCGCTTATCAAATCGCTCTAGATTACCTCAGTCCCGAACACTACGATCGCCAACAATATTGGCAAGCTATCCCCGCCACCCAAGCCATTTTAGGCAGTCGTTTAGTCCGTGATGGCAACTGGCAAGAAGGACTTAAACTCTTAATTAATAGCCTCAATCAACTTAAAACAGGGGATAATTCCCTAGTGTATGCCAACGCCCTCTATCAAACAGGCTATGCCTACGAACTCCTCAGCGATCAAGAAAATGCTCGTCTCTATTATCGGGATGCCCTGCGACTGTATGAACATCTTCAAGATTTACCTGGCATTGCCACAAGTCGGGAAAGTTTAGGGAATGTATTCGTTTCCCAAGGTCATCTGGAAAAAGGAATGTCCGAGTTAGCCCAAGCCCGTGAAATTTATCAACAATTGGGTAAAACCGAAGCCGCCGAAAAAGTGGATAATACTTATCAATCGGTTCAGCAAGTCTTGGAACAGGTAAAAAGTGAGGTTTTAGGATGACAACAGGACGAGAACTTTCTCAACGTTCAAAAAAAAATCTTAAAAAATTGGGGTTACATAAAATTCCTTTTACGACAAGTCCTACAGAACAAGGAATTGAGCGTGTTTTTACAGGTAGAGAAGATAAACTCTCTCGTGTTCTTAATCTTTTTCATGGCGATGATCCTCGTCGTATTTTGATTTATGGTCATAGTGGAATTGGGAAAACTGCATTTCTTTTTGATGTGATGTTAACACTTCGTAAAGAATATCGAAAAATGTTGGTTACATATATCTCCTTTCCTATCAATTGCGATTTACAAACAACTGCTCTTATTGCTTTAGCTAGAGCGATGCCAGATGATCGTTGGGCCCAACAAAAACTCAACCAAATGGGGATTCCTACAGCTAAGGACTTGAAAGAAACTAACTTTGAAGTTGGAGCGACAGGAGTAGGTGTTACGGGGAAAGTGGTTCAAAAAGAGTTACCTACTTTTAACTCCCAAATACCTGAGATTAGTTTTGATAGTTTATTGGAAAGGGCAAAAAAAACGTATTCTCATGGTGTATTAATTATTATTGATGACTTGGATCGATCCAATTCAACTAATGTTGAACAGCTAATATCTGATGCTAAAATAATGTTCAAAGGAAAATCTTCATTCATTCTTGCGGGCGAATTAGTTGAGATTGCACCTGACTTATTGACGAGAAAGTATGTTACATTCGATGATAATTTTCAACTTGAAGAGTTTAATCCTAAAACAACCTATAAAATGCTGATAAATTATCTGAATAGCGCACGTATTAACAATCGAAATCATAATTCTGTACTGCCATTTGCTCAAGAAACAGCTATGGAGTTTTGTCGTCTATCTTTGGGTAAGCCACGCCGATTTAATCAATTAGGTATAGCTGTCATCTCTCTGGCAATGGTTCAGCCTGATTAAAGGCAGAAAGGATTACTGGGCAAAGGATTAGAGAAACAAAGAAGCAAATATAAGCTTGGAAGTAATGGTTATAACTTTACAGGGGTGTTAAGGGTAATAATACTATAAATAAATCGGTAAAAAAAGGAGAGAGAGTATGTCAATCCAAAAGATAAAGCCAATCCAAGAGTTTAATGATTCTATATTTTGCAATGGGAAAGAAAAAGAATTATTTAAACGAGACTGTCCTCATTGTCACAGCGAGGAAGTGAAAATTCATTCTCATTACAAAACGAAAAATAATGGAGAGAGAAAAATATTTATCTGTCAAAAATGTGAGTCACTATATTCAGAAACGTATAATAC
>QBMS01000090.1:0-4464 GCA_003249095.1 Snowella sp.
GTATTATACGTTTCTGAATATAGTGACTCACATTTTTGACAGATAAATATTTTTCTCTCTCCATTATTTTTCGTTTTGTAATGAGAATGAATTTTCACTTCCTCGCTGTGACAATGAGGACAGTCTCGTTTAAATAATTCTTTTTCTTTCCCATTGCAAAATATAGAATCATTAAACTCTTGGATTGGCTTTATCTTTTGGATTGACATACTCTCTCTCCTTTTTTTACCGATTTATTTATAGTATTATTACCCTTAACACCCCTGTAAAGTTATAACCATTACTTCCAAGCTTATATTTGCTTCTTTGTTTCTCTAATCCTTTGCCCAGTAATCCTTTCTGCCTTTAATCAGGCTGAACCATTGCCTGACATTCTCAGGACAGAATAAATAATGCTTCTATCGATCTTTTTTGATTATCACCTATTCATTAATGGCTAATTCTCCTTGTAGGAAATCAATAAATTGCCGCGCCGTTCGGCCAGAGCGGCCATTGTGTTGGGTTGCCCATTGTTTGGCTCGAAAATCTAAATCTTCTATGCTCAGAGTAATTCCTGCTTGCTTGGCCAGATGATGCACGATTTCTAAATAGGTCTCTTGATTGGCGGGTTCAAAGGTGAGGGTTAAGCCAAAGCGATCGCTGAACGATAATTTTTCTTGTACCGTATCCCAGGCATGAACTTCATCCGCTTCTAAGGGACGGGGGCGATCGGCAAAAAATTCACGGATTAAATGTCGTCGATTAGAAGTTGCGTAAACTACCACATTTCGCGCTCTGGCTGTTACACTCCCCTCTAGGACAACTTTTAAGGATTTAAAAGAATCATCATCCTCTTCAAAGGATAAATCATCGACAAACAGAATAAATTTCTGAGGTAAATCTCTCAGTTTTTCTAAAATAATTGGTAAATCTTTTAAGTCTGATTTTCCAACTTCAATTAATCGTAAACCCTGGGGAGAATATTCATTTAATAACCCTTTAATTAAAGAAGATTTCCCACTTCCCCGACTTCCGTACAACAAGACATTAAGGGCGGGATAACCCTTTAAAAGAAATTCTGTATTTTGGACAAGAGATAATTTTACTTTTTCATAGCCGACTAATTCTGATAAATGGATTAGATCGGGGTGGGCAATGCCAGTTAGTTGGTGATCTTGCCATTGGAAAGCTTTATAAGTCCCGAAGATGCCTACCCCATTCTGTTGATAAAATTTCGCTAATTCTGAAATATTTTCTGACCAATCCGTTGGACAATCTAGGAAAAAATCCCGTTTATTTTCCATTTCCCAGGGAAGAACACTCGCTAGGGTTTGGCAGGCAATTTCTACCCATTGAATGATTTGTTTGGCGGGGCAGAAATAAATATTTTGTAAAATTTGCAGATCATGTTCTGCTGCCCTAATCAGAGTAGGGGGCAATTGGTCAAAGGCAGTGACTTGGGCCTGCTGACTAAAGGTATTATCCGTCAAAAGAATCTGCTCCACAATAAAGTCTTGCCAACTTTGGTTCGTTGTCGTTAAGAGTTTAAACCAACGACTATAGGCTTTTAGACAACTTACTGAGGTGATAGATTGCTCACTATCTTTATAATGTAGGGTTTGTAAAAGATTAATAAAAGCTTGACCCACTTCATTCTCAAAGACGGATTGATAGAGTAGTAAAGCGGCCACTTGATGATAAAGAATCCGACTAGACGTAATAGTAAGTAAAGTGTTCATAACAAGATTTAAAATAATAATTTTTAGGATTTTTCCAAATATTTAAAATAATTATACCATACTAGGATATTAATTTTTGAGAGGGGTTTAATCCTAATAATTTCATTCCTCTACTTATTAGAAAACTGACAAAATAAGCCATCCCTGCCACGAGAATAATGGTGGCTCCAGAGGTTAAATTTAAGCAGTAGGAAAGCCATAAACCCGTTGTAGTAAAAATTATTCCTAACAAACTGGCAACAGCCATTATTTTTCTCATATCCTTAATCCATTGACTACTAATCGCCGCAGGAATGGTCAGCAGGGCAATGACCATAATCAGTCCCACGACTTTCATCATCATTCCCACCGTTAAGGCGATCGCGGCCATCAGGAGTAAATAAATCAGTTCAACGGGAAGATTCCGAATGGTCGCAAAGGTTTCATCAAAGGAAATAGCCAGTAATTCCTTATAAAAGATGATAACAAACCCTAAAATCAATCCATCAATTAATAGCATTCCCCAGAGATCTGCGCTAGGAACAGCTAAAATACTGCCAAATAAATAACTCATTAAATCGGCTTTATAACCAGGAGTCAGATCAATAAAAATAATGCCGATCGCCATCCCCATCGCCCACATCACCCCAATTAACGTATCCGCCCTTTCCCTGAGCCGTCGTTGCAACATCCCCATTCCCATCGCAGAAAAAATACTAAATAAAATAGCTCCTAAAACAGGATTAAACCGAAAAAAGTAACTAATTCCAATTCCACCATAGGCCGCATGAGCAATCCCGCCACTAATAAAAACAATTCGATTAACTACCACTAAAGTTCCAATAATGCCGCAACTAATACTCACTAATACCCCCGCAAGTAAGGCATTTCGCATAAAATCAAATTGTAGGGCTTCTAACATAAAAATTGAGTTTTAAAATGGACAATATTGCTGTTAACTGTAAAAAAAAGCTGGTCGTATTGTAGGACTTTAACGGTTTCTTTTTTATTCTCAAACTGCTAAACTGTTAATTATCTAAAACCCATACAGTCAAGGAACTTAAGCCCCTGGTTAGAAAGCTTTTAGCAAAATCGTTATACAATCTCAATTCGTGACAGCTTATCAGACTTGCTATAGTAAACAATAGCATTTATTTTAGACACAATTAATTTATCGTGAATACCCCCGCCCTAACCTCCACCTTCATTTTTACGCTCCTATCCCTCATTGGTCTGGTCTTTTTTATCCGTGCCTCCGTCAAAGAAAGGATTCAGACCCTCCAATTTATTGCCGATTCTCCCGAAGATTCCCTATTAAACCAACTACAAAGCTATTTTCTGGAGCGAGCCTATCAAATTAGTTCCGTTGATGCAGAAGAAAAAGAAATTGTTTTCCAAGGATTTGTTCGTCCTAGTAAATTTATGGCAATTTTTCTGACTCTGTTGGCAATTTTGGGATTATTTTGCTTAATTTTAGTTCTATCTTTTATCTATCCTTCCCTGAGTCTGGGATTTTTTGGTTTGGTCTTAATCGCGCCGATCGCAGGACTGTTCTACTGGAACAAAGCAGGAAGAATGGAAAAAATATGCCTGAAAATCGCTCCTTCCCCCATGAATAAGCCCGAAACATCTCGTTTAATCAGTGTCACAGCCCATCGAGATGAATTAAGTGAGCTAAAGCGTTCCTTTAATCTGGATTGGATTACGGGGGCAGACCATTAATTTTTTGAATTCGCGATCGCTATTTGCAGGATGGACATCACTGTATAGGATAATAGGAACATCATCCCATAATAATTTACGAAATTTGTTTTTATAATTGACAATAAATAGACCTATTTATGACCAATAAAGTCCTCAAAACCTACCCTTTCTAATTTCTAGGAAGAAAACTGAGAAACGGATGGAAGCGATCCAGGAAATACGATTCAAGTTTATTGATTTACTAAGAACAACAATTGGATTTACAGAAATTTTACAGTGGGAGCTTTTGGCTAACCACTGCTTTAGTATTCAAATTTTAAGTCAAGCTCGTGCTTCCATTCCCAATTCTTTAACCCTCTGTCAAAAATTAGTGGAACAAGAACATCAATTTTTGAGCCAGGGAATCAAAATATTTTCCAGCCCAGAGGCTAAGACTTTAACCTTCTGCTCAGACAAAGACTTGACCTTCGTTAAAAACTATCCCCTACTTTTAGTGCCTAGTTATTACGAATCGGTTTATTCGGGCGGTTTTTTATTAGTCAATCCTCATGATGAGTGGATTGAATCAAAAGTTCTACTTATTCAGAAAATAGTTGATCAGTATGCCTGTGTTCAATATTGGATGAATCAATCGTCTAACTCTTCCTTTTTTTCCGTTCGTCAACCGTCTTTAACTATCGTTGAAATATTATCAGAAGCTCTGGATAACCATACTGAACCAAAACAATCTTTAGAAACAATTTTAAGATTAATTGGCAAACATTTTAGGGCGGAAACTATAAGCCTACAAAATTTTCTAGATAATGAAGCTCAAATTATCTATCAATATAATCAAAGTCAAAATATAAAAATTAATTCATTACTAAAAATACCTGTTTCTTGGCATTCAGCACTAAAAACAGAATTAGTTTTACAAACCTCAGAAGTCAATCGTATATTTAACGCAGATGAAATCCATGCTTTGGAGAAGATTAGTCAATATCTTAGTGTCTTGGGGCAACAAATTGAATTTAGTCAAAAAATTGAAGATCTCCAAGCTAAAAATGAATCCCTGCAAATGACC
>QBMS01000090.1:4474-14626 GCA_003249095.1 Snowella sp.
CCCATATCAACCATGAGTTACGGACTCCTTTAACGGGAATTTTAGGTTTTTCTAGAATGTTGGTTGAAGAAATTTATGGCCCTTTGAATGATAAGCAAAAACAGTATATGAAGGGAATTGTCAGTTCGGGGGAACATTTAATGTCCTTAATTAATGATTTTTTAGATATTTCCAAAATAGAAGCCAATCGAGAAGAATTATTTTTAGAAAGAATTGCGGTAGAAGATGTCTGTTTGTCTGCTTTGTCTATGCTAAAAACTCGTGCAAAGGAACAAAATCTTGAATTAAAGTTAGAAATTGGCCCTAATGTTGAAATGTGCGTAGCGGATCAAAGACGATTAAGACAAATTTTATTAAACCTATTATCTAATGCGATTAAATTTACAGAAATAGGTTCTGTTACCTTAAAAGTAGAGTATGCTCAGGACGAATTAATTTTTTCTGTGATCGATACAGGTATTGGGATCAAGCCCTCTGATCAAGCCCAATTATTCCAACCGTTTCAACAAATTCATAGCCATTTGAGCCGAAAACACAAGGGAACAGGTTTAGGGCTGGCTCTATCTCGTAAATTGGCTCAACTTCATGGGGGCGATCTGACATTAACTTCAGAAGTCGGAAAGGGCAGTTGCTTTACGCTCAATTTACCTTTTCAATCTCGGTTATAATGGGAATAAGTTACACCAAATTAAATAGAGAATGTTGCATTAGTCGATCCCCCCGCCTTCGGCTTCCCCCCTTATCAAGGGGGGCTAGGGGGGATTTCATAGATACTTACATCTGCACTTTATTAAATTGGTATGACTAGGAATTATTAATAATTACTGACAGCATAATGTTACAAGAAAAATATCAACAACTTCAGGCAATTTTTAAGGAAATGGATAGGACACTAATTGCCTATTCGGGCGGAGTAGATAGTGCTTTGATTGCTAAGGTTGCCCAGGATGTTTTAGGCGATCGCGCTTTGGCGATTACAGCAATTTCTCCCTCATTGTTGCCCGAAGAATTAGTAGAAGCCGAGGAACAAGCGGCAAGCATGGGGATTTCCCATGAAATTGTCGAAACCCAGGAAATGGAGAATCCCAACTATACGTCTAATCCGATTAATCGCTGTTATTTCTGTAAAAGTGAACTCCACGACACTCTTAAACCGTTGGCCATGGAACGGGGTTATCCCTACGTGGTGGATGGCGTAAATGCTGATGATCTCAGAGATTATCGTCCTGGTATTCAGGCGGCCAAGGAAAGAGGAGTGCGATCGCCGTTGGCTGAAGTGGGTTTTAGCAAACTAGAAGTTCGAGAATTATCCAAGCAATTGGGTCTAGCGTGGTGGGATAAACCCGCCCAACCCTGTCTGAGTTCTCGTTTTCCCTACGGTGAAGAAATTACCTTAGAAAAATTACAACGGGTGGGGAGAGCGGAAATTTATCTCCGTAAATTGGGTTATCGCAATCTGAGAGTGCGTTCCGAGGGAGAAACTGCCAGAATTGAATTACCCGCCGAAAAAATTCAGGAATTTATCATGAATACAGATTTATCTCAGGTAGTTAAGGCTTTTCATGGCTATGGTTTTAGCTATGTCACTTTGGATTTAGAGGGTTATCGTTCGGGGAAATTGAATCAGGTTTTGGGGTCTTTGGCGATTCCTGTTGTTGAAGCAGTGGATTAAAAACTTAGACAATCGGCGATCGCGGGACTCGGTTTAAAAACTCAGCCACTATCGGATTAAATTCCGTTGGATTCCCTAAAAAAGACCAATGATTCCCCTTCATTGCTTGAACTTCGAGATTTTCTAAATACTTTTGATAGGGTTTGAGTTGCCAGGCGAATCGATTCACGCCCTGGCTTGGCCTAATCAATAAACTGGGGATGGCTAATTTTTGGGTCAAACCCGCGATCGCCATCACCTCATCAAAAATCTCATTTCTTGCTTGGATCACAAATTTACTGCTCCAGGTTCCATCGGCTTTTTGTTCCACTGCCCCTTGAAAAACAGCCTGTTGTAAAGGAGTCCAACCTTGATATTCAGGTAATTGCTTGGCTTTTTCGGCGATCGCGTCGTAACTCGCAAAAGATTGGGTTAACTTTAAAAAAGAAAGCACGCGGTAAAGAATAGGAAAAGTCAACTTAAAAATATCAGGAATTTTCCCGATAAAAAAGGGATCAACTAAAGTCAAACTACGAAGCTTTTCAGGATGTTTAGTCGCCCAAAGACAGGCTAATTTTGCTCCCCAGGAATGGCCGATAACATGACAGGATTCCCATTGCAATTTCATCATTAATTGCTCTAAATCTTCAATATAATCTTCAAAGGAATAACCACTTTCAGGTTTCCCACTTTCCCCATGTCCCCGCAAATCAGGGGCAATAATTTGATAATCAGAGGCTAAATAATCCCCTAAACTTGACCAGACCAAACTGTGATCTGCTAAACCATGTAAGAGGAGTAAGGGCGTTTTCCCTTTATTCCATTCTCGATAACAGAGTTTGATATTATTAAGGAATACTTCACGATGAATTGGTAGTAATTTTCCCATTATTTACCTTCATTAATTACATACAGAAAATTGCGTTGTGATCACGAATAAATCTTTGTAGGGAAATAATAGTATTATGTCCTTACCTTGTACGGGTATAAGCCCAAACTGCTATAAAAATTAGTTAAAAGTGTTAAGCAGACTTGATTTTGATCTTCCCTATCATCATAAAATTGGTGAAACAAAGCTATTTATGTCATAATAAATCAATAGGAACCAACATTTTCTTTAAAAATCAGTCAATTCAAAGAGAACGCTCCCCCATGACAACGACTATCGAAACCGACTTAAAAGAAATACTCGGTAAACTTGATAATCATCTAGAGCGGATTGATAATCGACTCAGTAACTTAGAATTAAATCAAATAGAAATCAAAGGTGAAATTAAAATTCTTGATGAAAAACTATCAGGGCAAATAAATGCTCTTGATGAAAAACTATCAGGTCAAGTCAATGCTTTAGATGAAAAATTATCTGGGCAAGTTAATGCTCTAGATAAAAAATTATCAGGTCAAGTCAATGCTCTAGATGAAAAATTATCTGGACAAATTAGTACCTTAGATGAAAAAGTCATTGGTATTCATAAAAGACTCGATAACCAAGAATTCATCAACAGAGGAGTTTTGGTTGGCGTTATTTTGGCTCTATTCGCTGGTGTCGTTAAATTATTTGGCTTTTTTCCAAACCCCTAATTTTAATCATAATGAATAAACCGCTTATTTTAGGCGTTAGTGGAGCTTCTGGGTTAATTTATGCCGTCCGCGCCCTCAAGTTTTTGTTAGAGGCAGATTACTCAGTGGAATTAGTGGCATCCAAGGCGACCTATCAAGTCTGGCAAGCCGAACAATCCATCCGAATGCCGCCTGAACCCGATCAACAGGAAATTTTTTGGCGTGAACAAGCAGGAGTTTTAAGCCCAGGCAAGCTTCGTTGTCATCGTTGGGGAGATGTGGGAGCCGCGATCGCCAGTGGTTCCTTTCGGACAAGGGGCATGATTATTATTCCCTGTAGTATGAGTACGGTGGCGAAATTGGCGGCGGGCTTAAGTTCAGACCTGTTGGAAAGGGCGGCAGATGTTCAATTAAAAGAAGGTCGTCCTTTAGTGATTGTGCCGCGTGAAACGCCTCTGAGTGTGATTCATCTTCGTAATTTAACGACTCTCGCAGAAGCCAATGTGAAAATTGTCCCTGCCATTCCTGCCTGGTATCACAATCCCCAAACCATTGAAGATTTAGTGGATTTTGTAGTTGCTCGTACCCTCGATCAGTTAGAGATTGATTGTGTGCCGATTAATCGTTGGCAAGGCGATCGCCCTTAAATTTTTTAATTAGCAGAAAGCGATCGCATTTTGAGAACAGGAATTTCTTCTCCATGTTTACGATAACTTTCTTTAATTCCTTTCCAAGCGATTTCTAATTCATCAATCGCCGCTTGAGGAGTATCAGCAAAGGCAGAAACATTAGGCATTTCCACTAGATGAGCTAACCAATCTCCATCTTCATCCTGAAAAAGGTTGATAGTAAAGCCATCAAAAGTATTCGTTTGGGTCATCATGATTCTCTCTGTAAATTTAGAAATTGTTTGATTTGGTAAGCTTTTGCTTGATTATTTTTTGTCGGCTGAATCGATAATCTATCTTTGTGTGGAGAGTACCAAATGCGATGGCTTCCCGTCTGATGATCAAACACCCAACCACAAAAATTTAACAAGTTCTCGAATTCACTAAAACGCAAACCTTGAGGATTATTTTTTGCTTTTTCTAGTAGCTTTTCTTTTTTGCCCACTTGCTAACTCTACCGAATTAAACAGATTTAACGATTTGGTTGAAGCCAACCTTTACAAGCCGCTTTAACTACTTTAAGATACTTATTTTCCAAGATAAACTCATCAATTGCTGTTTCTCCCGCCGCTTGTAATGCATAACTTACTCGACGTTTAAAACTAGGAGTCGTTTCATCTTCAAGATAAGCAATCTGTTCAATTTCAGTAGCATCAGGATTAGATTTTTCTAACTTGTTTGAGAAGTTGCTGAATTTCGTTGGCCGCTTCTGTAAGAGTTTTTTTCTCTTCAGAAATATTTTTGTTAAAAGAATTATTTACCTCTGAACGATTAACAATTTGAGAATTATTAATATTCTCAAGCTTATCACCCATAATGAACTCTTGAATAACTAATTGAATTGCCTGGCTAGAAAAATGTTCTGTTGACTGTTTAGGATTTTTAATTGAAGTTTCAATCTCTTTAACACCTGAATGCGTAATTATAGTATGTCCACTAAAACCAAGACATTCAAGCAAATTTTCATTAATTAAATAACTGAACGCCGCTTCTAACTCTTCCTGAGATATACTTTCATTTTCACTGAGATAACGGATTACTATTTTTTTGTCAAGAGTTACCCCTTGTTGATATTTATCACCAATTTCATCATAAAAAAGCTTAAGAATTCGATAGCGATTACTTTCTTTTCTTTCAAGATTTTCTTTATCATTCATAAATAAAAATACTTCGATAATTAATAAAAAATCTATTTTGTGAACATTTCCAGTATTCTTTGTTTCACTCTAAAAAACGCGATCGCCCTTAAATTTTTTAGGTCGCAGAAAGCGATCGCGTTCCTGAAGTCAAAGAAAATCACATTTTGAAAGAAGATGCCACAGAAATATGGAAACGACCAGCATTTTCTGTTAGTTTAAAATCCGTAACAAACCGTTTTTCTTCTGCAAAGAACTTTTGTTTTCGCTTAATTAATTTTTTCATAAGCCGTTGAAGTTCCTTTTCAGCCTCGATATCTTCTGAATCTGAGGGATGCTCTGAGAAGAGTTCCTTCAGCAGTTCCTGGCGTGCCTCTTCAGAAACCAGAGCCAAATTCCAAGACATCACTGCAATTTCTACCAAACTGGAACGCTGTTGATAGGTATCTGTATCTTCTAGAAAAGGCTCGATATATTCAAGCAAAATTTCAGACATTTTTCTGAAATCTTTAGGATTCTCAACAAATACAGTATTTTTATTTTTAAGCTCAGGATCGTTTTTTATCTCTTGCTTAAAGCTCTTAAACGCCGCTAGTTCTTTTTTTCGTTGGGATGGAGTCACGGATGTATTCCGTTGTTGAATACTATCGGGGTAAAAAAGTTGACGGAATTCCTTTGATTTTCTAGCCATAGTAATTTTCTGATGATTAACGTTTAAACATTTTTAGCATTCTTTGGGTCACCAAAAACCCCCCTGAAATATTAATTGTACCGACAAAAATTGCGATCGCGCCCAAAATCGTTGTCGGTGAATTTAAAGGGCCAGAAATCTGCAACATTCCCCCAATAATAATGATGCCGCTAATCGCATTAGTCACACTCATCAACGGTGTGTGTAGTGCGGGAGAAACGTTCCAAATCACCTGCCAGCCGACGATACAAGCCAAAACAAATACGGTTAAATGGGTTAAAAAAGAGGCAGGCGCACCAATACCGATACCGATCAGAGCCAAAGTAATTAACGCAATCCAAATAATACTTTGATTTTGTTGTTTGACTTCAGTTTTTTCAGCCTTTTCTACGGCGATCGCAGAATTTTTGGTGGGTTCTGCTTTAACAGGAGAAGGATTCACCACTTTCGGCGGTGGCCAGGTAATTTTGCCCTCTTTTAGCACCAAAGCCCCGCGAACCACCTCATCCGCTTCGTTAACCTGATATTTTTCCGCACCGCCCATATCCTTGAGCAAATGCCAGAGATTTGTACCATAAAGCTGACTAGACTGGTTCGCCATCCGACTCGGTAAATCCGTATAACCGATAATTGTTACCCCTTTATAGCGATAAACTTCTCCAGGCTTAGTCACTTCACAATTTCCCCCCTGTTCCGACGCTAAGTCCACCACCACCGAACCATTTTTCATACTAGAAACCATTGCTTCCGTAATCAATTTGGGGGCTGGACGACCAGGAATTAAAGCAGTAGTGATAATAATATCGACTTCCTTGGCTTGCTCGGCAAACAAAGCCATTTCTGCATCAATAAATTCCTTACTCATGGTTTTGGCATAGCCGCCTTCTCCCGTTCCATCTTCCGCAAAATGCAATTCCAAAAATTCACCGCCCAGACTTTCGATTTGTTCTTTGACCACAGGACGGGTATCAAAGGCCCGCACGATCGCGCCCAAGCCCTTAGCCGTACCAATAGCCGCCAAACCTGCCACCCCTGCACCGATCACCAGAACCTTCGCGGGAGGAACCTTGCCTGCCGCCGTAATTTGTCCCGTAAAGAAACGACCAAAATTATTTGCCGCTTCAATCACCGCCCGATAACCCGCAATATTAGCCATAGAACTAAGAGCATCTAGCTTTTGCGCCCGACTAATGCGAGGAATAGCATCCATCGCCAATACAGTCGTTTGACGCTCGGCCAGTTGTTCTAATAGTTCAGCATTTTGGGCGGGCCAAATAAAACTAATGAGGGTTTTGTTGAGGGGCAATTGGGCCACTTCTTCGGAGGAAGGAGGACGGACTTTGAGAATAATATCGGCTTCATTTAAAAGGGTATTCAGATCAGCAACAATACGACAATCGGCGTTTTGGTAAGCTTCATCGCTAAAGTTTGCTAAAGAACCCGCTCCTGTCTCAAGAATTACTTCAAAGCCTAATTTTTGTAGCTTTTTAGCAGTATCGGGGGTCGCCGCAACCCGACATTCATTGATATAGGTTTCTTTGGGGATACCAATAATTTTAGGCTTATTTTGCGCTGAAATCGATGTTTCGCTGGTTTCAGTGGTCTCGGTGGGATTGGGAACGGCGATCGTCATAAATTTTCCTAGTAACAATTTTTAGGCAACAGGAGATAACTTTCGTTTTGTCTGGTGGTGTTAATTTGTAGAGAATTTTGAGTTCAAAAAGATTCTACTGTATATCTTTTGCATCCTACGATGATCTCTGGGTTGCTTGGAGATTTTTTCAATAATTTTTAACAAACGCCTGATTTTGTTGGCCATTGATTGCAGTCAGGGGTTCTTTGTCGGTAAAATTGAAAGAGTCTCTCTTGCTCTAATCTGCTATGGATAATCAAATTGCTACTACCCTAAAAGCGGCTTACCGAATTTGTGAGCTTGGCCCGCTATCAGGGGAAAATTTAGATAAATACTATGAACCATTAGAAAAGGTAAGAAATACCCAAGCGGTACAGAATATTGGAACTGCTCTGGATTTTAGTGAGCCTGGAGGGTTTGAAAAGGTTTTATTTACAGGTCATCAAGGTTGCGGCAAGTCAACGGAATTACGGAAATTGCAACAACAATTAGAGAAAAGTTATTTCGTAATTTATGTGGAAGCGACCAATGAGTTGGATATTAATGACATTGAATATACAGATATTTATTTGATTGTCATTCAAAAAGTAGCAACGGAATTACATAAATTAGGCTTAAAACTTCGGGCTGATCTCCGAAAAAGTTTTGAGGATTGGTTTAAGGAAGTTATCGAAGAAGACGAGCAATCGGTGGAATCAACGGTAAATCTGGAAGCTAGTGGCAGTGCGGGGGGAGAAATTCCTTTTTTCATGAAGTTATTGTTAAAGTTCCAAAGTCAGTTAAAGGGAGGCAGTAAACACAAAACAGTGATTCGTAACAAGTTAGAAAAGGATTTTAGTCGTTTACAAACGGATATTAATCTATTACTAAAGGATGCGTTTGATAAGCTAAAAACGAGACACCCCAAACTCGAAAAAGGCTTTTTGTTAATTTTTGATAATTTGGATCGGGTTAATCCTACTATTAGCAATCATCTCTTTTTTGATTACGCATCCCAGTTAAAGTCATTACAAGTTACGATTATTTATACAGTTCCCATTGCAGTAGTCTATTCGGCTAAAAATCTGAATAATAGTTTTGGCAATCCCAATATTATGCCAATGGTGAATATTTATGAAAAGTCCGATAAAGTAGATTTAGATTATAACGATAAGGGCATTGAGGCGTTAATTATTTTACTCGAAAAACGAATTGATCTAAAACAAGTTTTTGCTAATTTAGACGATTTAAAGTTATTAATTAAGGCCAGTGGCGGTCATATTCGGCAGTTGATGCGGATGACAGCGATCGCTTGTTTAACGGCGGGAAGTCGGGGTCATGGGCGGGTGGAATTGGAGGATATTACCTATGCCATTAAGCAGGAGCAATTTGATTTTGAACGGCGATTATTGTTAGAGCATTATCCGATTTTGGCGCAGGTTTGTCGCTCGAAGGACATTAACCGAGATGAGGTCGGGCAAATTTTGTTATCCAATACGGCGGTGTTGGAATATAACGGGAGTAGTCGGTGGAATTATATTAATCCTGTGGTGAAACAAACAAAGGCGTTTCAAGATGCCTTAGAGGAGGTCATTAAAGATGGTTCTAGTCTTATCGTCTAATGAGACCCAAGCCTTTATCAAAGCCAATCAACAAACGTTAGCGGAATTGTTAACTTTTTTAGATTTTGCGGATGAAAAGTTAACTTTGAGTTTTATTGAAATTAATTTTGAGCCTGATAAACGTTTATTAATTGAAATTTTAAAAAATCATCCCGATTGTCAGAATATTGAGTTTTTAATTTTGGAATTTAGTGATCCCCAATTGCGTTTTTTACAGGATGAGTTAATTACTCAGTTAAAAGCGTTTACTCCCGATCCCCAAAAGAAATTAGTAGTAATGCTATTGGGTTTAGAGTATTCTATCGGCATGACGGGCAGTTATCCACCAGTTTTACAGGATTTGAATTTTATCCGCGATAGCTTAATTAACACAGTTCCCCATCCTTTGCTATTGGTTTTACCCGACTATTCCCTAACTCGTGTGGCCAAATATGCCCCTGATTTTTGGGCTTGGCGATATATGATTTTTCGTTTTAAAACGACAACTCAAGTTAAGGAGCAAGTTATTGATCAAACCTCTCAAAATAGAAACCTTTTAAAAAGTTATACTTTCCCAGAAAAGCGAGAAAGAATTGATTTATTAGAGCGTTTATTAATGGAATACTGTCCATCGGGTCAAGTCTTAACGGAGGAAAATCGTATTCCCTATATACAAGTTTTGCGAGATTTAGGAATTTGCTATCACAGTCATGGGGTTTGGGATAAGGCTAAAGGATTGTTAAGTGAAGCGTTATTGTTAACCGAAAATCAAGAAAAGTTAGAAAATTGGCAAGCCCATATTGCCCACGAATTAGCAATTGTTTACAACGATCAAGGGGAAACAGAAACCGCGATCGCCCTTTATCAACAGTCTTTAGAACTCAAAGAAAAAATAGGTAATGTGCAAGGCAAAGCCGCTACTCTGCACTGTTTAGCTATGATTTACGCGAATCAGGGAGAAATTGACCAGGCGATCGCCCTTTATCAACAGTCTTTAGAAATCCAAGAAAAAATAGGGAATGTGCAAGGCAAAGCCGCTACTCTGCACCAATTAGCCATACTTTACGCGAATCAGGGAGAAATTGACCAGGCGATCGCCCTTTATCAACAGTCCTTAGAACTCAATGAGAAAATAGGGGACGTGCAAGGCAAAGCTACTACTCTGCACTGTTTAGCTATGATTTACGCGAATCAGGGAGAAATTGACCAGGCGATCGCCCTTTATCAACAGTC
>QBMS01000090.1:14636-17500 GCA_003249095.1 Snowella sp.
TGATTTACGCGAATCAGGGAGAAATTGACCAGGCGATCGCCCTTTATCAACAGTCTTTAGAAATCAAAGAAAAAATAGGTAATGTGCAAGGCAAAGCCGCTACTCTGCATCAATTAGCTATGATTTACGCGAATCAGGGAGAAATTGACCAGGCGATCGCCCTTTATCAACAGTCCATTGAAATTGAAGAAAAAATTGGGAATGTGCAAGGCAAAGCCGCTACTCTGCACTGTTTAGCTTGTATTTACGCGGATCAGGGAAAAATTGACCAGGCGATCGCCCTTTTTCAACAGTCCTTAGAACTCAATGAAAAAATAGGGAATGTGCAAGGCAAAGCCGCTACTCTGTCCATGATGGGTCAAATGGTAATTGTTCATCAACAGGATTATCAACAAGGTTTAGCCTACCTAGAACAATCCTTCGCCATTTTGCAACGATTACGTTCTCCTGATGCGGCTACCGTTCAAGAGATAATTGCACGGATTCGAGGGTAGGGGCGCAAGGCTTGCGCCCAAAAGCTTGCACCTAAAAACTTGACGCCAACAGTTTGAAACTACATCTAGCAGTAAAATAACCAAGTCTGTAGATTGATTTGTGCAAGGAAGATAGAGTGGAACAATTCACTAACTCGCAAATTTACGAAAAAATTGGCAACATTGTCAGCCAATTTGATCTTTACCAATGCCAGGATTGTGCCAAGACAATATTAAAGTGGTTAGCTGACCATGAAATTGAAGGTAAACTGCTCCAACTCAGAACCCGTTATAATGATGAAAACTACATCATCAGCGATCGCCTGGGTAATGAACAAGCAATTACCACCAATGGCAAACACTACGGCGTAGAAGTGAAAGGTTTAGTATTTGATAATCTCTCTCCTCGTGGAATGACAAAAGAAGATTGGTTAAAAGACTTTCATTGCCAAAGTGAAGAATTTATTCTCAAAGAAGGAAACGACCAATGAAAACAGAAATTAAAGGCGGTTTATTTGAAATCTTAGCAAAAATTAAAGCAAAACCTGGACTTTATTTGGGAAGTTCTTCCCTTTCTGATTTATTCATATTCTTAGCAGGTTATAAAACAGCAAGAAAAGAATTAGGTATTGAATCAACACCAGCAGAAAACAAATTTTATCAAGAATTTCATCAATTTGTCGAAACCAAATATAATCTTCAAACTACTAATAGTTGGGCTAAAATCATTATGCTTTATTGCAGTGATGAACGCCAGGGATTTGAACGATTCTTTCAATTATTAGACGAATTTCAATCCTTACATAACCAGGAACAGCACACCGATAATATTAAAGAGAAACAATCCCTTCTTGTGCGGACTTGATGGTAAGGAGATTCGCTTAGAAACCATTGGCAAACACCTAATGAGTTAATCATCCGAGTTATTAGTATTTGGCAAATTGATAAAACTAATCAAAATGCTAAATTTGTTACCCTTGATCCCGATAAAACAAAGGAAAACTAAAAATGAAAACAGCAGAACTTTTTCAATCGTTGGAACTCTCTCAGGATGTCCCGAATACAAACTTTCATCAAGGCGATCGCGGAGTGATTGTCGAACTCCTCGAACCCAATGAAAACGAACCCGAAGCAGGCTATCTCCTCGAAATGTTTCAAAATGGAGAAACACTTGATGTCATTGCAGTACCCATTTCCTGGGCAAAACCTTTCTTAAACTCAGAAGTCAATCCTGTGCCGATTTCTTCTATTAACAAATAATTTAGACAAGCCAATATGCCAACAATCTTATATTTCAAAGGCTGGAGATTTTTCTTTTATGCAGATGAAGGCAATGAACCTGTCCATATTCATGCCCAAAAAGGCGATAGTGAATGTAAATATTGGCTAAACATTGAACTTTATGACATTCAGGAAGCCTACAGTTACGGTATGTCGCCCAGAGACACCAGAACAGTCCGCAAAATCATTATGAATAACTTCGATGATATTGTCGAAGAATGGCAACAATTTAAGAGGCAACAACAATGAATAAATTTTATAACGTACAATCTATCGAATTCAATCAAGAATGGATGACCCTAACTCTTGATATTGCCACCTATCAAATTCCTATTAAACAAATCTCTAAACGTCTTTATACCGCCACCGATGCAGAAAGAAACTTTTATAAAATTTCTCCCTCTGGTTATGGAATCCATTGGCCAGCCATTGATGAGGATTTAAGTATTAAAGGTTTAATTAACCTGGCACTCCAAAATCAAGCAGTTGCTTAAAGTTTGGCGATCGCTCTTGCTCAACATGATGGGGTAGGGTGGCAGCCATTAACGAAGCTTTTTTTGAAACAGAATTAGAGTTACACTATCAATCACGAATCTGGTAAGTTATTATCAGTCAAAGATAGCACCAAACCTGGGACAACAATCTTGGCCAGCATTAGGCACTATAATTAAAAAAATTAAAAATTAAAAAATATTTAAATTTAAAAATTAGTCATCAAGACGTATCACTATGGAATTTCCCCTAAAACTCCAACCTTCATACAACCAAATTCTAACCCCGACCAATATCGCAATCTTTAGTTCCGTAGGACTCCATGCGGTCATTTTAGGATTCATGCTGCCCAACCTTTCCGAGTGGTCTAAGTCTAGCCAAAAGGGAAATCAACAGAATGTCGGTGTGATAGAACTCAATGAAGCAGAGCAAAGTCGTCTTCCCAATACGTCTCCTTTCTCTAGAGAAAATCCTTTCTTTCCTAATACTTCAGCCCTTCCCAATCCCTTACCGAATGACCCACTTTTGGCTAATCCTGGGCTAAGTCTTCCGCCTCTGCCTGAACCCCCCTCATCCAGCATCAATTATAATTCCTTTGCCAATCAAACTCCCTTACCC
>QBMS01000091.1 GCA_003249095.1 Snowella sp.
TCTGTTCCTTGAACTTTACTCTTTTACAGACTAGCATTATCTACTTGATACTCTCAATTTTTTAAACTAATTCTTGATCGAGGGTATTTCCTAACTTATCCGCAATCCCTTCAATCCAATTTTCGTCTTGTTTAGTATAACTGCGGGGAACATTAGCTGCTAAAATTAAAACCCCTTCTTTGCCCATCGGTTGACAAATTAAACCTTGGGTATTTTCGGGTAAGTAATCAAATTCTACTTTGCCTGGGTATAGGTTTAGATTGACTAGATAGACTGGTTTTTGGGTTTCTAAAACTCGTTTAACAATCGTTCCTGGATTAAGTTCTGAATTAATGCCTAAAATTCCCCGTCGTAGTAAGACCCGACCTTGATAATACACAATCAAAGATTTTGTCACCGTATTGGTTAACAATAAATGGGATGCCCAGGCGAGTTCGATTTTCACGGTATCCGATAGACCGGGCGCAAATTCTAGTCCTTCTTTTCCAATCAGGGTAACAGCATCGGGGGGGACGGGTTGAACCTGTTGCCAAATCAACCAAACAAGGGCTAACATCCCCGCAAGAATAACTCCCACTACGTCAGAACGCGCTTGAGAGGGAGTTAATTCCACTGTTGTTAATCGGTTGATCAGCAATAAAATACTACCGATCGCACCTGCTATCAACGGAATTAAACGCACAATTAGATTAGGATCTTTTTTCATGGGCGATCGCTGGACAGAGCCATTAAGGTTCTTCTCCAGGCTCTAAAATGCGTTGAAAGAGATAACCTGTTCCTCTGGCGGTGAGAATGAGTTCGGGATTGCTGGGATCATCCTCTAATTTAGCCCGTAATCGAGAAATATGGACATCTACTACCCTGGTATCCACATGACGTTCGGGTGTGTAGCCCCAGACTTCCTGGAGAATATCCGAACGGGAAAAGGCTTCCCCTGACCGACCGACTAATAATTCCAACAGGCTGAATTCCATCCCCGTGAGACGGATACGCTCATCGCCTTTATAAACCTGACGTTTATTGGTATCAATGCGGATGGAAGTGACTTGAATGACTCCTGAACTGGGAATTCCAGGCATTCCATTTTTATCGACTCGGCGCAAAACCGAGCGAATTCGGGCTTCCAGTTCCTTGGGAGAGAAGGGTTTGACGACATAATCGTCGGCTCCCAGTTCTAGGCCCGTGATCCTGTCTGCCACGTCGCCGAGGGCCGTTAACATGATAATGGGAATATCGGACTCTTTGCGTAATTCTTGACACACTCCGTAGCCATCTAGCTTGGGCATCATGACATCAAGTACCACCAGATCGGGTTCGGTTTTGTGGAAAATGGCGATCGCTTCTTCTCCATCGGCGGCGGTGACCACATCGTAGCCAATCATGGACAAACGAGTTTCCAAAATACGACGAATACTGGCTTCGTCATCGACAACGAGAATTTTTTCTTTATGGGGTTCCAATTTACTCAACGCTCCTTAATTGTTAAGTAAAATTGCTAATCTTTAAGTTACGTTGATTAGTAATTTTCTCTCTTTATATCGCTTTCCTGGGACTATTTTGCTTACTAAGAGTCTTAAATATGACTCCAGACAGCAAGACCAGGGTGCTTCTAATTTCTAGCATAAACCAAATTTAGCTCATAAATCTTGAAGAATCTTTATTTTTCTACAAAGAAACAAAAATGGCAAAACCGCGATCGCTTTACGTCTGTAATGCCTGTGGCGGAGATTCTCCCCAATGGTACGGAAAATGTCCGAGTTGTGGCGTTTATGGGAGTTTACAGGAACAAATCGTCAATGCTACCCCGTCAGGCAATGTCAATCGGAGTGCGGTCATCCGCTCTACCCCTAAAAATACTGGCCCTGCCCAACCCCGAACGTCTCTCAAGTTTTCTCAAATTAGTGACCACGATCAAACCCGTTTTCTTTCTGGTTATGGAGAATTAGACCGTGTTTTGGGGGGAGGCATTGTGCCTGGGGCGTTGGTGTTGATTGGGGGAGATCCAGGTATTGGCAAATCCACCCTATTATTACAGGTTGCCTACCAATTGGCTCGAAAATTGCCGAGAATTTTGTATGTATCAGCAGAAGAGTCGGGGCAACAAATCAAGTTACGGGCTTCTCGTTTGGGCGTAACTCAATCAACGGAGTTTAGGGGCAAGACTAAAACGAAAAAATCGGCGATCGCAGAAGAAGATACGGATTCTCGCTTGTATGTATTGCCTGAAACGGATTTAGAAGAAATTTTGCGGGAATTGGAATCGTTAAAACCCCAGGTTGCTGTGATTGATAGTATTCAAAATCTCTATTATGCGGCGTTAACTTCTGCCCCAGGTTCCGTTGCTCAAGTGAGGGAATGTACTTCTACCCTCATGCAAGTCGCCAAACGGGAAAATATTAGCCTCTTTATTGTCGGTCATGTCACCAAGGAAGGTGCGATCGCGGGGCCAAAGGTGTTAGAACATCTGGTCGATACGGTGTTATATTTTCAGGGCGATCGCTATGCCTCCCATCGATTACTGCGATCGGTCAAAAATCGCTTTGGAGCGACCCACGAAATCGGAATTTTTGAAATGGTAGAAGAGGGGCTTACTGAAGTCGAGAATCCCTCCGAATTATTTTTGGGCAATCGGGAAGAGTCCAGTCCAGGGACGGCAACCATTGTGGCCTGTGAGGGAACCCGCCCCATTGTGGTGGAGTTACAAGCCTTAGTTAGTCCCACCAGTTATCCTTCCCCCCGCAGATCAACTACAGGCTTGGATTACAGTCGTTTACAGCAAATTTTAGCAGTTTTAGAAAAACGAGTCGGCATTCCCCTCTCCAAATTAGATGCCTATGTGGCCGCAGCGGGAGGATTAGAAGTCGCCGAACCTGCCGCCGATTTAGGTATTGCGATCGCTGTCGTGGCTAGTTTCCGCGATCGCGTCGTTGATCCCCGTACCGTATTAATTGGAGAAGTCGGCTTAGGCGGTCAGTTGCGATCGGTTTCCCAGATTGAATTAAGACTGAAAGAAGCCGCTAAATTAGGCTTTAAACGCGCTATCATTCCCAAGGGACAAAATGCGCCCGAAGTATCAGGGATAGAAATTGTCAGCGTGAGTAAAGTAATTGATGCCATTATTGCCGCCATTCCCGCCCAATGAGTATCATCTAAAATGGGTTAAAAAAGAAATATTTGATAGATTTTGATAAGATAAGGTCTGATTTTGAGGAATTATGTTATACTATCTTTCAGGTTAATAGTTAATAGTTAACTGTTACTTGTGTATTCTAATCTAAATATTCAAGCACCTATCGCTCTTAACGATATGTTACAAACAGAAAATCAAGTGTATCAATGTCCGATTTGTGAGAGTAATATGCAATTGTCGAGTTTTATGCCAATTGATTGCAAAACGGGTAAAAAAATTGATCACAATAAAGTTTTTTCGTGTACAGAATGTACTTACGGAATGGTGATTCCTCGACCTGGGATACAAGATATCGCTAAATATTATGATATCTCAGATTATTACACTCATTCAAAGAGTCATTTTGAAGAAAAAAAAGAAATAAGTTTTTGGGATAAATTGCGCCTTCACTTAGCATGGAGATTTGATCGGGGGACAGGGACAATAGAAAGTCTTGTAAATCAGATTTTAAATAACAAAACTGCAAATATATGTGAATTGGGTTGCGGTGGTGGAAAATTATTAGAAACACTTACTCTTTCTGGTTACAATACCTACGGTGTGGAAGTTGATTTAAATGCGAAAGTATTTCTTAAAGGGCTAAATGTTTATCAAGGAACAGCAGAAAATATACCCGAAGAAGTAAAATCGTGTAAATTTGATATGGTAATCATGAGTCATGTCTTAGAACATTGTTTGGATCCACTTTATGCCCTAGATAATGTGTATGATTTACTGTCTCCAGGAGGATATTTTATCTGCGAAGTTCCTAATAATGATTCTTTAGGATTTGATTATGCTGGTGTAACTTGGGAGATGTTAGATATTCCACGTCATCTTAATTTTTTTAATTCTGAGAATTTGTCTTTGATGTGTAAAAAAAAGGGGTTTAAAATTCTAAATATAACTTTTTTAGGTTACTGTCGACAATTTGATAACTCATGGATTGATACTGAATCTAAGATTTATCAAAAAATTATTGAGGCTAATGTAAAACCTATACCTTTTCCTATTAATAACTCAAGATTTAGAGCATGGACTCTTTTATTAAATTCTTTATTTGTAAAACCTGAGAAAAAGTATGATTCTCTTCGTATTGTTGCAGTAAAATTATAATACTATACCATCATTCCTAAACCTATTCATTACTCGTCTAGTTAAATAGAAATTTTATTCAAAAAAATCCAAAAATCTTTAATCAGAAAAATCGTTAGTGTCACAAATCTTTCGCGCTGGGTCAATGACAAAAAAACGGGCCTTGCTGCATAAGGGCAACAATGTCTCAGTATGAGAATTATTCTCATGGACTTATAGATTTGCAATACATGAAGCCTTTATTCTGTCCTTGACTTTTGACTTGTCAACTGTTTTGGTAATTCTGAGAGCTTTTTAATAGTACAAATGTTTTAAAATGAGAATTGCTGGCATAAGGGTTTCAGAAATCCTAAATCTTGAGCGCGAATAAATAAAGACACTAACTATTTCCTTCTGAAAGTTGCCAAAGTTGAATTTCATAGCACAGATGCTTATCAAAAATTGTTCTGGCCGCTAGACCTTCGGCGATCGCCTTTTGTAACCAACGCTTATAGGCCCAATTTAACAAGGCATAGAGGGGCGGAACAGCAATTTTAATGAGCGTTCCGATATATTCCCCCGTACTTAACCCAAATTGACGAAAATGTTCGATCGCCAAATCTAAGGTCGGAGCGACTTGTTGGGAAATATCTTCTTGTTTAATTAGAATAAATCCAGATTGAGAAAGAGATTTATTCAGATCCTCCACAACATGACAATTGGAAAAAATTCCTTCGGTGTAGTCCATGTCAGAGCGCAACATATCTGCTAACAGAAGATAACCCCCTGGTTTAAGAATTTTAGCCGCTCCCTGAGCAATATCCCCAGAAGCCATGTATTGACTACTTTCGCTCAACAGTACCAAATCGTAGGCTTGGGTTGCCGTAAAATCCTCAAATTTCATATCATGAAAAATCGCTTTCCCTTCCGTTGCCTCTAAAAACTTTTTCTTCTGAAAGGAATCAGGAGCTAGTCCATCAACCTTTAAGCCCTGTTTGAGCAAAAACACCGCGTTACCACCAATACCACAGCCCACATCCAATACACTCTTGGTTTCAGGAGGAATAAAATTTAAAAGCTTTTGGGAATAGGCTTCCTGGGCAATTTGCAATTTAAACAGCGATCGCTCTGCGACAGAGGTCGGTAACGGTTCCCAGTAGCCATAGTGGAGATAGGGAGACCCCGTCAGTTGCAGATAATAATTGAGAGCGGCATTTTGGTAGCGGTTAACTGACGAAAGCTGTTCTGATTGGGGCTTGGGCATTGGAAATAACTAAATTTTGATTGGTATGTAAATTTAAATTAGAACTAATAATTAAACTTAAACCCCTAAAGTATAGAGCTTTCTTGGTCAAGTATTTTCTTAGAAGGCTCTGGTTTTGCTGTCAGACCGAAGATTCTCAAAAACTCATCCGTTATGAACAATTTAAGCTAAAATCAAGGCTACAAAACCCTCAAAACTTAACATCTACCATTGAAATGATGGTAAGTGCGAAAGCCCACCGCTCCAACAGCGAGAAGACCCAACCTTGGAAAGAGACCTAATGGAAGCCTTTAGCCCGACCCCTCCCGATTGGATTAATCATGCCGTTCATTCCTTTGATTTTCATTGTCCCCAGTGTCGGGAGACCGCTCGCAAAGCAGAAAGAGTTTGGATTAATCGGCGATCGCCAGTAATGACTGAAGATTATCGCCGTAAATGGCAAGAATTTTATCAGTGTGAATGCGGGCAAGGCTGGTGGGGATGGAGCAGCGATCGCCCCCCGTCGGACTTAACGCGAGCAAATGAGTAAACACTTAGAGAACAAAACCAGATATTCTACTAAATAGACACGATCAGATGCACCTACAACATGGAAATTTCCAAAATTCTCATTGCCAATCGCGGGGAAATCGCCCTACGAATTTTGCATAGTTGTGAAGAATTGGGGATCACAACCGTCGCCGTTCACTCCACCATTGACCGTCAAGCCCTCCATGTCCAGTTAGCGGATGAAAGTGTCTGTATTGGCCCACCGCCTAGCAGTAAGAGCTATCTCAATATTCCGAACATTATTTCTGCGGCCCTAACGCGCAATGCCACCGCCATTCACCCTGGTTACGGTTTTTTAGCAGAAAATGCCCGATTTGCTGAAATTTGTGCCGATCATCAAATTACTTTTATCGGCCCTTCTCCCGAAGCAATGCGAGCAATGGGGGATAAATCTACAGCCAAGAAAACCATGCAAAAAGCAGGGGTTCCCACCGTTCCAGGGAGTCCAGGCTTAATTGAATCAGAACAGGATGCCCTGAGAATGGCCTCAGAAATTGGCTACCCCGTGATCATTAAAGCCACAGCAGGGGGTGGAGGTCGGGGAATGCGACTGGTGCGGGAAGAAAGTGAATTTGTACGGATGTTTCAAGCGGCCCAGGGAGAAGCCGAAGCGGCCTTTGGCAATGGCGGGGTTTACCTCGAAAAATTTATTGAACGTCCCCGTCATATTGAATTTCAAATTCTGGCCGATAACTATGGTCATGTGATTCATTTAGGAGAACGGGATTGTTCCATTCAACGGCGACATCAGAAATTACTAGAAGAAGCTCCTAGTCCCTTTTTAAATCCCAAATTACGGCAAAAAATGGGAGATGCGGCCATCAAGGCGGCCAAATCAATTAACTACACAGGGGCAGGAACCGTTGAATTTCTGGTAGATGCTTCAGGAAATTTTTATTTCATGGAAATGAATACCCGTATTCAAGTCGAACATCCTGTGACCGAGATGATTACGGGCTTGGATCTCATTACGGAACAGATTCGCATTGCCCAGGGTGAAAAATTAAGTCTCACCCAATCCCAGGTTAATCTCAATGGCCACGCGATCGAGTGTCGGATTAACGCCGAAGATCCCGATCAAAATTTTCGTCCCCATCCAGGCAAAATTAGTGGCTATTTACCGCCTGGTGGGCCTGGCGTTCGGGTTGATTCCCATGTTTATACCGATTACGAAATCCCGCCCTATTACGATTCATTGATTGGCAAATTAATTGTTTGGGCTCCCAATCGAGAAATGGCGATTAAACGGATGAAACGTGCCTTAAAAGAATGTGCGATTACAGGAATTCCCACAACCATTGATTTTCATCGTAGAATTTTGGAAACTCCCGCATTTTTAGCGGGTGATGTTTATACCAACTTTATTGAAGAACATTTGATGAAACTTCAAAAATAAGAGAAAGTCTGGAAAAGTTATTATTTTTGAAGCAGATTTAGAACAAAAAGAACTTTTCCTTTTTTAAAATTCCGATAAATTGGGATTGGCTTCTAATTTTTGAATTTCATCCTTGACGGCGTTATATTCGTGATTTACCTGAATAACCACCGATTGGGGTAATTGATCTTCTTTTTGTTTTGCCATTTCAAAATAGCTTTGAGAAGCTTTTAATTGATCTAAATTTTTATTAGCTCTTCCCTGAAGTCTTAATAATTGCCCTTTCAGATATTGCAATTCAGGATTTTCTGGGGTTTCGGCGATCGCCTTATCCATGTATTCCATTGCCTTATCATATTTTTTGAGATCCCGATAGGTGGTCGTGAGGGCGCGATTTTTCAAATAATTAGGAGACGCATATTTTTCAAACCGAACAATCACTTGCTCTGACTGGGAAAAAGGCGTGTATTTAGATAAGAATAAATCGAGATAACCCCGTAATAAATTGAATTCTGGATCATTGGGATCGATTTTTGAGGCAGTTTCTAAATAATCAAAAACTTGACCTGTTTTACTGACGGCTTCTAGATAACTTCCTTTTTTGAGTAAATAGGCTCCTTCCATAAAGTGACCAACTGCCAAATATAAATTCCCCCGTAGAGGATCTTTCTCTTTTAATTTTTCTGCGGTTTGTAGGGTTTTATCCGCATAAACTCTCATTTCTTCCAGATTAGCGGAATCGTAATATAATGACGCTTTCATCGCATAGACTAAGGGTTCGTTACTTCCTCCTTCGGTGGCCTGATCGAGAAATTGTCTCGCTTGTTTGTAATTACCTTCTCGAAAAATAGCGATAAAGGCGGCTTCTGTTTTGCTGTCAATATTACGCGGGTTCGTTGTTCGGAAAGGATCGCCCGCCCAAGCAATACTGGCTCCCAAGTTTGTTATCGTCGCGATCGCCAAAGAAAAGGTTATTGAAAAAAGGGTAGGCGATTTTTTGAGATTTATCATCTTTTACTCCTAAAAATAGCTAAAAATTGAAATATTTGAAAAATTTGTCTGGTATTGGAGAATCATGAATGGGGTTCCCTTCACTTTTTCGTAATAGTTTCCCTAAAATAGGTTGTAGAATGTTTTTGTTCCCTGTCATCCCCCGTTGATAGTGTAACCATTGTTCCCAAGAGAATTGAGACAAAATCGCTTCTTCCAGATCTTAGGACTTTTATTTAAAAATTAATGCTCTATTTAAAAAATGTTAGCTACCATCCACCTGCAACACTAACCCCCATTTTAAAGGAAGTTAACTTGGAATTGGCTCCCCAGGAGTTAGGTTTAATTATTGGCCCCAGTGGATCGGGTAAGACGACCCTACTAGAAATTTTAGCGGGATTGGCCGAACAAACCAGTGGAGAAATTTTTTGGCGAAATCAATCCTTAGAAGCTATCCATCTACAGCAATTGGGCGGCCTAGTTTTTCAATTTCCTGAACGGCATTTTTGTGGCGGAACCATTTTAGAGGAGTTGCGCCTCGGTCATCCCGAATTGAGCAGCGATCGCATCAAGGAAGCCTTAACCGAAGTGGGACTAGAGCAATTAAATTGGAATGCCTCGCCCCAGGCCCTAAGCGGTGGACAGCAAAGGCGACTTTCCTTGGCGGTTCAACTGATTCGGCAACCCAACTTGTTATTACTGGATGAACCGACCGCAGGATTGGATTGGTCAATGCGTCGCCAATTAGCAAAATTATTGAATAAACTCAAACATCATTGGACATTACTGATTGTTAGCCATGATCCGACGGAATTACTTCCTAGTGCTGATCGCTGTTGGAATATTCATCAGGGTGTTTTAACTCCCATTGAACCCGCTATTCTATTAAAAAAATAACTGTCATTAATCCAACGCCTTAGGTAATTTTTGATAGTGTGGAATAACAACAAATCCCCCAAGTCTTAGGATTCTCTCACTTCCGAAGAACCAGACTTAGGGGGCTTTTGCATAGTATTTTTGTAACAAAAAAATCTTTACAGCAAAGCTTCAATCTCTTTCTCTAAATCTTCGGGTTTGGTCATGGAAGGATAGCGTTTAACGACATTTCCTTTACGATCAACCAGAAACTTCGTAAAGTTCCATTTAATGCCTTCTGTGCCTAGAATTCCTGGCACGGCTTTAGTTAAATATTTAAACAGAGGATGGGCATTGATGCCATTTACATCGACTTTTTCAAAAAGTGGAAAAGAAACCCCAAAGCGAGTTTCGCAAAAGGATTGGATCTCACTGGTGCTACCAGGTTCCTGTTGGCCAAATTGATTACAGGGAAACCCTAAAACGACGAGGCCGCGATCGCTGTATTTTTGATAAAGAGCCTGGAGACCTTGGTATTGGGGAGTAAAACCGCACTGACTGGCCGTATTCACAATTAACAACACTTTATCTTTGTAATTGCTCAGTTCAACGGGATTGCCTTCGATGCTGGTGGCCGAAAAATCGTAAATGGATGAAGTTGTTTGGGTTGTCATGGTAATGAAAATAAAAGTTGTCTGGAGTTATGCTAATTCAATTTTAATACCATTCTTTAATGGGGTAAAAGCGCGATCGCCTAAAATCAGTCTAAAACTCCTCGGTCAACGCTTTCATTTCATCTAATTTATCCCAAACAACCTGTAAGAGACTATCTAACCCAAAACGGGTCACGGCTGAAATTTCCAAAATAGGAACAGAGGTTAATGTACTTAATTCTTGATGAACCCTTTCCAGCACTTCTTTTTTGGCAGCATCGATTTTATTTAAAACAATAATTTGGGGGCGTTCTGGTAAACCCCGACCATAGGCCAACAATTCCTGTTCAATGGTGTGATAATCCCCAATGGGATCACTATCAGTTAAATCGATTAAATGCAATAACAAACGGGTACGTTCAATATGACGTAAAAAATCGAAGCCCAAGCCCACCCCTTCGTGCGCTCCCTCGATTAAGCCTGGAATATCGGCAAATACGGTTCCATCTCCCGTCGGTTTACGGACAACCCCCAAATTGGGAATCAGAGTAGTGAAAGGATAATCCGCAATTTTAGGACGCGCGGCCGATAAAGAAGAAATTAATGTCGATTTCCCTGCATTAGGTAAGCCAATAATACCGACTTCTGCTAAAAGTTTTAATTCTAGCCGTAATTGACGTTTTTCTCCTTCCAGACCTGGTAAGGAATACTCAGGGGCGCGGTTGCGGTTACTCAAAAAATGTTGATTCCCTAAACCGCCCTTTCCGCCCTGGGCAACACAGAATATTTGACCATCCGTTACCAGATCTTGTAATATTTCCCCAGTTTCGGCATCATAAATGACCGTTCCACAGGGAATTTCCACAATCGTATCTTTTCCTGCCGCTCCCGTGCAATTATTCGGCCCACCGCGTTTGCCATCATCCGCTTTAAAAGAACGAGCATAACGAAAATCCAGCAACGTTTGTAAATTCTCAACGGCTTTAAAAATAATCGATCCTCCCCGTCCTCCATTGCCGCCTGAAGGGCCACCTGCGGGAACATATTTTTCTCGACGAAAGGCAACTATGCCATCTCCGCCTTTTCCTGCTTCAACTTCTATTTCGGCGTGATCGATAAATTGCATAATTAATAGCTTGCGGTGGTCTTATTAGTTTTGATTGTTGTTTCTATTTTCATTCTAGCAATTTCTAACAATTACCATGAATCTATTCAAAAAAGAATTTTGGTAATTTATCCAATGGCTACCTCGATTTGTGTTACATAAATTTCAGAATAGGCTTTTGCTAAAATCTCTTTTGGACTTGCTATTTCAAAAAAAATAATTCAATTGCATCGACTAGATTTTTTCTGGCTTCTTCTACCGAGTTACCTTGACTAGCAATATCGATTTGAGGACAAAGAGAAACATAGGAATCTCCTTCCCTTTCAATAATGCAAGTGAGTTGCTTGAATTGTTTCATGATTTTTATTTTTCTCCAATTATCCAATTAAATGTATTCAGAAATATCTTCTTTGCATTCATCAGCGAGATAGGACAAAGAACGAAAGCGTAAACTGACTAATTGCTCATAGAGGGGATTAAGCTTACACAAAGGAGGAATATGCACTAACTTATGACCAAAAAGGGTAACATCTCGTTCAAAGGGACACTGGGGCGGCACTAGTTTACAAATAAAACGGGCTAAACGAGGGTCATGAATGGGCATTTCGTCTAACCAGTCTTTGATGGGATGTAGTAGGTCGGGATGGGGATGGTCTTGGTATCGGGGAGAGCCATCGGGATTAGTTGCGTTGGGGTCACAAAGAGTATGCTCTAGGGATTCTAAGGCTTTTATCTTAATGCCCAAGGCTTTGCTATATTCCTGCAATAGTTGGGATTCGGTTGGGGAATAGAGTCCATCGGCGATCGCGACTAGGACAGCAGTTCTCAGGAAATTTTCGGCAGTCGCTTTCTCGCGCCCTAAGCCTTCCACTAATTCCTCTGGGGTAATGGTCTTGAATAAAACGGTGTCAGTGTCCTTAAAACCCATTTCCCGAACGAGATCGGTAATAAATTGTTGTTCTGTGTCGGTATAGTCCCCATCGGCCCAAGCGATCGTTAATAAACCTCGGAGCCAGGTGGCGATTTGAACATTGGTGTAGTGAGCCTGAGTAACGTTAACCATGAAATCTTTGAGATAGATTGAACTAATAAATTACAAGACAGAGTAAAAATCCACAGATTTATCATAGACAATTTTCGGCAAGAGAAAATCTAAAACCCAAAATCTGAAATAATCCGAAATAATCTGAATTTAGTCTTTTTTGCGGCGTCTAAACAGGTGAGAATGCTCAGGATGATAGAGTTGGGAACGGACGGATTGGCTCGCGGTTAGGGCAGGACTGATGATGTATAACGTCGTGCGGATCAGATTTTCGGTTTGCGTCACCACAGCCATTTTTTCTAGGGGAACAACGACAATTTTTTCATCTTCCCAACCCACCCGAAAACAAATAGCCACGGGGGTATCGGGGGCATAATGCTCCAGTAATTTTGCCTGGGCTGTTTCGGCATGACGAGCGGCTAAATAGAGACAAAGACTGGCTTTATGGGCGGCCAAGCTCGCTAATTCTTCTGATTCAGGAACCGCAGAAGCGGCCCCACTAATGCGAGTGAGAATGATAGTTTGTACTAAATCGGGAACAGTTAATTCTACGGCTAATTTGGCCGCCGCCGCCTGAAAAGCACTGATGCCAGGAATTAATTCAAAGGGAATATCCGCCGCATTTAACGCTTTAATCTGTTCATAAATCGCGCTATAAAGCGTTAAATCACCTGAATGGAGCCTAACAACTACTTGATTTTCCCTAACTTTTTCGATCATCAAGGGTAAAATTTCTTCTAAAACCTTATTCCCTGTCGGAATGAGTTGGGCATCGGCTCTAACATCTCTTAAAATTTGTTTGGGAACGAGAGAATCAGCATATAAAATAATATCCGCTTGGGCAAGAATTTTGTAGGCTTTGAGGGTCAATAAATCAGGATCACCAGGCCCGGCACCGATAAAGTAAACGGCTGGTTTTAAGTTAGTTTGAGTCATATTTTATTCAGGACAGGCCAAAAAGAAGAATAAAGTGGATAGAGTTAGGATTTCATCATAAAACCAGTTTTAGTAACCCCATGAATCAATATAGCGAATTAGGGGAAGCTCCTAAAAATCCGCCTGTTCCACAACCTGCGTCATAGATGGTTTCGTCGATCTTGGGATTGATGGCTTGAATCATTGCCCAAACAACAACACGAGGAGTAAAAAATTGTCCGCCATCGTTGCCTTTTTCACCCATTTTTAATAATAAACCTTCATAAACTTGAGAGAGGGCGTAAATATGGGTATTATCTACAGCTTTACTAGTCCACATTCCGCAGCTTGACTCAAGGAACGAGATAATACGTTCGTACTACTTTTTCTTTCCGTAGATTAGTTTGTTGAGTCAGTAATACTTCTGAACAAAGCTGCGTTTCCTATGTGATAAAGCTTTGAAGACTTTTCAGCTAAAAATATTTCTCTCTACTGTTAATTTTTTCATCAAACAAAATGAGAGCATTCGTCATCAGAAAAAGATACCTGCTGGATTCACTATCACGATAAGCCTATTTTTCGGTTTGACATAAGCCCATGGATAAGACAGTGATTCGCACAACCCTTGTTCTGTAAGGATTTTAAAATTGTTTAAAAGTTCTTTGACACCTGCGGAACGTGGGTTACAAGGATTTTAAACATTTATTTTAAGATGGCACTTACGGAATAAACACGCAATGATAGACTTCGACTGGGTAGAGAGAGGTAAGGCTTGCGCCCATAGCTCACTTATTTTTGTCTTTGCAGACAGTTGAACTCTTTCTGAGAATTAAGTTAAATTTGATTAAGATATGTTTCCTGTTAGACTGTAGGTATGCTAACAACCTTGACAAACCCACCTCGTTGTCTTAGCAAAATTTCTTAAAATTGGAGAAACAGCCTCCGTGCCGTCAATCCAAGCTATACAAGCTACTTAATCCTTATTCGACCTAACATTAGATAAAATCATGAAACTTTCTTGGAAAACAGTTGCCCTCTGGTTGCTACCCGCCTTAGTTGTCGGTTTCTTCCTGTGGCAAGGAACAGTGGGTAATGCCGCTAATAATGCGGGCAGTAACACCGCCAATACTCGCATGACCTACGGGCGGTTTTTAGAATATCTCAATGCCGATCGCATCGTTAGTGTGGACTTATATGACGGGGGTAGAACCGCGATCGTACAAGTCAGTGACGCAGATTTAGAAAATCGCCTCATTCGTTCACGGGTCGATTTACCTTCCAATGCTCCCGATTTGATTACTCAATTGCGGAATTCCAACGTTATTCTCGATTCTCATCCCGTCCGTAATGATGGCATGGTCTGGGGTTTCTTAGGAAATCTGATTTTTCCTGTTCTATTAATCGGTTCTCTATTCTTTTTATTCCGTCGCTCCAACAACTTACCAGGTGGCCCAGGTCAAGCAATGAACTTCGGCAAATCCAAAGCCCGTTTCCAAATGGAAGCCAAAACCGACATTATGTTTGATGATGTGGCAGGCATTGACGAAGCAAAAGAAGAACTTCAGGAAGTCGTCACTTTCCTTAAGCAACCTGAACGCTTTACCGCAGTTGGCGCGAAAATTCCCAAAGGGGTTTTGTTAGTCGGCGCACCTGGAACAGGAAAAACCCTCTTAGCTAAAGCGATCGCGGGAGAAGCGGGAGTTCCCTTCTTCAGTATTTCGGGTTCAGAATTTGTAGAAATGTTTGTCGGGGTGGGTGCATCTCGTGTGCGGGATTTATTTAAAAAAGCCAAGGAAAACGCGCCTTGCTTGATCTTTATTGATGAAATCGATGCGGTCGGTCGTCAACGGGGAGCAGGTATCGGTGGCGGTAATGATGAACGGGAACAGACTTTAAACCAATTACTCACAGAAATGGATGGTTTTGAAGGAAATACGGGGATTATTATTATCGCCGCCACTAACCGCCCCGATGTCTTGGATTCTGCCCTCATGCGTCCAGGTCGTTTTGACCGCCAGGTAATGGTCGATGCCCCTGATTTCAAGGGTCGTCAAGAAATTCTCAATGTTCATGCCCGCAATAAAAAGCTTTCTCCTAGTGTTTCTTTAGAAGCGATCGCCCGTCGGACTCCTGGTTTTAGTGGTGCAGATTTAGCCAATCTCTTAAATGAAGCCGCTATTCTCACCGCTCGTCGTCGCAAAGAAGCCATTACCCTCCTAGAAATTGACGATGCCGTTGATCGGGTCGTTGCAGGGATGGAAGGTACGCCCCTCGTTGATAGCAAGAGCAAACGTTTGATTGCCTACCATGAAGTCGGTCACGCGATCGTTGGTACGTTACTCAAAGATCATGATCCCGTCCAAAAAGTCACCCTCATTCCACGCGGTCAAGCCCAGGGCTTAACTTGGTTTACTCCCGACGAAGAACAGGGATTAACCACTAAAGCCCAACTGATGGCCCGTATTGCTGGTGCAATGGGTGGACGAGCGGCCGAAGAAGAAGTTTTTGGTTATGACGAAGTGACCACAGGCGCGGGTGGCGATTTACAGCAAGTCACGGAAATGGCCCGTCAGATGGTAACTCGTTTTGGGATGAGTGACCTCGGCCCCCTTTCCCTCGAAAGTTCTGGCGGTGAAGTATTTCTCGGTGGCGGTTTGATGAATCGTTCTGAGTATTCTGAAACTGTTGCGGCTCGGATTGATGTAAGTGTGCGATCGCTGGCGGAACAAGGTCATCAGATTGCGCGGCAAATCGTCCGTGAACAACGGGAAGTAGTGGATCGCTTAGTGGATCTTTTAATTGAAAAAGAAACCATTGACGGTGAAGAGTTCCGAGGAATTGTGGCTGAATATGCAGAAGTTCCCGAAAAAGAACGGTTTATTCCCCAGTTGCAAGACTAGGTTAAACACCGCAAACTCTCTAAATATTTTAAATTTCAGCTAGGTTTATGATGATTCAGTTTATCGAACCTAGCTTTTTTGTTGGCTAGTTTTTAACTGATAAAAAAGTCAATTCCCTTAGCTCTCAATTTAGATAGTTTAATTCAATTGAGCGATCGCAACCTTCCCCATTTCCATAGCGATCGCATTTTTAAAATTCTGTTATCCCAACGAACGGCGATCAGATATTCAATTGCAGTAGAGCGAACAACTAAAATTCCTCGAATTTCTTCAGGCGAGCGTTCCAAATTACACTTTTGCGGTTTCTTGTACAGACTGAAGAAAATAAATAATTTCTTGCATAAATGGAACTTTACGTAAAATTTCTAGATCATCATTAGTTAGTTGATTAATTAGCCCATTTCTTTTTGAATATTCGTGGGATCGATCAAGAAATTTGCCTATAGCTTTATCAGGTTGAGATTTGGCTAAATTCATCATTTCCTGAGCTTGCGAGGGGTCATATTCCAATAAATGAGATAATAATCTAATATCTTCAAAAAAAATAATTTCTATTGAAGGTACAGCAAGAATTACTTTAACAGGCGTATGGATAGCAACACTTTGAACCATTTCTTCAATACTGCTGATACGTTCTTGAATGACATTAGAGTCTACCGTATCTGCGTCAGCGACGATTGCAACTGGAACTTGTCTACTAACAACTAAAGAACGAGCAAGCGACTTGATAGCAAATAATCCTCCAGCTGGAACAATTTCGACATCTTTTAATAATTCTTCTGGAAGAATCCGTTGCAGTAGTTTTACATCGGTACTTCCTTCACAAACAATATAAGCAATCATGGAATATCTCCCACTCTAACGTCATAATCTGGTAATCCATGCTCCGCACACCAACGATATTTTAAGATTAATAACTCGCAGATCCTCTTTTTTTCTAAAGCATATTTAATTTCTATCCCATTCCACAGAAGAATTGTTTGGGGAAAGAAAAAATAGGAAAGACGAATAGCTGGATTAGTAAAGCCTTTTCGACTAAAGACTACTCCAATTGTACTCGCAGGACGACGTAAGAGTTGATTCCGAAGTTTTGCCATTGGGACAACATCAACATTATCTACCAAATCTTTACTTTCAACCAAACAAGATAGACCAGAGTAATAAATAGCACCATCAATTTGCTCAACAACTTCTTCTCCCCAAAGCTTTGCTTCATAAGGCCATTTTACTTCTGCTCCATCTAACTCAAATGCCCGTAAAATCATATATTCAAAAGCTTTACCTGAATCCCATTCTGGGGTATGGCGTGCTTCAATGTTATTCCATAGTAATTGCAGATCATCCCATTGAAATGATTTAATCTTATTTTCATATTGTGCAGCCGTAGTCAATCCTAATCCTCCAAATATTTAGATTACAGCAATTTCCGATCAAACACACCACGAAAAAGCTATCTCAAAGGCTCAAAGTAGAGACCACAATGTTGGAACCAATCA
>QBMS01000092.1 GCA_003249095.1 Snowella sp.
TTTTAGCTTGCTTTTCATGATAAGTTTTGATTATCACTTTTTATTCAGGAGAGCCGTGATATTGAGATGTTGGATAATTCTTTGTCTTGATTGATCGTCTTTGATAGGATAGTTATCGACAATCTTAAGAAAGTAGTTGGCCGTAAACTCTTTGCTATCGTTGGGAACAATAACATGATATTGATCAATGTGATAAGGTCGGCATAAAAGAATTGTTTTTTGTCCCGTAACTAGAGCTTGGCAGTCATTGGGCAAAAGTTTTAAAACAGTAAAAAGAGTAATCATTTACTTTGGTTTAGGCGAACTTAAGATTTCTTTAATGAGTCCACTTTGAGTTAAAATTTTGCGTTTAAATTCTTCGTCTTGTGGCGTTAAAAGAATACCATTTTTATTGAAAAAGTTGAGAGATTGAAAAAGGGCATCTAGTTCAAATAATTGATGATCAATCAAATCAATATCTTTACCACCTTGAATATTAACTAACTGCTGAATGTTTTGAAAAGCCATAATGTGGGGCTTAAGTTTTAGCTGCTTAGAGCGAATAAAACAACCACGAGTTAAGCTATATCTTCCATCAGGATCAAGTAATTGTTTGACCATTGCTCCTACTGTTGCGGCATGACCTTGGCAAACACCAATACCAATCCTGATGATTTTGCCATTTTCGATACCTTCGAGCAGAAGCTGGAATTTCGCAGATTTAGGTTTGGGCATTTTCTGAATTTGATGAACTATCACATTTTCGATAAGTTTCCCCTTGACAAAATTAAAACTAAGCTCTAATAAATCAGCAATACGATTATCATTTTTGAAAAGGCTATCATCTGCTTGACTTTGATACGTGTTGAAAATTTCCTGCAAAGTAGAATTTGTTGTTTCTGTCACTTCGAGCCATTCTCCCGCACACCAATTCCAAAGTTTTCGAGGTGTGGGGCCACTATTCAAAAAAGCCTCAATTCTAGACTGTTTAAAAGGCTCATACGGATTCTGAGAAGAATTTCCTTTTAACTCTTTAAGCCAACAAGCAACTAAGTTTAAGCCTTCATCTTTAGATAAGACACCAATTAGTTTTAATGGCTTTTCATTAAGAGATGGTAGAGAGCATAGTTTAAAAATATGTGACTTATTAACACTGGTCATAGATAGCTCTGTATTACCAGTCCTAGATAGAGATGCTACTAGAGTTTGCCATGAAGTTTCTAGCCAAGACGTTATCAATATCACTTTATTTTTCCGAACAATATTAGGCAAATAATTATGTAAATTGCTAATAAGCCCAGAAAAATTCACCCAAAATGGTAGTCCAAAATCGTTGGGTGGCATAGCCTCCAGTTCATCAAATGCAAGAACTACTGAATAATATTCAGATACAATGCGTAACAATTCACATAAAGCATCAAAGGCTTCTTTTTTGTTATTGTTGATAATGCTAAATTGAGGAGGGATTTTCATGATCTTGGCTTCATTGATCGGTTCTCCTTTTAGCCATGCAATAGCACTAGCACACAAATAAGAATTATCATTGGTTTGACTAGATGTTTCTGCTGATAATGTCCATAGAATAGCTCTAAGTAAATTAGACGAAATATTAAACTCAGGATGATGTTGTTGATAAACTTTTATCTTGTTTTCAACAAAGTCTTCATTACGAGCAAAATAATCAAATCTGCTGATTATTTGTTTTGCCTCATATTGAGTAACTTGATTGGATAAACTCAAGCTTTCATTAACAATATTGGTCGCTAATTGCTGTATAAAAGATACCCCTGATGGGCTCTCTCTCGTCAACTCTTTTACAAATACTCCAAGAACATAATAGACTATATCTTCAATACGAGTAATTTGATAGCCATCTATACCAGCAAAAAATCCATTACTGTTGTGTTCAACTTCACACTTAACTGTATTTAATAAAGTCGTTTTCCCTGTACCCGTTTCCCCACTAATAGCAATCGAAACTACAGATTTAAATTCAGGATTAAAATAAGTATCTAGGATGACTTTTAGCGGCTCAGTGTTAATGCCTTCGCAAAAGATTGAACCGCTAATTCCAGGTTTTTGAAAAGGATTGTTAGATGGCATGAAACTAGTTCTAATAAAGTTAATTTTTTTGAGTAAAGAAATATTGAGTTCCTAAGTTATCATCATAAATAGAATCCTGTATTTCTTCTTGTGTTAAAGTTCTGTTATCACAGATGTAGAAACTTAAAATTCTTTCTAACCTAATTTTGAGCATCCATTCCTTAAACTGCGATCGTGTAACTCTTTCCCCAATATCCCGACGAATCACATAGATCGGGACAAATGAGTTGTAATTATAGTCATAGTTCAATCGCTCATAGACTTCAAGAACTACCTCCTTAAATTCTTCATAGGAAGAGATTTTTTTAACGGGCTTTTCTGATTTTTGAATGATTTCACCCCGATCAAGCGATTGTCGTAATGTCTCAGACAAAACGTTGATACTCTCCTCTAATCGCTGTAACGTCTCAGACAGAAAATTGACATGGTTTGACATCGGGCATTCGGCTTCTGATTTAGTAGTTACCTTCGCCTCCAATTGCTGTAATGTCTCAGACAGAACTTTGACCGTCCCCTCTAACGTTTGAACGCGCTCCTTGATAGGGATAGGGATTGATAAATTTTGTACCTTAGCGACTAACGTATCCCAACCTCCAGCCGTAATGCCATAAGTCTCTTTGTAAGCATTACGAGCCGCATTAAAGTTACCGAACCGCTCTTGCAGTTCCTTTTTTATCACCTGACCTTCATCCATAAACAGTATGTGAGTGATGGTTAATTCATGTGAGCGTAACATGAACTACTCTAAAACAGTCAAAAATGTAAAATTTTGTAATATCTCGTCAATTAGTTCAAAAAATTGTTTTTGTGAACTGACCATAATTTGAAAAATCATCCCCTCGAAAACATCTTAGGCATTTTCATCTGAAAAATCTTGTCAAATACTTCTCAGGCGATCGCGTTTTAATGAAAATTGAGACTGCGATCGCTAAGTTTCAGTGGAATATCATCATTATCGCTTGAGGTGACATAAGACAATTTGTTACAATCCTATGTAAGTTTATCCTATGGCTTAAACAGTATGACTTTTCAAAAACTTCACGAACAAGTATTAACACTTTCGGAAGATGATCGTTGGGAATTAATTAATATCTTAATGAAATCCCTGCGCTCAAAACCTTCATTGGCGATCCAACATAAAGGTATCGCGTCAAGTTTAGTGGGCATTGCGAAGACTGATGCGCCTGCACCTACGGATGAAGAGGTTCAATCCCTCTTAGAAGCAAGGCTTTTGCAAAAGTAATGAAGGTCTTATTTGATACGAATGTTTTATTAGATTTAGATTTTAGCGAGATATGTTACAATCAGTTAGTTATTTTGAACAGCTTTATAATAATAATTTAAGTTAACTTAAAACAATAGTTGAGATTATACAAATGCTTCCAATCCCTAAGCACTACGTTTTAGATGAAGAACAAAAGCCCTTAGCGGTTCAAATTCCTATTGCCGTTTACAACCAAATCGAAGAAATTTTAGAAGATTTTGGATTAGCAAAATTGATGGAAGAAGTTGAAAATGATGAACAACTCTCTGGAGATATAGCTTACTCCTATTATCAGTCTTTAAAATCACAAAATGTGGGAAATTAAGTACACTAAACGATTTTTGAAGGAGTTAGCCGCTCTACCTGAAAGTGTTCAGAGTCGGGTAGAAGTTATTGTGTTTGAAGAACTCAAATCAGACAATCCTTTTGCCCTGGGCTATATTAGTAAAATGAAAGGATACAATGACAAATACAAAATTCGAGTTGGCGATTATAGAATTGGCATGACATTTGATTCTAAAAATCAACAAATTATCTGTCAGAGGGTAGCCCACCGTCGAGAAATTTATCGAGTTTTCCCGTAAGTTTGTAATCGCAATTGTTAAAACTCTAAGCCTTATTGATCTTCGTTTGGACTGAATGGTCAAAAAATCGGTTTTTGTTTACCCTTGTCATCTTGTATCCCTTGAGATACAGTAAATAAAGTACCACTTAAGGTGATTAGGGAAAAACAATCGCTATGCAAGAAATTCAAATTATTACAACCGAAGAATTTGAAAAATGGTTGCGTAGCATTGTTGATATTCGTAGCCGTAGAAAAATTACTCTGCGGATTCAACGATTAAAATTAGGTAACTTTGGTGATTACAAATCAGTTGGTAAAGAAATTTATGAACTGAGAATTCATTTTGGGCCAGGCTACAGAGTCTATTTTGCAAAAAAGGGAGAGCTTTTCGTTATTCTTCTTATCGGTGGAAACAAAAGTTCTCAATCAAAAGATATTGCCCAATCTAAACTACTTTGGCAGGAGATTAAAAATGACGATTTTGAAAAACTTTGATGAATTTATTATAGAAGAACTCAATAATCCTGAATTTGCTTCTGACTATCTTCAAGATGCTTTAGAAGAAGGAGGTATTCCACTTTTTCTAGTTGCTCTCAGACAAATTGTACAACATCAAAAAGGATTAACAACAGTCGCCAAGGAAACTGGACTAGGGCGAGAAAGCCTTTATAAAACTCTATCTGAGCAAGGTAATCCTCATTTATCAACGATTGATAAAATACTCAAAACAGTTGGAATGAAGATTACAGTAATTCCTGATCAGGCTTCTCTCTAAAAACTTTTGGCTTTTTATGAATTTTATTAATTGTGATCGCTTTTTAATAAGGGTTGAGACAGCGATCGCGAAATCGATTCTACAGGAAGACTACAAACAAAATGACACTCTTTTTGTCGATGGGTCGCCTGAACATTGAAGCAGTGGGCAACATTGCGATCGCGATTCTGCCTTAACATCTCCTTAATTAGCCATTAACGGCTCATTAACGAAATTCAACGCATGGAACCGACTCTCAAAATAAAGATGGTCATCAATGTTACCGAGAGTCCCCAGACCTGATAAATTATTGTAATGTCAGTGACAAAAATTTATAGAGTTTAGTATGCGAGTTCTGGTTATTGGTGGCGATGGCTATTGTGGTTGGGCAACTGCGCTCCACCTTTCCCAAAAAGGTCATGAAGTCGGGATTTTAGACAGTTTGGTGCGTCGTTTCTGGGATTCCCAGTTGGGGGCTGATACCCTGACTCCCATTGCCTCGATCCAGCAACGGATTCAACGCTGGAAAGATTTAACGGGTAAATCCATTGATCTATTTATTGGCGATATCACGGATTATGCTTTTCTGAGCCAATCCATGCGGCAATTCCAGCCCGATAGTATTGTTCACTTTGGCGAACAACGGTCGGCTCCTTTTTCTATGATTGACCGAGAACACGCGGTACTAACCCAAGTCAATAACGTGGTGGGTAACCTGAATCTTCTCTACGCAATGAAAGAGGATTTCCCCGATAGTCATCTCGTCAAATTGGGAACGATGGGTGAGTACGGTACGCCCAATATTGATATTGAAGAAGGCTACATCACCATCGAGCATAACGGGCGCAAAGATACCCTGCCCTACCCCAAGCAACCTGGCAGTTTTTATCACCTCAGTAAAGTCCACGATAGCCACAATATTCACTTTGCCTGCAAAATGTGGGGACTCCGCGCCACTGACCTCAATCAAGGGGTGGTTTACGGGGTACTGACTGACGAAACGGGCATGGATGAAATGCTGATTAATCGTCTGGACTACGATGGTGTTTTTGGGACGGCTCTTAATCGGTTTTGTATTCAAGCAGCGATCGGTCATCCCCTCACGGTCTATGGGAAGGGCGGCCAAACTCGCGGTTTCTTGGATATTCGGGATACGGTGCGCTGTATTGAACTCGCGATCGCCAATCCCGCCGAAGCAGGAAAATTCCGAGTCTTTAACCAATTTACCGAACTCTTTAGTATTGGAGATTTGGCAACAATGGTACAAAAAGCGGGTAGTACCCTGGGCTTAAAGGTCGAAATTGATCATTTAGAAAATCCCAGAATTGAATTAGAAGAACACTATTTCAACGCTAAAAATACGAACTTGCTTGATTTGGGACTCCAACCCCATTTCTTGTCCGATTCCCTGCTAGATTCTCTTTTGAACTTTGCTAAAAAGTATCAAGACCGCGTGGATTATCAGCAAATTTTACCCAAAGTATCTTGGCGCAGATAATTTAATCATCCATTAACTCAGCATGAGAATTGCTCTTTTTACTGAAACTTTTTTACCGAAAATCGACGGTATTGTTACCCGTTTAAAGCATACGGTTGAACATCTACAACGGGAGGGACATCAGGTTTTGGTGATTTCTCCCGATGGGGGAATCAAGGAATACAAGGGAGCAAAGGTGTATGGGGTATCGGGCATTCCTCTGCCCCTTTATCCTGAATTGAAATTAGCTATTCCTCGACCGTCTCTGAAACTGGTTTTAGAAAAGTTTAAGCCTGATTTAATTCATGTGGTTAATCCCGCCGTTTTAGGGTTAGGGGGAATTTATTACGCTAAAACTCTCAATATCCCCCTAGTTGCCTCCTATCACACCCATTTGCCCCAGTATTTACAGCATTACGGGCTAGGTGCATTGGAAGGTTTGTTGTGGGAATTGTTAAAACTGGGCCATAATCAAGCCCAATTAAATCTTTGTACTTCGACGGCAATGGTCGAAACCTTGGTAGATCACGGCATTGAACGGGTTGATCTCTGGCAACGGGGTGTCGATACGGATATGTTTCAACCCCATCTAGTTTGCTCAAAAATGCGATCGCGACTTTCCCAGGGTAATCCTGATGCGCCTTTATTGCTCTATGTCGGACGAGTTTCAGCCGAGAAACAAATCGATGAAATTAGACCTGTGTTAGAAGCGATTCCCCATGCTCGTTTGGCGATCGTGGGAGATGGCCCCCACCGAGAAGCAATGGAAACCCATTTTGCGGGAACCAATACCCATTTTGTTGGTTATTTACACGGATTAGAATTAGCGGCGGCTTTTGCGTCTTCCGATGCGTTTATCTTTCCGTCTCGAACCGAAACCTTGGGCTTAGTGTTATTAGAAGCAATGGCGGCGGGCTGTCCTGTGGTAGCGGCGCGATCGGGAGGAATTCCTGATATTGTCACCGATGGGGTGAATGGTTATCTCTTTGATCCAGTGAATGCTCACGGGGCAGTCATTGCCACTCAAAAATTGTTAGCAGTCCAAGCAGAACGAGATTTATTGCGCCAAAATGCCCGCCAAGAAGCAGAGAAATGGGGTTGGAACGCAGCAACTCAGCAATTAGTCACTTACTATGAATCGGTGTTGGATGGGGTTTCCTATGCCTCTGCGGCTTAGTTGGGCGATCGCATTTATTTGAGATAGGCCAAGGTAACGCCCGAACCCCCTTCGTTCTGTGGAGCCAACTCAAAGCGATCAACCTGGGGATGGTGACTTAAAAAATCATGAACACCCGATCGCAATTTTCCCGTTCCTTTACCGTGAATAATCCAGAGCATTCCTGATTCCGTTGCTTGATTAATGGCTTTTTCTAACTTGGATTCCGCCGCTTCCACGCGATCGCCCCTTAGATCAATCGTATTCTGAGAAGTCCTGATCAACACAGGGATTTTAGGTTCAGGAGGAGGAGGGGGAGTCACAACTTTAGGGGTCTTAGCAACGGGAACTTCGACTTTTTTGCCATCTAGGGACTCAATTTCTGTCACCGCGACTGTCATTTTCATTAAGCCAAATTTAACCGTCACTTCCCCCGCCGATTCGGAAAAATTGAGAACTTCGGCGGTTTGACCTAAACTGGGAATTTTGATTTTTTCTCCGATCTGCGGTTGATAGGCGATCGCCTTAATCGGATGTTTGGCGAACTCCCTTTCTTGAATCCGTTTCAATATTTCGGTCGCGTGTTGAGCTTGTTGGGCCGTCGGCTTTTCCCGTTGCAACTCACGGATCACCTTAGCAATTTCTGCCCGTGCCTCTGCGATCGCCTTTTGGATTTCCTGTTCCTGATATTGGCGCAAATCCCGTTCTCTGCTGTGGAGAGAAGAGGCTTTTTCCGACACCTCGTTGTAAAATTGCTCGGTTTGCTGGAGTAATTGTTGGGCTTCCTTGGCTTTACGTTCCTGTTCACGACGTTGCAACTCCAATCCCGCAATTACCTGATTAATATCCTCAGACAATCCGCCCATACGAGTTTTCGCCGTTTCCACAATTTCTGGCGGTAAACCCAAGCGTTGGGCAATAGTCAAAGCATTAGAACGACCTGGAATTCCCCACAATAATCGATAGGTCGGGGATAGGGTCTGATCATCGAATTCAACGGAGGCATTTTCAAACCGTTCATCCTGATATTTCAGAGCTTTCAATTCACCATAGTGGGTCGTCGCCATCGTTAAAAGGGCATGATCGGCTAAATAAGTTAAAAGCGCGATCGCTAACGCACTGCCTTCAACAGGATCGGTTCCTGCGCCCACTTCATCCAATAACACTAGGGAATTAGAAAATAAGGCAGGAGAATTTAAAGCCTCAATAATGCGGGTGATACGGCGAATATGTCCTGAAAAAGTAGATAAACTTTGCTCTAAAGACTGCTCATCCCCAATATCAGCTAATATTTGCTCAAACCAAGGAATTTCAATAGGAGCTTTAGCGGGAATATATAACCCCACTTTGGCCATCAGGGCCGCGAGTCCCAGGGTTTTGAGCGTAACGGTTTTTCCGCCCGTATTTGGCCCCGTAATAGCAACGACTCGAATTTTAGGATCAATTTGTACCGTAATTGGCACAACTTCCATGCCCTGTTCTTGCTTTTGCTGCCAGACCAAAAGGGGATGACGCAGTTGTCGCAATATAATTGGCTCTTTTTCACTAAAATCAACAAATTTAGGCGAATTTCCCCCCAACCAGAGACTATAGCGCAATCGGGCTGTTGCTAAATCTAAACTAGTTGCGACAGTCAGTAAATGGGCTAAATCTTCGTGAATCTCGGCAACTTTTGCCGTTAAACCCCTGAGAATAATTTCTTCTTCGGTTTGCTCCTGACGGCGACACTGGCGGAGTTTATTGCCCCATTCCACGATCGCCTGGGGTTCTACATAAATAGTCGCCCCACTACTGGAACTATCGTGAATAATGCCAGGAATTTGGTCTTTCTGCGGAGTTTTAACGGGAATCACAAAGCGATCACCCCGTTGAGTAATCACTGCTTCTTGGACGGCTCCCCCCTGACGTTGCAAAATACTTTGTAGTTTCTGATAAATGCGCCCGCGAATTTCCTTGAGTCGCTGACGAATTTCTCCTAATTTGGGACTGGCTCGTTCAGCAACTTTACCATCTTCATCAATGCAATGATGAATTTCCTGCTCTAATTCGGGATAGGTGCGGACATCAGCCACTAGTGCCGTCAAAACGGGCAAATTTTCCTTACTATCAATCACCCGCCGTAAGCGTCTCATCCCCGCCAGAGTTGTCGCTAGATTGAGTAATTCTTGCCCCGCCAGCATTCCCCCCAATTCGGCACGGGCTAATCCCTCTCGAATATCGGTAATGCCCGTAAATTTCCAACCCGCATCTAGACTTTGCTCGATTTGTTCAATTTCTTGGGTTTGACTCAATAATTCGAGACTTGCGGCTTGGGTATCAGGGGGTAAAAGTTGGTTGGCCGCGATCGCACCCAATTTTGTCTCAGCAAAAGTAGAGAGATGTTGACAGAGGCGTTCCCATTCGAGGAGGGCTAAGGTTTCAGTTTGAATCAAGGTTTAAGTTAGGATTAAAGCTGGTATGAAGAAGAGTCGCACCTTTTTTAAGATACTCGATCAGCGAGGCGGTTTGCTCAACTTTCAATCTTACTTTGACAACTCTGCCATCTAAAAAATTAATCCAAAAATCCATTCACTTTGAAGGAATAGCGTTATTATTAAAAAAACTCAATGCAAAAATGTAAAATCAAAATTCTATGATTCCTGTAAAGCAAGCAATACTTAATCAACTTAAGGGAGATCTGTCTAGACAACATATCGTCAGTATTTCCCAAGAACCGAGTTCTCAATCAGTGGGTCAGCCAGCAATTACAGTTGAAGATCCAGAAGTGATAAATCTTCTAAGATGGCTTGCAAAAACTCAAGGAATTACGCCCGAAGTTGCCTTAAAAAAAGCGGTTGCCACCGCAGCCTATATCTATGATACGACAACGAATCAGGGGGGAAAACTTTTTGTTCAACGTCCAGACAAATCAGTTGGAGAGATTCTTCTTAAGTAAGCCCTAAGTTCTATTATGCCTGTAAATCCTGAAGAAAATCCCATTTCGCCTGAATTATCAGAATTATCTCTTTCTACAGAACTTCCTTTTTTTAAGGATAAAGATCAAAACGTTGATGAAATTTCTTCAATTTCAGATGTGACTCCCACTACAAATAATCTTGATGAAAGCCCTTCAATTGTAGATGTAACTCCTACTACGAAAAATACAAACAAAACGGTTGAAGAACAGCAAGAGCAGACTCGTTCCCAGCTTGCAAGATTCTTGATAAATATATTTGCTCTAACTATTGGCGGTAGCTTTGCTTTGTTTATTTCATTGGTAATTCTTTCAGTTAATATAGATGAAAAGAAAGCAGAAAATCTAGACAAAACAAGTATTTTAGTAAAAGATTTAATTACTTTGATTATTACATCCCAGACAGGGTTAATTGGATCTGCATTGGGTTTTTATTTTGGTTCTAGGAATAACAATTCTAAGTAAGTAATACGAAAGGCTTCTGTTACAGCATTATAAAATTTATGTCTTTTAGCAATTTTATTTAAGCTTCTTTACTTTGAAAATTTTCCCTTAGCGTTCTTGGCACTTGAATGCCTAGACCGATAACGCGAATAATCATAAATAGGGTTAATGCTAACCACAATAAACTCGGATTTTTTAATTTCCAAGCCCAGATTCCTAACGGTAAAAAGCCGATCAGCGTAGCAAATAAAGCCGTATTACGAAGAATAACCCCTTCTGCTAAACCTAAAAAATAGCCGTCTAACATAAAGGCGATCGCCCCAAATCCCAGGACAGGTAGTAACCAAGGAACATAAAATCTCAGACTCTCTAAAATTTCATCATGATTAGTTAACAATCCAAAGAGGCGATCGGGAAAGAGAACAAAGGCCGTTGCGATGCCTAAACCGAGAATTAAACTCGTTTGGGTTGCAACTTTAAGAATGGCTAAGAGTTCCTCCTGAGAATCTTTTCCTTTTAAAATACCAACCAAACTTTCCGTTGCAAAAGCCAGCCCATCAATTAAATAAACCGTTAAGGTAATCACCTGTAGCATCAAGGCATTTTCAGCTAACACAGAAGTATCGATCGCCGAACTAAAATTAATAAATAAAGAAAAAGTGGTTAAAAAAGCTAACGTCCGAATAAAGATATCACGATTTAACGTTAATATTTCGAGTAATGCAGAGGTTTCAAAAATTTGATGAGCCACTGCTTGAATTTCTTTCCAATTAATTTCCTTAATTAATAAAATAATTCCTACCAATAACATGGAATATTGACTCAAAGCTGTCGCGATACCAGCCCCTCGACTTTCCCAACCTAATCGAATAATGAAATAGTAATCAAAAATAATATTGATCCCATTCCCGATAATCGATAACCATAAAACCTTATTACTTTGAGTCCGTCCTAAAAACCAACCCACAATCACAAAATTAATTAGGGTTGCAGGTAAGGCCCAAATTCGGGCATCGTAATAGGCTTGTCCTGCGGCTTTGACTTCTGGAGTGGCACTAAGAAGGGCGAATCCGAGATTTTGGATGGGATATTGCAAAAAAAGCAGGAGAACCCCCAAAAATAAAGCAAAAATCCCATTGCGTAGACCGACCAAAAGCGTTGCCTCTGGATCATTGCGTCCCACTGCCTGGGCCGTAACTCCTGTGGTACTCATGCGTAAAAAGCCCAGGGTACGATAAAGATAGTTAAATAAAATAGTGGCGAGGGTTACACCCGCGAGGTAATTAACTTCCGTTAAATGCCCCAAAAAAGCAATATTAATAAACCCTGACAAGGGAACCATCAAATTAGAAAGAATATTAATCGTGGCAAGCTTAAAAAATCCCCGACGCAGTTCTTCCCAATCGTTAGTAATTGCCGAAATAGTCTTTGTCACAGACATAATTTATTTTCTATGATTTGTGAAAACTAATTTAGTATTTTTTGATTATAGCGAATCTGAGATTTTAATGATAATCTAAATCGTGAACCCCAAATCAGTTGTTATTTTAGTGATTTATTTAAGTAATTACTAAACTTTTTTGATGATCTTACTAAACTTATAAAAAATGATTAAAATTAAGTTAAAAAAAAGCAAAAATCATTGCTTGATACTAGGAGTAGAGAGGCAGATATCTCCAGAATAGATGGAAGATTAAAATGTAAATTTTTGAGTTCATAAGCTGTCAATTATCTAAAATACAGACAGCCAAGGCTCTTAAGCCCGTTGTTACAAGACTTTCAAGAAAACCATTATGCAATCTAAATTTGTGACAGCTTGCTATCTAATTGACATGAAATTTAACATTTTCTCTATGGCTTCTCTTGATAAAGACTGCTAGATTATTTCTGTAAAGTATCATGCCGCTTATCGTGCATTGTTATGACTCAGTATAGGTGCTTTCTAATCATTACTGCCTATATCCTCCAGTAGATCGCGTTTTATACTTGAATTTACGCTTACAGAATACTCTATGGACATCACAAATTTGCCTTGGCTGACTATCATCATTCTTTTCCCCATTGTGGCGGCTCTCTTTATTCCCCTCATTCCTGATAAGGACGGTAAAACCGTTAGATGGTACGCCCTGATTGTTGGACTTATCAATTTTGTTTTTCTGATTTACGCTTTCTATACCAACTACGACCTGAGCAATCCCGATTTACAATTGGTCGAGAGCTATACCTGGTTGCCTCAAATTGATCTGAAGTGGTCAGTCGGAGTCGATGGACTGTCCATGCCCCTGGTTATTCTCACAGGATTTATTACCACACTGGCAACGATGGCGGCCTGGCCTGTCACCCTCAAACCCAAACTCTTTTACTTTCTGATGTTGGCCATGTATGGCGGACAGATTGCGGTGTTTGCAGTACAGGATATGTTACTCTTTTTCCTCGTTTGGGAATTAGAATTGGTTCCTGTTTACCTGATTCTCTCCATTTGGGGCGGAAAACGTCGTCTCTATGCCGCGACCAAGTTTATTCTCTACACCGCAGGCGGTTCCCTGTTTATCCTCATTGGAGCCTTGACGATGGCTTTTTATGGAGATACGGCCACCTTTGATATGTCTGCGATCGCGGCGAAAAACTTTCCTGTTAATCTGCAATTACTGTTATACGCAGGTTTTCTGATAGCCTATGGCGTAAAACTGCCCATTTTCCCTCTGCATACCTGGTTGCCCGATGCTCACGGAGAAGCCACCGCCCCCGCCCATATGTTACTTGCGGGAATTCTCTTAAAAATGGGAGGATACGCACTCTTTCGGATGAATGCGGGAATGTTACCCGATGCCCATGCGATTTTTGCCCCCGTCCTGGTTATTTTAGGGGTTGTCAATATTATCTATGCCGCATTAACCTCCTTTGCCCAGCGCAATCTCAAACGAAAAATCGCCTATTCTTCCATTTCCCACATGGGCTTTGTCCTTATCGGTTTAGCGTCTTTTACTGATTTAGGAACCAGTGGTGCAATGTTACAAATGATTTCTCACGGACTGATCGGAGCTAGTTTATTCTTTATGGTGGGCTGTACCTACGACCGCACCCACACCCTGATGTTGGATGAAATGGGCGGTATTGGGCAAAAGATGAAAAAAGTTTTTGCCATGTGGACGGTCTGTTCCTTTGCGTCTCTTGCCTTACCTGGAATGAGTGGTTTTGTGGCAGAATTAATGGTTTTTGTGGGTTTTGCCACTAGCGATGCTTACAATCTCATATTTCGCTCAATTATCATTGTCTTAATGGGAGTCGGTGTTATTCTCACCCCCATCTATCTCCTCTCGATGTTACGGGAAATTCTCTATGGTCAAGAAAATACCGAATTGACTAAAAAACATCCCTTAATTGATGCTGAACCCCGCGAAGTTTTCATTATTGCTTGTTTATTAATTCCCATTATTGGGGTTGGTTTGTATCCTAAGTTAGTGACTCAGATTTATGATGCGAGTACGGAAAAATTGACCGCACTCTTACGCAATTCAGTACCGAGTTTAGCGAATACCACTTCACCTTCTAAATGGAAGGAGATTGCTTTCACAGCCCCTGAAATTGGAGGCTAAAATTTTGTTAGGGTGGGTTTCAATTGCCCACCTTAAAGTTAAATTTATAAATTTCTTGAATCAATGGTATCAGTTGTTGAATTGCTTCTTTTGGGCGCAAGCGTTGCTCCCCTACTCTACTCTAAAACCAATATGTAGGGGCGAATTGCGTTCGCCCTCGAACAACATTAAGATAAATTTATCACCTCAAATACTCGCTAAACGGTTTCGTAGCCAATGCCAAATTTTTTTGAGATTTTCTTCCAGCCACAGTACGAATATATCTAAAGATTCTAAAATCTGCTCTAAAGGATGCTTGTGATAACCCATTACCCTGGCTTCTGTTTCAATCCACTCAGGAGCCGCTTCTAAACCCGTTTCCCTTGGGTTGGTTGTCATTAAAGCTGTTTCGATCGCTTCTTCAAGGATTGTATCCAACGGGGAGGAAACTGGAGTCTCCGTAAGCGCGGTAGTTGAGGTACTTAAAGAGAGTTTAGAAGAAGTTGAAAGTGTTGAACGCGTAATTTTGGCGTTTTTACGGGATTTTTTCTGGTTTCTGCCCGATTTACTGGGTTTAAGTGCTATCCGTTTGGCTGTTCCTCCCAAGGGTAAGCGAGTGTTTGTTGCGGGTGAGGTGACTACATTCACTTCGGTGCTTCTGTCGATAAAGAGATCTTCCCAGGTGAGCCAGGGATCATCCATGCTTTCTGTGGAGCTAACCAAAGATTGACCATTTTGTCCTGACAGATGGGCATGAGCCGATTTTTGTCCAAAGAAGTAGACGATCGCGGCTTGGATCAAAACTTGAATTTGAAAGGGATCGGGGGGAATGGCTTCAATGGCGTTAGGTGTGGCTAATCGATTTTCTGGGTTTTTAAGGGACGTGAGCGCGTGGCCGAGATTCGTTTGGGTTAATTTTTCTGAAATGCGCTCTAAAAATTCGGCATTGAGGCGTTTTAGTTGGTTGAGTTGGGGAGAATCGTTGATTTTATCTAATTGATGGGGAAAATCAATTTTTTGGATAATTTGTCCCGTTTTTTCAAGGGAAGATTCAACGACGGCAGAATGGCGGACGCTCTGTAACCCCTGATTGAATTGTTGAAAAAGTTGTTGACCGAATTTATTTTCCTGAATTTCTAGGGCCGCAACTCGTTGGTCTAATTTTTGGATGATTGCATTGCTTCCAGGGGCCAAAGAAGTCGCAGGAACCAAAGCAGACTGATTTAACTGGGGTAATTTCGGACGAAAACTTTGGGATTCTAGCCAATGTAATGTTTGCCAGAGCAATTGAACAGGGGGCAAGATTTTTTCCGTTTGCTCATTCACCAACGGAATAAATCCAAGCATTTTTTGGGAGATTGACCATTGCAAGCGTCTTTCATACCAATAATTCGCCATTTCTGCCCGAATGGATTGTTTGAGAAGGGTTTGTTGCTCTAGGGACAGGACATCTAAAATCTCGTTGTCGGCGGTGGTCAGGACTAATTGACGATTTTCAATGACGCAGGAAATCCCCCGAATCACTAGATCCTGAGTGGGGGCAAAGATATTTTTTATCTGGCTGACCAGATTTTCCAAAGGACGCGGATTTGGGTTCTGGGGCGCGATCGCGGGAGGTAGGGCTAAATTTTGAGAAGGAGCAGGGGTTTCCAGTTGTTGCTGGATCTGTTGAAAAAACTGGGCGGAAAGGACAATTTCTTTTTTTCGCGGGGAATGGTCTGGCTTAAGGTCGTTGAACGGTGTCGCAAGACAGGAAGAGTCGGGCAATTCAAACCAGGGTTCGATCGCGGTCAAGATTTTTGCGAGGGGTTGATCCACAGGCGGATCGGATAAATAGGTATCGGCGGGGGATAAGGCTTGATTAGACGCGGCTGTTCCTAACCCTTCCCGCGCTCCATGCCTCGGTTGAAAAATCCAATATAAGGGAGAAATCAATAGTTGCGCTCCCCACTCCGCCGCGACTTTGAGATGGCGAAAGGTTTCCCCGATGCGATCGCGGAATAGCAGCGATCGACGATTGACGAAATTAAAAAGACGACTTTTGTAGGGGCGGCTAGAAATTGACATCGAAAGGTGAGAACCGTTTTTTCAATGAAGGCAACAACTCATTTTAAGATTAACAGGAATCTCTACGGTACGGATAATTATCCAATCAAGCTTCAAGGGCTGATCTTTTCGGTAGCATCAACACATAGCGATAACCTGAATCGGCACTCCCCTGAAGTACCACTTTTCCGTTATGACTATCTGCCAAATAACATCCCAGCAATAGCCCCAAAAGATTGTGGGGTCTTTTTTCCCCTGAGTCTGAGGAATGGGTGAGTTGATGGATAATCTCCTCTAAAGACGCAACCGTTAAAGCCTGATGATCGCTATCCCTACTCATTCCATTGGGGTCTTCTGTTTCCAGACTTTCTTTGAGAAGTTCGATAGACGGCTGGGAATGGGAAATACGGTCTAGATCGCTCATCACAGGAGGCTGTAAATGAACATGGGGTAAACCATCTCCAATCCAAGGGTGATACATCCAGAGGGAAATATTTAAGGTTTGAGTCCGATGGGAAATATGAATGCGAATTTCTCCTCCAGGCTCGGAAGCTTCAATGATGCTGATCAGGAGGTAATAGACGGCTTGTTTAACTTTTTCTTTATCTAACAACCATACTCGTTTACCTGGGTCAATGGATAGTCGAATCTCTTGACGCTTTTGTTTGGCAATGGCGGATAGACTGTTGAGACATTTTTGAGTCAACATTTCGAGATTGACGGGCATTAAGGCTAATTCGGTAGGATATTCTTCTATAGAGCCAATTTTCAATATTTCTTCCACCAGCCCGTTCAAATTCTCTCCACTATGGTGAATGATTTCCATATAGTCTTTTTGTTTTTGGGTTAATGTCCCAAAGACTTCTCCTTTTAAAACACTGGACATTCCGATCACTGCGGTCAAGGGAGAGCGGAGTTCCTGGGCCAGTTGATTGACTAGTTTCAGCTTTAGGTCGGCCAGCGATCGCGAAAAATCGGATTTAGGGGGGGGCGGTGTTAAAG
>QBMS01000093.1 GCA_003249095.1 Snowella sp.
GTTAAGTCCTTGTCTTGTAAGGATTTCATTCTAATAATTAGACTGAACCAGTGCCATTTTCTGTAAGTTCGTTATTTTTTATTTCTAGTCCGAAGAAGTTAATCATAGCATTAATTGTTTTCAGGAAGTTTACTATTGATGAGATAGCTAATAATAACAAGGTTAAATAGCTTGTTTATTTAATACAATTATTTTTACCTAGAAGCCTAACAAACGAATCTCTACTACGTTTAAGAGTCATCCTAACTTCAAAACGGTTGTAGATTCAAGAATTTAGTCTAACCGAATCAAAATCAATCTTAAAAAAACTCAACATCTTAGTACGATGATGTTTGAAAAAGGTTTGTCTCCATGAGATAATAGTTTTTCTAGACATTTCTCTCTAACGGAAGGATGACAGTTTGACAGATCGGGGGACGCTTTCAGATGTGAGTTTCTGATTTTCGGCCTCACGGGTTTGGTAGAACTTCATAAGTATTATCATATTTTATTCCACATTCAGCAGATTGTTTTACTTATTGTTTTTATAATCCAATAATAGAAAGGTTTATAGCCATTAACTCTCTTGAGTCACTGGTGTCAGTTGTTAAATTTTCTACTTGTGGGCCTAAGCCTTGAGCCTCTACGACCTGCCTTCGCGTATTCTGAGAGAAAATATAAAATATCCTAATATTATAAAAAATTATGCAATTTGCTCAACGTTTACAGGCTTTACAATCCAATGTTTTTGCCGATATGGACCGGACAAAAACCCAGGCAAAACTCACGGGAAAAACGATTATCGATCTCTCCTTGGGATCTTCGGATTTACCGACGAATAAAACGATTTTGGACGAAATTGCGCGATCGCTGAATGACCCTAGTACGTACGGTTATTTACTGCACAATGGAACCCAGACATTTCGGGAAGCCGTCGCCCAGTGGTATTCCGAGCGTTATGGTATTGCGGTTGATCCGAATACAGAAGTCCTGCCCCTCATCGGCTCCCAGGAAGGAACAGCCCATTTCCCCCTAGCAATTCTCAATCCTGGGGATTATGCCCTATTGCTCGACCCTGGTTATCCGTCTCATGCGGGGGGCATTTATCTAGCAGGTGGTCAAATTTATCCCATGCCCTTACTCGCTGAAAATGAATTTTTACCGATTTTTGCGGATATTCCCAAGACCATTTTAGACCAGTCAAAATTAATGGTTTTGAGCTATCCCCACAATCCCACCACCGCGATCGCGTCCTTAAGTTTTTTTGAAGAAGCCGTTAATTTTTGTCGGAAAAATCAGTTAGTGTTGGTGCATGATTTTCCCTATTTTGATTTTGTTTTTGGTCAAACCCCCCTGCCACCTTCAGTTCTACAAGCAGACCGCCAAAAAGAACTTTCTATTGAGTTTTTTACCTTTTCCAAATCCCACAATATGGGCGGCTTTCGGGTTGGTTTTGCGATCGGCAATGCGGAACTGATTCTTAATCTCCGCAAAATTAAAGCGATGGTCGATTTTAATCAATATCAAGGCATTTTAAATGGCGCGATCGCGGCCCTAAAAAGTCCCCCAGGTTTAATCAAAGAAACTATTAACCATTTTGCAATCCGTCGAAATGCCTTTGTGCAAGCTCTAAGCAACATTGGGTGGCAAGTTCCTACTCCTCAAGCCACCATGTACGTCTGGGCAAAATTACCCGAACCCTGGCAAAAAGATTCTATCAAGTTTTGTACTGAGTTAGTTTTATCCACAGGAATCGCCGTTTCCCCAGGTGCAGGATTTGGCAAAGCAGGAGAGGGTTATGTGCGTTTTGCCCTCGTTTATGAACCTGAGATTTTAGAAAACGCAGTACAGAAAATCGCTGAATTTTTAAGTAAGAATCAGAATAAGTGATGGGAATCTCAAGCTGACTTCTCTTCAAAATCGTACAAAATTACTAGATAGAAATCTATCATTTTTTTGACGATAAACTATCTAGATAATTATTTAGATTTTAAAACAGCATTAACTTGTTTATTCGCCTCTTCACTCAACTTTTTAATTTTTATTTTTTGGTCTTCAGTTAATTTAAGATTGACTTTTTTGTCGCCATTTTTAACGGCGGCTTCTGCTTGCGCTCTTTGTTCTGGAGTTAAAATTGCTTTGAGTTTAGTGGTAGCGTCTTTTTGAATTTCTAAAATTTGTTTCTGTTGAGAAGGAGTTAGTTGTATTTTCTCTGCATTGGCAATGGAAGGAGAAAGGATCACCGTAGTAATCAAGGAAAATATCAGAGCGAAAAATTGCGTTTTTTTCATAGTGGTGATCCTAAAGAGGAGGAAGTGAAGAAAGGGATTGTTCTATAAGTATTCTCAAAGGAAATAATAGCAGATAATTTAACATTAGTCAAAATTTTAGTCAAGTTAAAACCTAACGGACGATCGCCCAATTATTCATAATATTAATGCGATTAATGCGATCGCATAGCAAACGAGTTCAACAAAGTGAGGAGTTAAATATCAGAAGAAGAAAAAATCTGAAGTATTACGCCTTTTTTTATCTGCTTTTTATTGGTTAAAAAAGAGATGTCACTGTCTCACTCTGAGTCAGCAACACCCCGTTCAATTCCCCTGTCTTTCTTTCAAGTTAAGAAACCAGAAAAACTCTATATTCATCATCACTCAATGCCTCCGTACTAACGACTTTTGCCTTAACTGAACTATCTTGATCAGGGACAAACAAAGTCATCTCATCAGCAACATCTAGCTCAAACCGAGTTTCTCCAATTACTTCTTCCCACTTGATAAAACGACCGTCTAAAAAATAGCTAACAATATAAAAATATTGGTTTTGTGTTTCCGCAATCATGATAGTAACCTCCAATGAGTTCAAAAATGAGTAAGCTGTTAATAAAACTTCTGATTTAATCAAAAAAGAAATAATCTTCTTTTATTTAAGATACGGTCGGTTCTTCAGCGTTGGGTTCAGGAAAAACAACCCTAATACATTCAACTGATTTCACTACATAGCGAGATTGTTGAGTATTCTATTCACTAAAGAACCATAAATTGATAATCTCCTAAACGATTCAAAAACGAGAAATTCAAGGAAACTAAAGAGGAATGCAAGAAAAACGAGCTTAATCCTCTGTCCACTCTTCCGAACTTAGCAAATCAACCAGATGATCCCGCAATAAATAGCCATTATCCTCTAGCTCTGCTTCGACACACTCCCACTCACCACAAGGTAAAAATTCACAAAGGGTATAAAGACATTGTTGGCGATCTAAGCGACCCTGATGAACCAGTTGCTCGGCTTCTTCTTTGATGTCATCAATTGAATATCGAGAAGTTGTCAGCATAACGATCACCCCCTGGGTGAAGTTCTTTATCAGTGATCCTATCTATCTTCATTCTCGCTCTTTTTATAATGACGCGCTATACTTTTTAGATTTTTGTTCTTTAAATTAATATTTCTACACGATCTAACAAATTAATTTCAGGCGATTCGCAAAAAACAACGTCGATTGTTAAGTAAATCGTTAGACAAACTTATACAAAATCTACAATTCAATCAAAAGAATGACCATTATTTATTCCGTCTAATTGTCTGAATAGTAGAGAAGCCAATATTAGGTTAAAGATTGGATTAAATTTCCTAATATTGACTATAAAGCGATGGGATTATTTTAATTCGCTCAGGGGAATACAAAGGTTTAAGAATTAGCCATTGCCCGAATAATATCTCCCTGGGTCAGAATGCCAATGACTTGGTGATTTTCGGCATCAATTACGGGTAAAAGACGAATTTTTTTATCATTCATAATGTGGGCGGCTTCTCGCAGAGATTGGTCAGCTTTGAGAGAAATTGGGGCATCACTCATTACTTCACCGACGGTTTGTCCCAGGGCTTTATGAATTTCTTTTTCATGACGGGCAGGATTTTGTAGATAAATAATGCTATCTAACAACATGATGTAAGGAGGTGCTTCTACCCCCGATTCTTGCCACATCAAATCCGATTCTGAGATGACACCAATTAATTTGCCCGTATCATCTACAACGGGTAAACCACTGATGCGATTTTCCGCTAGGAGTTTGATGGCATCTTGTAGGGCGGTTTCGGGCTTGACGGTGATGGGATTCGGGGACATCACTTCCCCAACGGTTTTATTCATAACGGCAGGTTGATAGGCGGGGTCAAAAAATGAAGTCTTTTATCCTTATTGTAGGCAATGGGGGGAACTGTCCGAAGGAAATGATGGGATTATTCATGAATTTTCCTGATTTTGTTGCTCTCAATCCTCCTGGGTGTGAAGTTTGATGTCACTATTCGGCGATGGGGGAACACCGCCAAAATTAGAACCATCCATTAAAATTAGAAATGTGGTGTTGAGAAATCGAGGAAAAAAGGTATGATGCAATCCTCTTGTTGGAGTGAACGCAATTTATCGGAACTCAATGAGCTTCTGGAATTGGCCAGACGGACGGAACAAAAGATTCGTGAGTTGAGTGGTTTGACTCAAGATTCCGCGATCGCCTGGCGACCAAACCCTGAAACATCGGCATTATCGGTTGCGCCTCAGAATCAAGATTAGGGTTCCATCCCCAATAGACTGAGAAATTTAGACTCGGTGAGTTGAGAAATTCCTAGTTTTTGGGCTTTTTTCAACTTATCTCCAGGGGATTTGCCGACTAGGACATAGTTGGTTTTGGAACTGGGTGAACTGGTTACGCTCCCCCCTGCGTTCTGTATGAGCGTTTTGGCCTGTTCTCGGTTCATTTTACTCAATGTTCCGACAATAATAAATTTTTTGTTAGCAAAAAAGTTCGTCGCCTGGGGAATATTTTCTTCTAGTTCTTCTGGGGGATTTTCGGACAGTAGGGGCGTTGCGATCGCGTCAGAGAGAGATTCAGCTTCCGATGGGGGAGTTGCGATAACTTCAGGGAGAGGTTCAGCTTGTAGCACAGGCGTTTCCATTATTTCTGGAATTTCTGCGATCTCTAAAGGAATAGGAGATTCGGCGATCGCATCCACAACTGGTGGGGGACTCTCAAGGACTTCTTCGACGGGGGCAGTGATTGGTTCAATACTTTCCAACATTTTCTTGTGGCTTTCAGCAATCTCAATCGTCTTTTTCTCGATTTCCGCCTCGGCTTCAAGGATTTTCGTCTGTTTTACCGCCGCATCCTGGCGAGAAGTGACTAGTTCCTCTTGTAGTTGTTGTTTCTCAGATTCTAACTGTTCAATCGTCTGTGTGAGAGCGTCAACTTCTGCGATCGCTTGTTCCTTCCGCACATTTTCTTGAATCAATTGCTCCGTTTGGGATTCAACTTCTCCCTGTAAACGGATTTTGTCGGTTTCTAAAGCCTTGATTTGGGGTTTTAAGGTATTAATTTCCGCGATCGCCTTTTGATAAGATTCCTTGCTTTCAAGACTAGCCGCAATTAACTGGGCAATTTCCGATTGAAGCTTTTCGGTATTCACCGTGCGTTGTTCTATAACTTGCTGTAATTGATTTTTTGCTCCTCGTAAATGCTCAATTTCTTGCTGTAAGGTCACATTCGTCGCTATACAGGATTGACTTAACTCTCTATTTTTTTGTTCTAATTCATGGATTGCTTCTTGTTGTCGTTTTTCTTTCAGGTCAAATTGTTTTTGAATTAGCTCAAAAGAAGTCAATTTTTGCTGAATTTCGGTTCTTTTTGCGACTTCGTGACGAAAATTTTCAGACAAGTACTGAGTTTCTGTCAGTAATTCTTGTATCTTCTTTTGGCTGTCAAGTTCAACCTGTTTACGAGAATTTTCCAACGTTTGTAGTTTCTTTTGGAGTTCAGCAATAGTGATTTTATCCTGATTCAATTGAGTCTCAAGATGATTTTTTTCAGTTAAAATTGTATTTAAAGACTCTTGAAAAGAGATTATTTGCTTTTCTAAATGGTGAGTTTTATTTTTTAAAAAGATATTCTCTTCTTGTAATGAAAGCTGTGTTTCTTGTGATTGTTTTAATTGTTTTTCAAAATCATTTTTAAGACTCTCGATCTCCTTAGTATTTTCCTCTGAAGAAGAAGATAATATTTCTTTTGAAGTCTGATTATTCAGGAATTTTAATCCCCAAATACTACCTCCTAAAATAATAGCAATTCCGCCCACTTGATAAATAATTTCACTGGACATATGTTATCTCACTCCGATTGCTAATTTTGATTGCTAATTTTTAGCATAACCTATTCTGAGAAGGGAGTTAGTCTCTTTTCAGATAGATTTCTCTAGTTAATTATTGGAGTCAAGCAGGAGTCCACCCAGAATCACTACGGAAAGAGTCAAGATGATTCTCAGAAAAAGTAAAAATTCTATGCTGTCTCTTTAAACAGTAGCTAACAAGAGATAAAAGTAATATTTGAACTATTTTTTCCCAATTTAATGCGTATAGGGATTGATTTTTGCAAAAAACAGTTTTTCTGTGAAACAAAAAAAGAGACCCTAAAGAAAGAGACTCAAAAATGCGATCGCCAAAAGGGGAGCGAATATTATTACAAAATATTAACCAGCATTCTACTGAAATGAAGGAAGTCGCGTTTTAATACACTTATTGAAATTTACATATTTTTTTTTCGAGTCGTCGGCTATACTTGCCTGTATTTTGACTCAATTAATCAAATTTGCCAAGAAGTTTTAAATAACTTCCTGTTTCGTAAATTCTCTAAAATCAATTAATAAATCATCAATTTCGGTTTGTCGCATTCGGAACGCTTCATTATAAACAATGGACAAACATTTATTGAATTGTTTGGGTAATAGGGATTCGTCTAGTAATTTATTAAATAATTTGGGGAATGAAAATAATCCATAGGTACTAGCGTAATTTTTACTACTGCCAGTTGCGGTGAATAAATAGTGATAGGGAAAGATATTTTTTTCAGAAATATCAGAACAAAAGAAAGCTAAAAAGAGAATAAATAAGGGAATAACCACCGTTTGTTTTTCTACCGTATCTTTGAGAATTTGTTTAACGGTAATCTTGTGATAGCCAATATTGCTATAATCAACATTCAACAATTGTTTCAAAGGAAGTTCCTGGGGATTATTGGGAAAATGTAACATCACCCCCGAATCACTGAGTTCATAAATTAACTTTTGCCATTTACTAAAATTCACATTATCTAGACTGTAATTGAGATCACAATAATTCACAATTTCTTTTAAAGCTTGTTCAAATTGGGGAGGAAGTAAAACATCATCGTATTGATACAGATCATCAGGAATGGGGGGACGAAAATGGCGGACTAGCAGTAGCCGATGAACCGTTGGGTTAAAAAATTCGATGAGCTTGTTTATATCGCGATCGCGATTTCTGAAGGAGGTGATAGATTCGTTGTAACGGTCTTTAACGACCATTAAAAGATTCCCTGGTTGGAGATTAAAGGATTGCTTATAAATTTTGCCTCTTAAGTTTTCTTTATGGTTTTCAAGGCTTGCTTTAATGGCATTTTCTACGTGAATTTTTAGGGGACTACCTTTGGGAAAATGAACTTCTATAAAATCAATAATATGTAAGGGTGTCCAAATGTCATCGTAAAGAAAATTGATAACAGTTTTACCAAATTCATCAATGATTAATCGTTTACGTTGTTTTTGTCGTTCTTTTTGTTCTTCTATCGATAATTTTGGTTTCGGCTGAATGTTTTCTTCAGCGACAATTGGAGATTCAGATGGAATCGGTTCAGTCGTGGTTTCCAGTCGTTTTTTAAAAAATTTGTTAAGCATTATAAAAAATTGAATTAATAAATTGAGATTGGTAAAATTTTAGGACTAACCCTGTAAACGATGCTCAGGATGCGGCGATCGCGACTTAAGCTTAAATATTCATACTAGGGGTCTAAACTTTTGTTTCGACTGCTTATCATGATTATTTTTCCAGCATAAATGATCTTTCTAGAAATGAGAGTCGGAAAAAGTCAGTTTTTGTCTGTTGTTTTGAGTGATGACACGACTGAGCAAAATCTCTCAGGATTGACTACCCTAGAAAAAGAGACCGCGCCCCGTTAGTTTTCCTAACTGATAACGCCATGATAGAGGAACAAAATGCCGAGAATGTGAATTTAACTGTGGAAACAGTGGAACCCGTAACCGATGAGACATCTTTGGTAGACGACGCGGTGACTGTCGCTCCGTCCTGGGTCGATCATCTCGCCAGGCTCTGGAACACGACCACGACCAACCTCAACAAACTACTTCCTGTAGAACAACTCACCCAGGGCATTGTCAAAGGATTTACGGTCAATGAAGAGCAGATGGCCGAAATTTTAGAAACTATTCGAGCTGAGTTGCCCACCACCGAGGCCCTTCTAATCGGCAAACCCCAAGCTGGAAAAAGCTCTATTATTCGGGGTTTAACGGGGGTTTCTGAAGCGATCGTCGGTCAGGGCTTTCGACCTCACACCCAACATACCCAGCGTTATGCCTATCCCTCGGCGGAAGTTCCCCTGCTCATTTTTACGGATACCGTTGGTTTAGGGGATATTAATCAAAATATTGATGTAATTATCGAAGAATTGGTCAATGATCTCAAGGAATCTACCCATCGCGGGCGGGTATTTATCCTGACGGTCAAGATTAATGATTTTGCAACGGATACTCTGCGACAAGTGATTCAAAAATTACGTCAGGAATATCCTCAAATTCCCTGTCTATTAGTTGTTACCTGTCTCCACGAGGTTTATCCTACTGAAATGGCCGATCATCCCGTGTATCCTCCCGATTTTCCTGAAATAAGCAGGGCTTTTACAGAAATCAAGGAAAATTTTGGGGATTTGTCCACTTGTCAGATATTAATCGATTTTACCTTGGAGAGCGATGGTTATACGCCGATTTTCTATGGATTAGAGTCTCTACGGGACACTTTAGCGGAGTTATTACCTGAAGCCGAGGCGCGGTCAATCCATCAATTATTAGACGGCGCGACGATGAAACAAATCGGCAATCTTTATCGAGATGTGGGCCGACGGTATAGCCTAGCTTTTTCGATCATTGCGGCAACGTTAGCGGCGGTTCCCCTTCCCTTTGCGACGATGCCTGTTTTAACGGCTTTACAGGTTTCTTTGGTGGGTTTACTCGGTAAATTGTATGGACAAATTTTAACCCCTTCCCAAGCGGGTGGAGTTGTCAGTGCGATCGCGGGGGGATTTTTGGCTCAAGCAGTGGGGCGGGAATTAATCAAATTTGTGCCTGGTTTTGGCAGTGTGATTGCGGCTTCCTGGGCGGCGGCCTATACCTGGGCATTAGGGGAAGGAGCTTGTGTCTATTTTGGAGATTTGATGGGAGGCAAGAAACCCGATCCGAAACAAATTCAATTGGTGATGAAAGAAGCGTTTAAATCAGCCCAAGAACGGTTTACCTCTAAAACCTAAGTCTATCTAAATTAATCGTAGTTTTTAGCAGTTGGCCATCGGCGATCGCGTCAAAAGTTTAGGCGGATCTCAACATTACTCGCTATGATGAGAAAAATAATTAGTGATTTCCAAAACCATCTAGAAAAAACTTTACACAAAGGAAGATAGTAGTTATGGTAAATATTGCAATTAAAGAAGATTATGCTGAAATACTCGGCAGTTTTGGTGATCTACAATCAGCAATTAATTTAGCAGTTCAACGTTATACTATCGAAAAAATAACTACTAAAATTGCTGAATTAAAGCAAAAAAATTTTGATTATGAAATAAAATATCACTCTGATTATCCTACTTTTTGTCAAAAAATTCAACACGATGAAAAATTTATTGCCTATCTCGAAGACAAGGTAGAAAAACTTTGGGAAATTGATTTATCAGATTGGGAATTTTCCTATCGGGGAATAACGGATTGGACAGAAAAATTGCAGACCATTTTACTCGCTTAGTTGAATTTGCTAGGATTTATTTTGAGGCTGTTGAATATAATGTTGACAGCACTCCTAAACGAATAATTTTACGATTAACGGCGAGCTATAAGAGCTATAAGATTTTGGTTACTGAACTGTATAGTGATCAAGATTTTCAATATCGTTATTATGTTTTAGAAAACCAATTTGTCAAAGCGGGTTTTGATAACGCATCTGATCCGCGTGCTATTCGTCTAAAGTACGGAAAAATTGGTAAGGAATATTCAGGAGAATTGGTTTCGCATTTACATTTAGACGATAAAAAAGAGTTAGTTTTAACTGAAGTCATGAGTTTTGATGGTTTTATTGCCTGGTTACTGATTAATTTATAGTCTGCAAATTTTCAGCGATCGCTTTGTTTATTTATTACCTATTTCAGCGATCGCTTTATTCATCTTGTAGCTTTTCTAAATCAGCTAGATCTTGAAGTTGTCCAGAGGCTTTTTTTTGAGATTATCAAGACGGCATAACCCCTGATAACGAGATATTTAACTTGGTTTTCGTTTAATAATTGTATAAATTCTTTGAAGTCTTGGTTCAGCATCGTATTTATATTGGTGGTATTCTTGGCGAATTTGTTCGAGGGCTTCTAGGCGTTTTTGGGGTGTTTGTTGTTGCTAGTAGTGGAAGTCTCTAGTTTGTTGTTTGAGAGAGACTTTATTAATAACTTTTTCCATATTTTTTATCCTATTATAATTGCTAGGTAGTCTTATTCAGTTAAGGGAAAATTGGGGTCTACGATTATGACTTCTTCATAATCTAGTTCGTAAGGTTTATAAATCAAGTTGTCTATTTCTTAAAATGGTTCTAACGGTAATGTATCAACCTTCGTCATCCATCTAGTCGGAATAAAACGAAACGTATTATTTCCCGTTATGAGATTAAAATTTTGTTCAATAATATTTTCTGTAATTTCTACCGCAATCTCTTGATCGCCGCCTAGAACCTGAAGTTTCTTTAATGTTTCGGTTTTAGCATCAACCCAAAGAATGAACTCCATCTTTTCCGCATCGGATTTATAATGATAAAGTAGATAATCTTCACCCTCTATTGTCTGACTAGTTTGTGTAAAAATAAATCCTTCATCCTGATAATTTTCGACAAAAAAGTTAGTAATTGATTGCAAAAGATCAGCTTGATTGATGCTTCCATTATCTTGATTTGTTAGAAGAGAACGCACAATTTCCAGTAAAAAAGAAGAGGACAAACCCACCAAAATACTATCCTCAGAAGCCTGAAACTGTTCAGCACTCATTTCTGCATAGTCATTCTTTTGGGGATCATAAATCCAGGTTGTTTTTCCATCAGAAACAACTAAATATTTTTTATCTTCGTACTGAATCTCTGAGCGAAATTTATTGGGTAACACAATCATCGTTTGATTTTTATTGATAATATTGACCTTGCTGCCCTCCATTGTCGCTTTCATCGTTGTTTCTGAAGAAAGTTGGTAGCGGTCATATTGAAAAAAACGATTCAATGCTTTTTTAAGGGGGGCAAGATTGGTCGGTTCTTTCTCGTTTAAGCTACTTTGGACAGATTCTGCTCGACAGTCCGCCATTCCTCCCAAGGCGATCGCAGAAAAAATGAAAACAATATTTAATAAAATCCACCAACGGGCCTTAAAAATATGAAGAAACATAAATGTAATAATCAAAATAGTTAAATTTAATCATAACCTTAACATTAATCATTAACCCGTTTTGGGAAGATTCCTTCATTCATTTCTGCTGATTTATGACCAAACCAAACCCTTCTAGCCCCAAAAATCGCATTGTTTATCAGGAATTTGGCTCTCCTCTCTCCTCAGAAGCCCTCGAAAGAGCGACTCCCGATCTACCGCCCCAACAACAAAATTTGCGGATACAAGCCTCTCGTTCAGGAAGAAAAGGGAAAACGGTGACCATCATTACAGGCTTTCAGAGTTCGGCTGAGACCTTGGCCAAACTGCTTAAACAACTTAAAACCCAATGTGGAAGTGGCGGAACCGTCAAGGAAAATAGCTTAGAAATTCAAGGTGATCATCGAGATAAATTGCTACAACTCTTGACCCAGCTAGGTTATAAGACCAAAATTAGTGGGGGATAATATTTTTTTAAACTTAATTTGATTAACTTTTTTTAGAATATATGTTAGGAAAAAATATGAGTGAATTTGATTTTAATGAATCTCTGCATTGGACACCTGATGCCAAACTAAAATTAAAAAATATTCCCTATTTTGTTCGTACCCAAGCCCGACAACGGGTTGAACAGTTAGCCCGTGAAGCCAATCTAGATGAAGTTACGGTGGAAATGGTGGAGCAAGCACGCTTAGAATTTGGTCAATAATTTTTAGAGTGAACATCTTGAAATTTATTAAGAATAGTCAAAATTATGCAGTTAAGCTATTCATTATTTTAAACGCATAAAGGCAAGGGGCTTAAGCCCCTTGTTACAAGATTATCAGCAAAATCATTATGCAATCTAAATTCGTGACAGCTTACCTCCAGTAGTTTAAGTATTTTTTTAACCATTGGGCATCTAATTTGCGATGGGTAACTATTTCTAGTAACCTAATTCCCGATGTTGGCAGGGGATTTAATAATCTTTTCAAAGTTTCCCATTTTTCAATTTTTTCATACTCAATTCCATAGGTGAGAGCAAGTTGGGAAAAATCAATATTTTGAGGCGTGGCGAAATAGTCTTCAAATAAATCCTGAGAAGTCGTTTCTTCCGCGATCGCCAACATTTCAAAAATCCCACCACCGTTATTATTAATTAAAATAATAGTTAAGTGACCTTCAAATTTTTCTCTGAGTAAAAAGCCATTGGTATCATGTAAAAGGGATAAATCTCCTGTTAATAAAATCGTCGGTTGATCTCGATGGGCAATGCCTAGAGCAGTGGATAAAGTTCCATCAATACCATTAGCTCCTCGATTAAAATAGGGAATGGTTTGTTGGTTATTCGGTTTCCAAAAAAATTCTGCATCCCGAATAGGCATACTATTGGCGATGAAAATGGGAGTCTGATTTGGTAAGGATTGTGCTAATATCCAGGGGATTTTTCCTTCAAATAAATCTTCTCTTTCGATCATGGTTTGATCAATGGAATCTTGAATTTTTTGATTTAGAATTTTCCATTGATTAATATAATCTGAGAGTTGAGGATTTCTAATATTTTCTTGAATTAGAATATTTGTTTTTAATTCTTTTTGACTTTCTTTTAATTGCCATAGAAAATGCTGCCAAGAAAGTCTGAGATGAATACTTTTCCCGTGCAAGGGATCATAATTTTCCCTAGAACAATCAATAATATAACGAGGAATATTTTGTTGGGTTAACCAAGTGCGTAATTGCTTACTCGTCGGTAATTCTCCGATTTGAATGACGATTTCTGGGGTTAATAATTCGGCTTGTTCCTCATTTCTTAAAATAAAATCATAATTACTAATTAAGTTTGGATTCATTTCGGCATAGTGTCTAAGGGGTGAAAGGGCATCGGCAAGGACGGGATAATCTAAAATTTCTGCGATGTCTGCGATCGCCTGACAATAATGGCCAGATTGCCCCTCTTGATACAGACCTGCAATAATGAGTCCTCGTTTGGGAAATGGGGGAAGGGTTAAGGAAAAGGCATTGGTGACCAGGGAAGAAGGCTGAATTCCTGCAAAAAATACCTCTGGATCCAAGGAATTCGCCAAAGCTAAAATATCGGGTTGGGTGATTGGGGCGAGGGGTTCCCGAAAAGGACAATTGAGATGGACAACTCCTGCATGGGGAAACTGGGTTTGTTCCCAGGCATGGATTAGGGTTTGACGTAAATAAGTCCACAGTTCAGGCTCAGGAGAAGCTAGAGCTAATTCGGTTTGCCAATTGGGATAATGGCCGTAGAGTTTAATTTGATCAATGGTTTGTCCTGCATGGCAATGGCGCAATTCGGGCGGGCGATCGGCGGTCAAAATTAGGAGGGGAACCTGGCTTTCCTTGGCTTCAATGACGGCGGGATAAAAATTCGCTCCTGCTGTGCCAGAGGTACAAACTAAAACAACGGGTTGCCGCGATCGCTTGGCCCGACCTAGTGCAAAAAACGCGGCGGATCGTTCATCTAAAATAGGAATTGTTTCGATCTGGGGGTGTTGGGCAAAGGCAATAGTTAGGGGACTAGACCGAGATCCAGGACAAAGTACCGCCGTTACCAGCCCTAAACGATAGAGAGTTTCTACTAAAAGAGAAGCCCAGAGTGTATTGATATTACGAAAGTCCATGCTAAGGAGGAGACGGTATCGGGGAGGCTGGAATAGGGGGCGGGGTTACAGAAGAAGATGTTACGGAAGGTATAGGAGAAGCAATATCAGAAGGAGCAACTAGCGGAGAAGACGCAGGAGAAGGCAATTCAGACGGTGGCGGTGGTGTGATGTTCATTTCTGGCGTGGCGAGGGGGGTGGGTTCAGGCGTTTTATTGAACCACTGACTCACGGTATAGCCCAGAAAAATAATGATTGCCAAGCAGAGTAAGGCCCACTGCCAAAAGGGAGGTTGACGGGGGGGAGATGGGGGGATAGTTTCTTCGGGTAATTCTTCTGAACCAGGTTCGGTATCAATTTCCGCTTGGGTTAGGATTCGGGGTGAATCTTCCGAGGGAACTTCTGCTAAAGTTTCTGGGTTACGGGTCTTGGGAAGACGGGCTTGAATTTCTGTTAGGGAAAGAGGGGCAATCTCATCGGTAGAAGGGGAAACTCGATAGTGTACTAGGGCGATCGTGACGTTATCATGGCCATTTTTTTCGTTGGCGAGTTTGATTAGGCGATCGCGGGCAGTGAGAAGATCAATCTCTCCTGTCAAAATGGGGAGTAATTCGGTTTGCCAATATTGTTCAATGCGGTCTAAATCCGAAAGTCCATCGGAACAAAGAAGCAATAACCCCTCTCCTTCTAATAATACTCGCTCTATACTGGGTTGAATCCTCTCAGAAGCCATAATACCGAGGGCTTGAGTCAGGGAACCTGAGTGAGAAAAGTGCTGGACATTGCGATAAAGTTCATAACCCAGCCGCACTTCCCTAGAAGCTAAATCATCATCGACGGTCATCTGTTGACAACTGGTCGCAGTAATCCAATAGAGACGGGAATCTCCCACGTTGGCAAAATATAATTCCTGATGGCGGGCCAGACTCATGACCAGGGTGGTTCCCATGCGATCGCGGTCGGTACGATTTTCCTGCTCATTGCGATCATAGATGACATCATTCGTTTCATTGATCGCCTGTTTGATGCCCTTCACCCAATCCTGGGGTGATAAATTAGACGACTGCTCAAATAGGGGGGTAAGCCTCTGGGATAAATCGTCCGTTGCCAATTGGGACGCAATTTCTCCCGCATCTTGACCACCAATGCCATCACAAATAATCACTAGGGTTTGTTGGGGTTGATTCCCTTCCTGTAGCTCACCACCAGAGGGATAACAAGCATCTTCGTTATGCTCTCGTCTTGGCCCCGTATCCGTTGCCGTTATGATTTGATACTGGCAATCATAACTTTGGGCAAGTTCCGCGATCGCCCCTTCTAATAGCGCAAGTAAATAATCGGCATGGGGAATTTTTCCCTTTCCTAATTTTTCTCCCAACTCTTCACAAAAATCCGCGATCGCAGGATGGGCTGTTTTGAGTAGATCTGACCAGACTACCATCAACTCTTTAATCCGATGGTAATGATGAGAATCCAGGGGTAACTCCAACAACTGAATATTCGGCCCATTCACGCGGACTAAAGCAGGATCTAGCAGCCCCGAAACTACCTTTTGTGACTGTAGAGGCCGCCACAACTGAACCATTTGCCTTAACCAAATCAATTGGCGCAAGGGAGAAGCCTCTTGCCAAACTTCGGCTAATTGGGGAAAAAGCTGAGGATACTGGGGTTTTCCCTGCTCATTAAGGAGTAAAGCCCCATACTCCAATAACCAGACACTTAAATCCATCTCTGGATCGGGACTGGCTAAAAAACTATACACCAGAGGAATATGGAGACGCAGGGGAAATAATTTTAAATAGGGCATGATGCGAGGCGGAATTTCCTCTAATCCCAAAGGACTCTGGGCGGGTAGAGTATCCAAAAGAATATTGGGAGCTTCTAGCAAATATCGCTCCTCTAATAATTCTCCTACTTGAAAAGCCTTAATCCAATCCCCCACTGCCCAGAGATAACGTTTAACCAAGAGAAAACCACAAGCCTCACACAGAGAATTCTCTAGAGGATTGACCGATTGACAAGGGGGATGGGCGCAGTGAATGGATGACACTAAAATTTTTTCCTAATTTTTTCCTAAAAACTTCCTCAAAACAATTCTAAGGGTTTTCAGGATAGCTGAATAATTATCCTGATTTTTTCTCTTTGCCCACTGTTCTAGACTAGAATGCAATCTCTCGAACATTTTTCTAGAACCATAATAGGCTAAAAGAAAATTAACCCCCATTTGTGGAGCAATCTATGAGTACGAATTCCATTCTCGAAAACCGCGATTACACCCTAATGATCGATAAAAGTAGCAGTATGGCGACTTCTGATACCCCCGATGGCAAAACCCGTTGGGAAATCGCCCAGGAGTCAACCATTGCCCTCGCCAAAAAATGTGAAGAAATTGACCCCGATGGCATTACGGTCTATCTTTTTTCGGGACGGTTTAGACGATATGATAATGTGACTTCCGAGAAGGTATCCCGCATCTATACGGAAAATGAACCGATGGGTCGCACCGATCTCGCCAGTGTCCTCGAAGATGGTTTAGAAAATTTTTTCCAACGCAAAGCCGCTAACCAAACAAAGGCGAATGGGGAAACGTTTATTATTATTACAGATGGCGAACCGACCGATCGCAAGGCCTTAATTCGTCTGATCATTGAGGCCACCCAAAAAATTGATCGAGATGAAGAATTAGCCATTTCCCTGATTCAAGTTGGTCATGATAAAAAGGCGACTGCTTTTCTCAAAGCCTTAGATGATCAGTTACAGAGCGCGGGGGCAAAATTCGATATTGTTGACACTGTAACTGTTGAAGATATGCAGGGAATGTCCCTCACTGATGTTTTGTTAAACGCGATCACGGATTAATGGGCCGAAAAAGGGGGAATTTTATGATAAATCTCCCTTCATTTAAAACCCATAAAACGCGATCGCTTCTTCCCGTAAATCTTGCCGCAAAAAAACACGACCAGAAAAACTCAATTCAATTTGCCTAAATCAATATTATTAACCACCTTCTTTTAAGCTACGGCATTGGTCTTGGAATAAACCATTCCTGTTAAGAAGCGGCACTGGTTCAGTCTAATTATTAGAATGAAATCCTTACAAGACAAGGACTTAAC
>QBMS01000094.1:0-17187 GCA_003249095.1 Snowella sp.
ATTATGCACCTGTTAAGGAAAGAGGGGGGGCGCGCTGGGGTGGTGTTGCCTGATGGTTTCTTGTTTGGGGAGGGGGTTAAAACGACGATTAAGCAAGAATTATTAGCGGACTTTAATCTCCATACGATTGTGCGTTTACCAAAGGGGGTTTTTAGTCCTTATACGGGAATTAATACCAATATTCTCTTTTTTGAGAAGGGGAAACCGACGGAAATGATCTGGTTTTTTGAGCATCCTTATCCAGAGGGTTACAAGTCCTATTCCCGTCGCAATCCTTTAACGATTGCTGAGTTTGATCGGGAGAAGGCTTGGTGGCAGAACCGAGAGGCAAATGAGTATGCCTGGCAGGTGTCAGCGCAGGAAATCGCGGCTCGAAATTACAATTTAGATTGCAAAAATCCCCATGAGGTGACGGTGGATCACGGTGATCCGTCGGAGTTGATGGCGGAATTTATGGCAATTGCTGAAGAAATGGCCGCGATCCAGTCGGCATTGAAGCAGGAGTTAATGGAGGCTTTGGGGAATTAATGTGGGATTATGAATCTGTTATCACAATAAATTTTCAAATGCCCCCTAAATCCCCCAATTCTGGGGGACTTTCAATTTTCAATTACTTATTCCCCCCAAAGTTGGGGGGCTAGGGGGGCGAAAATATACTTTAAATTAGCAACACATTTCAAAAAAAGTATGACATATTCTGTTAGAATTATATTTTGTATAATTTATAGCGATGGATATTGAGTTAAAGAAATGGGGTAATAGTTTGGGGTTACGGATTCCCCATCGGTTAGCCACGAGTTTGGATCTGGATGACACGACTGTTGTAGAGTTATTGGAAACGGAGGAGGGTTTAGTTATTCGTAAGAAGAAGCGGCCTTCTGCTGATCTTCAAGCGTTATTAGCAACAATTCCTGCCGATTTTACTTATCCCGATGATGTGAAGGATTTTGTTGAGGGTGAGGCGATCGCTAGGGAAATGTTATGAATGCTGAAAAAAATCTGTTTCCTGAGAGGGGGGCAATTATTCGCATTAATCTCAATCCAACCCAGGGCAGGGAGCAAATGGGGGAAGCTCGACCTTGTTTGGTGTTGAGCCACACGGCCTTTAATCAAGTAAGAAATGGTTTGGTAATTATTTCTCCGATTACGAATACCATTAAGCCTGAAATTCAAACCCTGATACCGATTCCCGATGGCTATAAAACGACGGGTTCGGTGATTGCGGAACAGATTCGCACGGTTGATTTAAGTGGACGCTGGTGGAAAAATACAGGGGAGGTGCTTTCTGACAGTTTTGTGGACAAGGTGGTTGGGATTCTCAGGGTTATTATTGATTAGTTGAATTAAAAAATGGAAGCTCAAGTTTTATTAGATAAGTATTTTGAAACGGCGTTTTCGGCTCCTGATGGGGTGAAGAAGTTACGGGAGTTAATTTTAAGTTTGGCGATGCAGGGAAAGCTTGTACCGCAAGATCCGAGTGATCAGCCTGCTAGTGAGTTGTTGAAAGAAATTGAAGTGGAAAAAGAAAGATTAATTAAAGAAGGAAAAATTAAAAAATCAAAGCCGTTACCAGAAATTACATCTGATGAAATTCCCTATGATTTACCAGAAAGTTGGGAATGGGTAAAACTAGAAAATATAGTTTCAATACTAGGAGATGGTATTCATGGAACTCCACAATATAGTGAAAAAGGAGAATTTTATTTTATTAATGGAAATAACCTCTCTGATGGAGTGATCGAAATTAAAAATAATACTAAAAAAGTTTCTATTGAAGAATTTAATAAATATAAAAAACAATTAAATAAAAATAGCGTTCTTGTTTCAATTAATGGAACTATTGGAAATATAGCATTTTATAATAATGAAAAAATTATTTTAGGAAAAAGTGCTTGTTATTTTAATCTTTTATCAAACATCAATAAATTATATATAAAAAAATTAATTAATAGTAAATATTTTCTTACTTATGCAGTCAACTCAGCAACAGGAACAACAATTAAAAATGTTTCTTTAAAAGCAATGCGAGAATTTTTAGTTCCGCTTCCTTCACTTGCTGAACAATATCGAATTGTTGAAAAAATTAATCGCTTAATGGAACAGTGCGATCGCCTAGAAAAACTTCGGGAGCAATCCATCAATAAACAAACTCAACTATTAGACGCAATTCTCAGTAACATTCAGTAAAATTGAATCATGAATATAAAAAAACAAAAATTATGCTAATTCAAAAAATAAGTAGGACAAGGTTATTTAAGAATGTTCATTTAATTAACTCCACCGCATCCCGTCCATCAAAATCTTGTAAATAGACTTTCACCTGTTCCTCTGAGGCTGTGGGCAGTTTTTTCCCAATAAAATCAGGATGAATCGGTAATTCTCGATGACCGCGATCGACTAAGCTCAAAAGACGAATCACCTGGGGCCTGCCGTATTCTGTCACTGCATTCAGCGCGGCCCGAATGGTTCGTCCTTTATAAATCACATCATCCACTAAAACCACCGTTTTTCCTGTTAAATCGACGGGAATTTTGCTTTTAGCAGGCGTTCGGGTTTTAATGCGATCCAAATCATCTCGATAAAACGTTACATCGATCGCACCGACAGGGACTTTAATGTGTTCCAAAAGTTCAATCTGTTGAGCGATCAGATAGGCCAAAGGAACGCCTCTGGTATAAATACCCAGGAGAACCAATTGGGACAGATCCCCAGATTTTTCGATTAATTGGGAAGCCAATCGGGTAATCGTGCGTCGAATCTCTTCAGCAGAGAGGATTTCAATGATTTGGGTTGACATGATCACAACACAGAGAAGTAAGAGCCATTATGACAGTCTAACGATTTCCTGAACCACAATGGATCGCATTAGCTCAAAACGTCCAATTCTAGGCTAGAAAGATCGAGAGATTCAAAGGGTTGCAGAAACTCTTTTAATCGGTTCACCATGCGAGCAATGCCCCCTGGGATATTAGATTCAACCTTGAGGGGGATAATGGGATCATGGAGCGATAATCGCAGTAAAAACCAGCCGTTTTCTTCAGTTATGGGACAAGATACCCGCACTCCTTCATAATTATTGGGGACAATTTTCCAGTCAGGTTGCTGGGCTGCAAATTCGGTTAATTTTTCGATAACGCGATCGCCGTAGGTTCTAAAATCCTCTGTATTGATTTTGATGCGAAATTCTTCACTTTCTGCGGGTTCTTTGAGATTAGCGATTAAATCCGTCAGAGATTTACCTTTTAATCTTAATTTGGCGAATTCGATCACCAGTTTTGTCACTAAATAGGCTCCATCATCCAGAAAATAATTTTCCTTCATGGCTCCATGACCTGACGTTTCGATCGCGAGCCAAGATTCCTGACCGATTTCATTAAGACGAATGGCTTCATTAATCACATTTTTGTAACCCCGTTTAAAGCGTTGATGAATGCCCTGTAAATCCTGTTGGATAAATTCGGTCAATCCGTCCGACGTAATGGAATCGGTAACGATAGTAGAACCTGGATGCTCTTTTAAAACGATCGCCGAAATTAAAGCAATTAAGCGATTGCGATTCAGTTCATTTCCCTGGGAATCCACTGCCGCACCGCGATCCACGTCCGTATCAAAAATAATCCCTAAATCTGCTTGATTGTCTAATACCGCCTGACAAATAGACGCGATCGCAATTTTATCTTCAGGGTTAGGAATATGATTCGGAAAAGAGCCATCGGGATCGAGAAATTGACTGCCTGTTGTGTCCGCACCCAAAGTTTGCAAGACCTTATCAGCATAGAAACCGCCCGCCCCGTTACCAGCATCAACAATGATTTTTAAACCCGTGAGAGGTTGATCGAAGTTTTCGGGATGATTAACGCCTGTGCGAATTTTTTGCGCCAACCCCTCGGCATAGACCGAAATAAAATCTCGTTTTTCAATTTTTCCCTGAGCCAAACTGGGTTCAAAGCTGTGGGTTTCTGCTAACTCTAAAATTTCCGTAATATCTTGTTTTTCTAAACCGCCTTTTGTGGTGAAAAATTTCAAGCCATTGCGATTAAAGGGTAAATGGCTCGCGGTCAACATAATCGCCCCATCACAGGCAAAATCAGGATGAATGGTACTCATAAACATAGCGGGCGTGGAAGCCAGGTCAAAATCATAAACCTGACTGCCCATCTCACTCATTCCTGACCTTAATGCCTGCATTAAAACAGGGCCGGATAAGCGACTATCGCGCCCAACGGAAATGACCAACTCTGTCGCCGTTTTGCCTAATTTCCCTGCTAACCAGCAAACAAAGGCTTTTCCTAAAATGGCCGTTACATCAGGGGTCAGGTTCACCGCTTCATTCTCCACACCTGCGATCGCGACTCCCCGCATATCGGAACCGTTTTGTAATTTTTTCCAATTGAAGCTATCCATCATGGCTTTTACCTCTGATTAACCTTCTATTACTATATACAAACCATTTCTAAAAAATCAAGAATAGTCTCAATGAAGCTATGATTAAAAGATTTTGACGTTCTCTGAAATAGGAATTAATTGTATTTATTTAAGAATAAAAATACTTGACAAAAGAGAACAAGAAATGATTTGATCACTAAAATAAAGAAGGTTTCTATCAAACCTTAGAGTATTAAATACCAAAGAAAGTCTGCTAGAAAAATACGATTTTGGATTAAGAGAAAGTTTTTAGTTGCCCAGTTCGTTAACTTCAGAGCTTTACTCTACACTATGTTGGTTCAGTCTATTATGACGACCTCATCCTTAAAATTAAAAAAAATTAAAATTAAAAGAAACGGGTAAAACCAATATTCCTATTTTCCTATCGACATCTCCTAACCTGACTATCCCAGAATCCACAGGTGGCCGTTATCAATTGGATTGGTCTGATTCGGCGATCGGCTCAGAAGGGGCAAATAGTCTGATTGTTGAAACCCAAGGATCTCAAGAAAAACTTCCCCAGGGTAGCCAACTTCAAGGTAATGCCCAATCAGAAGTTTTAGATCTACGAAAACTCAAGGGAACCGTCAATATTGAAGCGTCTCTCTATCGGGAAGCAGGCTATAACAACACCGTTGGTTTCTATGCCGTTGATCTAGAGGGAAAAGTAGTCGATCCTTTGACAGGCCTAGCCGTGACGGACAACCCCACCAAAGACAACACCCAAGACTATCTACAAAAAGCCTTACAATATCGTGCCAATATTGCCCTCAGTGTGGAGAATCAATCCACCATTACCCAGGTCGCCCAACTTCAAGGAGGATTACTTTATGCCCCCTTTCTCATTCAAGACGGTTCTTTTCTGCTATTAGAAGAAGATGATTTAAGCAATGATCCCCAGGTCTTTTTCCCTTATTTGGGAGTCAATTCTGACAAGGTGGATCATCTTCGACTGTTGGGGAATAATTTGTTTGGATTTGAAGATCTAACAGGGGGCGGCGATCTAGACTATAACGATGTAATTGTTAAGGTTAATCCATTAGTCTAATTTTGCGGTAGATTTAATCGAAAATTGTTCAGGTGAGAGTTAAATGACGTATTCTCACCAATAAATATAAACTTAATCAGAATGAAGCTTATTTTAATGATATTGAGGAACATTTGAAGTATTTCTCTAACAAGAGATAATTTATTCTCATTCTCTAACTCAATTTAAGATAACGGTTTCTCCTCCTGTGTAATAAGATTAACGGGGGTTTATCATTGTGACTTTGAATCTGTAGGAAATCGGCTAAGATTATGACCAAGTTTGTGTTTGTGACCGGGGGCGTAGTTTCCAGTATTGGGAAAGGCATTGTGGCCGCGAGTTTGGGTCGCCTCTTTAAATCTAGAGATTATTCGGTTTCCATTCTCAAACTTGATCCCTATATCAATGTTGACCCTGGCACTATGAGTCCCTACCAACATGGGGAAGTTTTTGTGACTGAAGATGGGGCAGAAACCGACTTGGATTTAGGGCATTACGAACGCTTTACCGATACTTCCATGTCTCGTCTCAATAGTGTGACAACGGGTTCGATTTATCAGGCGGTGCTGAATAAGGAACGACGGGGAGCCTATATGGGGGGGACGGTGCAGGTGATTCCCCATATTACCAATGAAATTAAGGAACGCATTTTACGAGTCGCTCAAAACACTAATCCCGATCTGGTGATTACAGAAATTGGGGGAACGGTGGGGGATATTGAATCCTTGCCTTTTTTGGAGGCGATTCGTCAATTTCGCAAAGATGTGGGGCGCAATAATGTTCTCTATATGCACGTTACCCTCATTCCCTGGATTCCTGCCGCCAAGGAAATGAAGACTAAGCCGACCCAACATTCGGTGAAAGAGTTACGGTCTATTGGGATTCAACCCGATGTTTTGGTGTGTCGTTGCGATCGCCCTTTGCATCTAGGCATGAAGGAAAAACTGTCAGAATTTTGTGATGTGCCAGTGGAATCAGTGATTACCTGTCAGGATGCCAGCAGTATTTATGAAGTACCGTTAATTTTAGAAAAAGAAGGTTTAGCCCATCAGACCCTGGCCTTGCTCAAAATGGAAGCCCGTCCGCCCCATTTGGCCCAATGGCAATCCCTAGTGGATAAAATGCTTTCTCCCCAGCATGAAATTGAAGTTGCTCTGGTCGGGAAATATGTGCAACTCAGCGATGCCTATTTATCGGTGATTGAAGCCCTCGGTCATGCCGCGATCGCCGTTAGCAGTAAACTGAATGTGCGTTGGATTAGTGCGGAAGAAATTGAAGAGACGGGAGCAGAAAGTTGTCTCAAGGGAGTTCATGCCCTGATTGTGCCTGGGGGATTTGGCATACGGGGAGTCGATGGCAAAGTTCAGGCGATCGAGTATGCCCGCAAAAAAAATATTCCTTTTTTGGGATTATGTCTTGGAATGCAATGTTTGGTGATTGAATGGGCTAGAAATATTGCTCATTTAGATCAAGCCAATAGTGCAGAATTTGATCCTGAAACCCCCAATCCTATTATTAATTTATTACCTGAACAACAGGATGTCGTCGATTTGGGCGGAACCATGCGTTTAGGCCTTTATCCCTGCCGTTTAGCCCCCGATACCTTAGCTTTTTCTCTCTATCAAAAAGAAGTGGTCTATGAACGTCATCGCCACCGCTATGAATTTAATAATGCCTATCGCAGTTTATTGCTAGAAACAGGTTATGTCGTGAGCGGTACTTCCCCCGATGGACGGTTAGTGGAAATTGTGGAATATCCCAACCATCCTTTCTTTATTGCCTCTCAATTCCATCCCGAATTTCATTCCCGTCCGAACCATGCTCACCCGTTATTTTTAGGATTGATGAAAGCCGCTTTGGAATATCAATCGGATAAGATTCTGATTTAACCTTGGGATTGTTAAGCCCCCTAAACTCGCCAATTCTGGAGGACTTTGAATAACTAACGAATAAAATGACTACTGCTACCTTATTAATTTCCTGTCCTGAACAAGAAGGGGCAATGTTTCAGTCCAAGTATTAGGATGAAATTCTTACAACCCCTATTCCGCAGGTTCCAAAGAACTTTTAAAGAATTTTAAAATCCTTACAGAACAAGGGTTTTACGAGTCACTACTTTATTCATGAGCTTGTACCTTAAAGAAATGTATGTTCTCGACTAAAGGCTTTATTCGTATCAAAAGACTGATTATTAGTTTAGTATTATTTTCGTGTTTGCCCTATTCCGTCAGGGCGCAAGATAGATCGGTTCTTGAAGAGGTAAAAAAAACGGGATTGTTGAGAATTGCTGTTCGAGAAGATGCCGTTCCCTTCGGTTATCGAGATTCTAATGACAATTGGACAGGCATTTGTATAGATTTTCTTGAAATTTTAAGAAATCAAGTTAGGCGTGAATTGGATCAACCGATTATCTTAATGAAGTTATTTAAATCAACGCTATTTAATCGTTTTGACTTAGTTAACGATAAAGTTGTTACCCTAGAATGTGGCCCTAATACTATTCGAGATAATCTTTCCTATAATATTGATTTTTCTGATCCGTTCTTTTTGACAGGAACTCAATTGTTAATTAGAGCCGAAGATAAAAATAGAATTCGCCTTAATCCTAATTTAAATGACATTACGATTGGAGGACTCCGAGATTCAACCAATTTAGAGTTTATTGCCCAAAAATATCCTTTAGCAACAATTAGGGCATTTCAGGGAGTGACGGGACGGCTAAGGGGAGTACAAGCGCTTCAGCAAGGAAAAATTGATGCTTTTGTCAGTGATGGTATTTTGTTGATCGGGGAAGCTTTATTGCAAAATTTGTCTTTAGGTCAAGATTATCTTATTTTTCCCGAATATCCCCTGGAATGTGAACAGTATGGAATGATTATTCCGAGTAACGATTCTCAGTGGCAAGCGTTAGTTAATAAGACGATCGCAACAAAAGAGGCTCAAGCCCTTTATCAAAAATGGATAGGGCCTGTTCTACCCGCGATCGAGCAAACCAGAAATTATTGTCGTCAATCAGACACTATTCCACCTACCGATTCGATAGACTCAAAATAAATGATGAAAAAAAAAGATAGACGCTGCCTAATTTTGTCCAATCAAGCAACGTCTATCTTTAGTTTATTAATCTAAGATTTAAAAATCTAGAAACCATTTTGAAATTTACCACAGACCACGAACGGGCATAGGAGCAGGTTCAGGAGTGAAGGCTGGAGGAACCGAAGGCTGAACGGGAGGAAGGGAAACAGGTGCAGTTGATTCAAAATTAATAGCGGTCTTCTCGAAGGTGGGAACTTCCTTGAGGTTCAAACGGCTAATCCAGGCGGGGTGAGCGGTGGAAGCTTCCCAAATTTTAGCGTTACTATCATAACGAACTATGACATCATTCCCAGGCTGCGCTGAACCAGGAAGATGAATATGGGTATAACGTTTGTCACCCTGCATCAAATAGCCAGCAGAAGACATAGAACCAGGATATTTTAAAAATTCGATAAACATGATGTTACCAATAACTCCACGAACACGGCCGATCGCGTAGTTTCCCAATACGAGCTGGGAGCCTCCTTTCATCCAAAGATCGTGACCTGGTAACTGGCTAACGAGAACTTCTTTTTTTGTGGGGAGGGGATTAGCCTGGGCAGGAACGGCAGAAAAACTGTAGGCCGCTAGGGCTACTAAAATTCCGGTGAGAGTTTTAACAGATTTAGTTAACACGATAACCTCGCTTGTAATTTCACGAAAATCAATTGTCAGACGATAAAAGTATAGTATAGTTCCTGGGGTGAGGTAAAGAGTTTGAGTGATAACTTTAGAATTTATGGCTTATGACAAGCCTCTAAAGATTACTCTTTTTACTCGATACGCAAGAATTTACTAACTTTAAACGGTCGTGGGCGAATTTGAGTAAAATCAATAAGTCATTTACTCAATAGCTAAGCCCTAAGTCTAGCACAACAGTTTAATCACGGATTATGAGTTGTTTTTTCAGGGCCAGCAGAGATTTCATTCCCATGACTTAGATCGTTGTGCAAAGAATTAATTGAAGTCGAGTCGATTTCTGAAGGTTTGGTTTCTTCTAGGGCTTCCGTCGTTTTTTTTGTCATTGAGGATGAATTTTCATTTTCAATAGAACTATTAGAGGAAATGTTTTCTGGTACGGGACTAGTCAATGCCTCTGGGATACTTGAATCAGTGGAAGAAGACTCTGAAGTGGGAGAAACGGCTGTTTCTGACTCATCGGTTTCGGCCGCGACAGGGGGTAATTCCTCTGAAATCGGAGGTTCTTCGATCGCATCGGTCGGAGTAGAAAGGGGAGATGCTTCGATCGCATCGGTCGAACTGGGAACGGTTTCTTCTTCTCGTGGTAAAGAAATGGTGGGAGGTTCAACTTTTTGAGGATTTTGAGGAACTGAAATATCTGGGTTAATGAGACTTTTTGCGACTTCTAGGGGCAATTCTCCCCTGACCAATTGAGACAAGGTGTCCTGACCATTGGGAGCGTAGTCAATCACTCTTACCGTACTGTTGAAAGCATTGGGAACCAGATTGCCTTGCTCGTCGATAAATTCTAACTTCACCCAATTTTGTCCCTTTTCAAATCCAGTCAAATAGATAGGTTGCCATTTATCTAGCATAAAACTTTCGTTGTTGATGGTGACTCGAATCCGCCAATCGGCGATCGCATCTTCTGGATTTTCCTGAGCAATCAGATGGAGAGGGGCATTCGTTAAATAGAAATCTAGCAGAATGGGTTCGGCTCCATAGCTTCCCTTGGGGCGACTGTAGGTCAAGAGAGGAAGGGGGGGATCGGGACGATTATCTTCCGTCTTAGTTAGAACATGAAAAGTCGTCTGGGCAAAGGCTCCATCATTTTTAAAGCTTTCATGCCAGGGACGCACGGGAAAAACTCGCAGGGTATGGGTTCCCGCCGTTAAATCCTTAAGAATAATCGGTTCATCAAGGTTATAAATTGCCTGATAGGGCTGGTTGTCAACGATTAGATGAATATGCGGCCCCATTTGTAGGTCTGGGTTTTGAAAAATGGGTAAATCTTGAACCGCTAGTTTGATGGATACAGTAGTGTCCTTGAGGACTTCTTCGGGTTGGGGATTGAGAATCTTAACCTGGGGTTGATACTGGTCTAAGCTACGCCCTAATTCTTGAAGCAACGGAGGAGGAGGAACTTCGGCTAACTTCCCGATCGCCACTGGTGCAGAGGCAGTTGTCAGACTCGGTGGAGGAGAGGCAACGAGGCGATCCGTACAACCAATTAATGGCCAACTCAATAACAGAACCAACAGCCATACCCAAGGTGGGCAAGCATTCCGCGCTCGCCCATCCCTTTTCTGCGATCGTGGCCAAACAGTAAACACCATATTGTCTCCTCTTTCCTGAGTAATTAAAGGAAATATCGCTTGAGCTAACGTCACGACTATTACCATAGCCCAGAGCCAATAATATTTCCCCTAAACGATCTTACCGATAATCGACCGATATCGAACATCCGAGAAACACCGTCACCGTTTTTCACACTATCTTAATCTCCGTAACATTTCTTAAACATTCCAAGAATTAAAAAATACAATATTTTATCCTCAGCTCCTCAACTATTGATGACTTTCTATGGTTTTAATGAAGCATCCCCAAGGTCTGTTCTTATCAGCAAGGGGTCAACAAGTCTTTTGTTACTTTTTGTAAAGAATGATTGATTGGGCTTGACTTTTTCCTCATTTGCCTAGAGTTGCAATCCAGACAGGATAATGCATTGGTCAAGTTTTAATTATTGTTAAGTATATTGGTCAGGAAGAGAGAGAAGGCTTATCATCAACAGTTGATGCTTATGCCTCAAATCCGAAAAATAGGCAAATTAAGTATTATGTTAAGGAAAGTAAAATGATTCCATTTTTGCCCTTCCTCTACTACACTATTTACAATAGGAAACCCTTGAAGTTCATTGTCGAGAGAGGAGTGCCCTCATGACAATTAGTCCTCCCGAAAGAGAGACGAAAGTAAAAGTTACGGTTGATACCAATCCTGTCCCAACTTCCTTCGAGAAATGGGGCAAGCCCGGACACTTCGACCGTACCCTAGCTAAAGGTCCCAAAACCACCACTTGGATTTGGAACCTTCATGCTAATGCCCATGATTTTGATAGCCAGACGAGCGATCTAGAAGATGTTTCCCGAAAGATCTTTAGTGCCCACTTTGGACACCTAGCAGTAGTTTTCGTCTGGTTGAGTGGAATGTATTTCCACGGTGCGAAATTTTCTAATTATGAAGGATGGTTAGCCGATCCTACTCACATTAAGCCTAGTGCTCAGGTGGTTTGGCCAATCGTTGGTCAAGGCATTTTGAATGGCGATATGGGGGGAGGCTTCCACGGTATTCAGATCACCTCCGGATTGTTCTATCTCTGGCGGGCCGCTGGCTTTACCGACAGCTATCAGCTCTACTGCACCGCGATCGGCGGTTTGGTCATGGCTGCCCTCATGCTGTTTGCTGGCTGGTTCCACTACCATGTCAAAGCTCCCAAATTGGAATGGTTCCAAAATGTAGAGTCGATGATGAATCATCACTTGGCTGGTTTACTAGGGCTAGGCTCTCTTGGCTGGACAGGTCATTTGATTCACGTTTCCTTACCTGTTAATAAACTGTTAGATGCTGGTGTTGCTCCCAAGGACATTCCCCTACCCCATGAATATTTTATGGACGCAGGTAAGATGGCCGAATTCTTCCCCAGCTTTGCTCAAGGTTTAACACCATTCTTTACCCTCAATTGGGGAGTCTATTCTGACTTCTTAACTTTTAAAGGCGGTTTAAATCCGGTTACTGGCAGTCTTTGGTTAAGCGACGTGGCCCATCATCACCTGGCGATCGCAGTTCTCTTTATCATTGCGGGTCATATGTACCGCACGAACTGGGGTATCGGTCACAGCATGAAAGAAATCCTAGAGGCTCACAAAGGCCCCTTCACTGGCGAAGGTCATAAGGGTCTTTATGAAATCTTGACGACTTCTTGGCACGCGCAACTAGCGATCAACTTAGCTTTGTTAGGTTCTTTGACGATCATCGTGGCCCATCATATGTACGCGATGCCTCCCTATCCCTATCAGGCGATCGACTACGCGACCCAGTTATCCCTCTTTACCCACCATACTTGGATTGGCGGTTTCCTCATCGTAGGAGCCGGTGCCCACGCGGCCATCTTTATGGTGCGGGATTATGATCCTGCCAAGAACGTGAATAACCTCTTGGATCGGATGTTACGTCACCGCGATGCTATTATTTCCCATCTCAATTGGGTCTGTATCTTCCTCGGCTTCCATAGCTTTGGACTCTATATCCACAATGACACGATGCGCGCTTTGGGTCGTCCCCAGGATATGTTCTCGGACACGGCGATTCAACTGCAACCTATCTTTGCTCAGTGGGTACAGAATATTCATACCTTAGCTCCTGGTAGTACGGCTCCCCATGCCATTGCAACTGCAAGTTATGCCTTTGGTGGCGCAACAGTCGCAGTCGCAGGAAAAGTGGCAATGATGCCTATCACCCTTGGTACGGCGGACTTCATGGTTCACCATATCCATGCCTTTACGATTCACGTTACAGCTTTAATCCTCCTCAAAGGGGTTCTGTATGCCCGTAGCTCTCGGTTAATTCCCGACAAAGCGAATTTGGGCTTCCGTTTCCCTTGCGATGGGCCTGGACGGGGTGGTACCTGCCAAGTATCTGGTTGGGATCATGTCTTCCTTGGATTGTTCTGGATGTACAATTCCCTCTCGATTGTAATTTTCCACTTTAGTTGGAAGATGCAGTCCGATGTTTGGGGAACAGTTGCACCAGATGGCAGTGTTACCCACGTAACGCTGGGCAACTTTGCTCAAAGTGCAATTACGATTAACGGCTGGTTGCGTGATTTTCTCTGGGCGCAGGCTGCTAACGTTATTAATTCCTACGGTTCGGCTCTATCAGCCTACGGAATTATGTTCCTAGCTGGTCACTTTGTCTTTGCTTTTAGCCTGATGTTCCTCTTTAGTGGACGCGGTTATTGGCAAGAACTGATTGAGTCAATCGTTTGGGCGCACAACAAGTTAAATGTGGCTCCCGCTATCCAACCTCGTGCTTTGAGTATTATCCAAGGTCGTGCTGTTGGGGTTGCCCACTACTTGTTAGGAGGAATTGTTACTACTTGGGCATTCTTCCTTGCTCGCAGTCTATCTATTGGCTAGACTTTTCTGGGACTTCGGTTTTAGGGTTAGGGATCGAGTACTTTAAAATCTTGATTTTTTATCCCTGAAACCAAGCTCTCCAAATCACTCAAAAACGGTTTAACATCCGTATTTACTTTCCCCGTCACTGTAACCCTTCTGTTGCAGTCGGTTTAAAATAACCGAAAATGAGCCTAGCCTCATTTTGCTTGCTTAAAGAGGAGAATTTCCGAAAAAGCTATGGCAACTAAATTTCCTAAATTTAGCCAGGATCTTGCCCAAGACCCCACCACTCGGCGCATTTGGTATGGGATAGCAACAGCCCATGATTTTGAGACCCATGATGGCATGACAGAAGAGAATCTTTACCAAAAGATTTTTGCTTCCCACTTCGGCCACATTGCGATCATCTTCCTCTGGACTTCCGGCACCCTTTTCCATGTTGCTTGGCAGGGAAACTTCGAGCAGTGGATCAAAGATCCGTTAAACATTCGTCCGATCGCTCACGCAATCTGGGACCCTCACTTTGGAGAAGGCGCGATCAATGCCTTTACCCAAGCGGGTGCTTCTAATCCCGTTAATATTGCTTATTCTGGGGTTTACCACTGGTTCTACACCATTGGGATGACCACCAATCAAGACCTCTACCAAGGGGCTGTGTTCTTGCTATTATTGTCTGCTGTTTTCTTATTTGCAGGCTGGTTGCATTTACAACCCAAATTCCGTCCTAGCTTGTCTTGGTTCAAAAACGCGGAATCCCGCTTGAATCACCACTTAGCTGGTCTTTTTGGAGTCAGTTCCTTGGCTTGGGCGGGTCACTTAGTCCACGTTGCGATTCCCGAAGCTCGTGGTCAGCACGTCGGTTGGGACAATTTCCTTTCAACTCCTCCTCACCCTGCTGGGTTATTACCTTTCTTTACGGGTAATTGGGGCGTTTATTCAGAGAATCCTGATACGGCTGGTCATATTTTCGGAACTTCTCAAGGTGCAGGAACGGCGATTTTAACCTTCCTGGGTGGCTTCCATCCCCAAACCGAATCCCTTTGGTTGACGGATATTGCTCATCACCATTTGGCGATCGCAGTGATTTTTATTATTGCGGGTCATATGTACCGTACCAACTGGGGTATTGGTCACAGCATTAAAGAAATTCTTAATGCTCACAAAGGCCCTTTAACAGGTGAAGGTCACAAAAACCTGTATGACACCATCAATAATTCCCTCCACTTCCAGTTAGGTTTAGCCCTAGCGAGTTTAGGGGTTATTACTTCCTTGGTGGCACAGCATATGTACTCTTTGCCTTCCTATGCTTTCATTGCGAAGGACTACACCACCCAAGCAGCCCTCTATACCCATCACCAGTACATTGCTGGATTTCTGATGGTTGGAGCCTTTGCTCACGGTGCGATCTTCTTTGTTCGGGATTACGATCCTGTGGCGAATAAGAATAATGTTCTGGCAAGAATGCTAGACCACAAAGAAGCCTTGATCTCCCATTTAAGTTGGGTCTCTTTGTTCCTCGGTTTTCATACCTTGGGTCTCTACGTTCACAATGATGTCGTCGTTGCCTTTGGTACTCCTGAGAAACAAATCCTAATCGAACCCGTGTTTGCTCAATGGATTCAAGCCGCATCTGGAAAAGCTCTCTATGGCTTTGATGTGCTTTTATCTAATCCTGATAGTATTGCTTCTACCACTGGAGCCGCTTGGTTACCTGGCTGGTTAGATGCAATCAATAGTGGAACGAATTCCCTATTCCTATCTATTGGGCCTGGCGATTTCTTAGTTCACCACGCGATCGCGTTAGGGTTACATACAACGACTCTAATTTTGGTCAAAGGTGCTTTGGATGCTCGTGGTTCCAAACTAATGCCCGACAAAAAAGACTTCGGTTACTCCTTCCCCTGTGATGGGCCTGGTCGTGGCGGTACTTGCGATATCTCTGCTTGGGATTCCTTCTACCTTGCTATGTTCTGGATGCTGAATACCTTGGGTTGGTTGACCTTCTACTGGCATTGGAAACACCTCGGTGTTTGGACGGGTAATGTTGCTCAGTTCAACGAAAATTCTACCTACCTAATGGGTTGGTTCCGCGATTACCTCTGGGCTAACTCTGCTCAGTTAATCAATGGTTACAATCCCTACGGTGTGAACAACCTCTCGGTTTGGGCTTGGATGTTCCTCTTTGGACACTTAGTCTGGGCGACTGGATTTATGTTCCTCATCTCTTGGCGCGGTTATTGGCAAGAGTTGATTGAGACAATTGTTTGGGCGCACGAACGGACTCCTCTTGCGAACTTGGTTCGTTGGAAGGACAAACCCGTTGCTCTTTCTATTGTTCAAGCTCGCTTAGTTGGTTTAGCCCACTTCACGGTTGGCTATATCCTGACCTATGCTGCGTTCCTAATTGCTTCTACTGCTGGTAAGTTCGGTTAAGAACTTCTTGTTTAGATGATTAGTCAAGTCCCCTGCCCTTATGGTGGGGGATTTTGTTTTTTCTTCCACAAATGCACAAAAATGACTATAATGAAATTTACAGATTATTCTCAAATCGGCTAATTCTCTCAGAAATAAAGCATTATGAGTCAAAAATCCTACGAAGTTTTCCAAGCGGTAGAAAACAAGGCAACACTTCTCGCAGGTTACTGGGATAATTTCAAGACGGAGATTATTCAGCATTTACCAGAATCCTATCATGCTGAAATTCACGAGCTTTCTAGCAACCTAGAGAAAGCGTTAGAAACATTGATTGATGAGTTGCGCCATCCAACCCTAATTTTAGCGACTACAGGTACAACGAGCAGTGGTAAAAGTACGCTGGTAAATTTTCTGTGTGGTGCTGATATTGTGCCAACAGCACAGCGAGAAATGAGTGCGGGAACAGTCACAATTGAATATAGCGAAGAGAAGGCATTAATTATTGAAGAAACACCAGGAGCTTTTTGGGAATGTGGGACATGGGACAATATTAGTGATGAAGAAATTTATCGTCGTTTATCTCGTTTAATGAAAGACTATATCAAGGCTAGAAAGAAACAGCCTGATTTAGCTTATCCTCGTTCTATTATTGAGAGTTTCAAGCAAGTAATGCTAACTTCCAGTTGCGTAACAAATGAATACTACCATTGACTCTAAATCTGGCGAATAAAGCCATAGTCAGGTCAACCATTTCTACTGAGCGAGACACAACTTTCGTTTTTCGATGAAAACGGGCAAACCAATGGCGATTATCCGAATTATTCCTTTCTATCCCCACTGTTTCGCTCTTCGTAATTACATGAAACGCATCGGGATGCTCGTCTAGCAATTCTCTATAGGGCTTCCAATCATCTGTGCAGTAGACGGTTACTTTCCATGACAACAACCGTTTCAGCATTTTTGCTAAGGTTTGACTATCACGACCTCCCAACTCCCAGTCGATAAGTCTCCCACTATTACGGTCATAAGCTTTCCACACCCACAATTTATTCTTTTTTTTTCTATGAAATGCCAGAGTTCGTCTAACTCAACAACTACGGCTATCCCAGG
>QBMS01000094.1:17222-21455 GCA_003249095.1 Snowella sp.
TCTGGCTTTTCCTTGTTCAGCTTAGCGAAATCTCTAATCCAATTTAAGATGGCTTGAGCGGAAACATTGAGATGATTAGCGATGGCGTTCATCGACATCCCTCCTAAATAGAGTAAGACGGCATCCAGTTTCATCCAAAGGGGCTTACCTCGTTCTGTCGTTGGTTGAGTAAATTGGTAATTACAGGATTTACACTTATATCGCTGCTTTCCCTTGACAAAGCCACTTTTGATGATGTGCTGATGTTCGCATTTTGGACATTGGTTCATCATTCTGTTCCTTGAACTTTACTCTTTTACAGACTAGCATTATCTACTTGATACTCTCCTATTATTTATTATCCATTTAGGCTAGCAAGAAATGCTAATGCATTTGGTTTGCCCTCCGCTGTCAATGTCAAACTATTAGACTTGCCAGGTTTGTCTTATGTAGAAGACGAGGGAAATCTTTCAATTATTAAACAATGTCGTGAAGCGTTATGTCTTGTTACTTATAACAGTGCCGAGACAGATTCTTATAAGGTTGACAAGTTGCTTGCGGAAGTTGTTGATCAGGTTAAAGATTTGGGGGGTTCCCCTGCGAGAATGCTTTTCATCTTAAATCGCATTGACATATTCAGATCAGATTATGATTGGCAGGAAAATGAACATGAATTTGTTGAAGACACTACGGAAAATATCAAAGAGGTATTGATTGAGAATTTACAAGAATATACACACGAAATTGAAAGTTTAGCAATTGTCAAGTTGAGTTCATGGCCTGCTCTCTTATCTTTGCAAATCCGAGCTAATAAAAAATTGCTTAAGGATATTTTAGAGGAATTACCTACATTAGAAAGTAATTGGTCAGATCATGACCGTGATAGAATTAAGAAAATACTCAAGCCTTATGAGCAAGCAATGGATCACTTTCAATCCTTAATTAAGGAGGTGATGAAGCGGCAAAAAATGAGCGTTGATCCCAAGGAATGGAGTTGTGAACAGCAGGAGTTAATCTCTAGCGAATTAAGAAAACAATCCTACGCCGAAGATTTTGAAAAACGGTTATCCCAACATATAGATGATAATTTTCCAAAACTTATTATTCCTCAGGTTATAGAGAGATTTAATGTTTCAGCTGGCAATAGTATTGCACAATGGTCAGTTCAGACTAGTACAGCAATTCTAAATAGTTCAGAAAAAGATTATGAAGAAGAAAAGAAAAGACTTTTAGATATAAAAGATAGCCTTGATAATTTCCTTCAAGAAAGCAATAAAAGATTAACAAGATCTCTAAAAGTTTTTGAGATATTAAACAAAGATACGAATGCACTAAGTACTGGGGCTAATATATCAGACGAGTTGACAGATGTTTTGAGAAGGGCTATTGCTGATCTTCAAAATACTGAACCTTACAACAAAATCAAAGATAAATTGGCACCATTATCTGCATGGAAAGAATCTCTTTCTAAAACAATCATTAAAATACTGGAATCAGTAGTAAGATCTTTAGATAATGGAGTAGTTTCCTTAGAAGATATTGATTTTAATCAAGTAAATCCCATCAAGGCAAAGCAACTGAAAAAGAATCTTGAAAGATTGATTGAATTGGGTTATTCTGGTACAAAGTCTAGATGCGGCTTCTCAATTTTAGCTAAAAGCCAAAAAGAACGAGATTATATAGAGAGTATTCAAGACGGGTTGTTTAATTTGTCTGTTAATTTAACTTCTATCTTAGAACCAATTCTCAAGCGAGCATGTGTCCAAGAAAAAAATAGAATCGAGGAAGCTGTATCGGAACTGTTTAAATTTCACCTCAAATATGTAGAAGGAAAGGCAGGCGAAATTGCGAAAGATGTTGTTATTAGATTACCCGAATCCCAACTTAATAAATTTACTAGGACGCTGGATTTTAGCTTTGAGTTGGATTCTGACATTAAAGTTAGTTCTGGTACTTATAGGAGTTGGAAGTGGTTATGGATGAAAAAACTAGACAGCTTAAATGCTGAAATTCCGAGTACCGAAATACTTCTGTCTAATTGGATTACTCAATTTCAACAACAAGGAGAACCTGATATGGTTTGTTTGATGCTTGAGTGGCTAATTGAACAAATTGATGACCTAAAAAAAAATATAGCTCAGAAAACAGATGATGCTTTTGATACCTACATGGCAAGTTTTCAAAAAGCTGTGCAAGAAATCACTGCTGACCATGAAGAAATTAAGGCTATCTGGCAACCGATACAACGACAGGCTAAATACCTAGAGAAAGGTCTTTTTGAGTTAGGATTTTTTGAAGATGTGGAGGAGAAAATTTAAGTGGCAAATCAAGAATTATTAAAAATTTATAAAGAGACTTTTCAAAAAGTTTCCCTGAAAGTTGAGTCCAAAGATAAAGGTGTAATGTACGAGGCTCTAAAAATTTTACTTAATGCAAATAAATATGATTTAGATCTTTTAGTCTCTCAGTTTGGGATAAAAGAATCTTCTTGTTTTGACGAGGATCAAGAGATTGCTAATAGAATACTTAACGATGTCAAACAAATTGTTTATGTCGAAAGACTTCCACTTGGTGACCTCAATCTTTCATCCATCGCAACTAAGCTAAGTAATCAAATTAATCAATCCAAGGAGAAAAAAATGGAATTAATCATAATAGCGGCTTGCTTAATGGCAGGCATTTTCACTTGCCTGAGATACTTAGAAAAAGAAGAATCCAGCAAGTTACCCCCCGGACGCTCATCTTTATGCCTTGCTGTTCCTTCATCTGCTATTTACAAACTTGTAAAAGATCCTCACTTAGAGAGGAACGAAATTGAAAAATTAATTGATTCGGCAACGGAGTTTAAGTGTGTAAAGGAATCGGAAGAAGTATCAGTTGAGATCGATCCCAATGAGAAAATTAGTTCTGATAGTCAACTAAAATTTTACGTTAGAATTGATCTTGAAAATGGAGGCAACATTATTGGAAAAGAAACTCAGTATGGGATGAAAAGAGAACTTCCTCTAAATGTTAAAGGGACGATTAGAGAGCTAGGTTTCTTGAAGGATGTATCTATTTTAAGAAAATTTAACCGAGTATAAGGAGTTAATTGAATGGATTGGAAATCTGCATCATCTTATTATGAAACCCGCCTCAGTGATGTCTTAAACATCCAACATTATGCCGTTGACTTAGCCAAACTTCCCCAAGCTGAAGTCCCCTCTAAATTAACAGAAATATTGATCCAAGAAGCTATACCTGCTAATCGTCAACTCGATCGCCTAAGAAAACGAGAATTTCGCATTGCTGTCGTCGGCTTAGAAAAAGCAGGAAAAAGTACCTTTATTAATGCTTGGTTAGAATGTGATTTACTTCCCGCCAAAGGAGGAAGATGTACCTTTACCACCACCCAAATTTATTCTGTTAAAAGTGAATCTGAACAAAGATTAGAAGTACAAACCCGCACCGAAGAACAGTTTATTCATCTACTCAAAGAATTAGAAACTGTTGGTGCAAAAGAAGACTTAAAAACGATTAGAGAATATGAAACAACCTTACGACAAGTTAGAAAAGAAGGAAATTTAGTTATTCCCTTTACCCGACTCGAAGACATCCGAGAACAACTTAAAAAATACGTTGCTGATGAAAAATATGCTCATGCCGTTCTAGAAGCAAGACTTTATACCAATAAACTTGCCCAAGCAGAGGGAATCGTCTTTTATGACGTTCCTGGTTCCGATTCTGGATTAGCCAAGCACGTTGACGAAGCTCAACAAATGCTCTCAGATTGTGATGCTGTAATCGTGATCCAGCGTTTCCGTAGCATTCGAGAAGCCGAATTAGAGATTATTAAATTTACTGAACAAGGCGATAAAAATATTACTATTGCAGATAAATTATTTGTTTTTTTAAGTCATATTGATGCTCTCGGTAGCGCAGAAGCCCTTAAAACTCATATTTCAGAAGCCTCTCAAGATTGGTTAAAACGTGCTAATTTACCACAAAATCGCATTGTTTCAGGTTCAGCAGGTGCTTATTTAATCTTAAATAATCTAGCAGAAGAACATACTCAATTAGAAATTGGTAAAGCTAGTAATATTCAGCATAAATTAAGCACTTTAACTGGTATTGAAAACGATGAAATCTTAAAAACTGAAGGGACAGGAATCCCCGAAATCAAAGAAAAAATCTTTAATTATATTAATACTGAGCGTGTTGGCACTGGTATCGTCTAATTGGAGGCTAGAAAGTTTGCAATACAAGAGGTTCAAC
>QBMS01000095.1:0-11894 GCA_003249095.1 Snowella sp.
TCACCAAAGTCCAAAAAGCCTACCCCATAAGTTGTCCCGCCTTAAGTTGGTACCCTCATAAGTCAGACAAAAGTCAGACAAAAGTCAGTCATAAGTTAGACAATCTCAGACATTAAATCAGATTGCTATGTGATTTTATAAGAATAGTTAATTTTCTCTATACCATTTTAGTAAATGTTATGAGAATATTGATTAAACTTTGTCGTTGGAGATAAAAAAGTGGGCATTAATTTCTTGTGTTTAGTATTTTTCTTCATGATAAAGATAAACCACGCCAATAAAAATTTATGAATTTATACCTCAACTTAACCTCTTTTATCCCTGTAATTTTTTTGTTGGTATTCAGTGCAATGGGAATTGTTCTTGGTGATTACTTTGCCAAATGTTGGTCAGAAAATCACGAAATTTTGTACTTTTTTACATCCTTAATAGGATATTTCTTTGCAGCAATCTTTTTTATCCCAACACTATTACGTGAACAATTAATCAGTGCTGCTATTATTTGTGGTTTTCTAGAAGCCTTTGGCTCTTTAGTTATTGGTTTTATCATTTTTAAAGAAAAATTTAATTCTATTGAACTGGCTGGAATCTTTTTTGGTGTGTTTTCTCTCATCTTGTTTACAGCTTCAAATAAATCGTAAGCTCTAGAACTAAGTGCGCTCGCTTTTTTGTCTTGAACTGATTTGCGATCGCAATGAGACAATGAACGGTAGTAATCGTTATTGATTGTCTTGAACGATAAAAAGAGCAATCGCCTAATAAATCTATGGGCGATCGCGAAATATTAAAGGTCAATCGTATTTTATCGAACAGGGGTACGATGCAATAACAAAAAGGTTTTAGCTTCTTCTCCTTTCATGGGTTTACTAAACCGATATCCCTGCATCAAAAAACAGCTTAAATTTTCTAAAATATTGGTTTGTGATTGTGTTTCCACTCCTTTTGCAATTACCTGAATATTAAGATTTTTTCCCAAATTGATAAAGGTTGTCATTATTTTGATTGCCTGGGGATTATCTTCCAACTTCGCAATAAAAGATTGATCAACTTTAATTTTTTTAATTGGAAGTTCGATCAGATAACGAATAGAAGCATAATGTTTACCAAAATCATCCAGACAAAAACTAACGCCTAACTGATCTAAAACTCGAATAATTTTTTGAGCGTCTTCTATGTGATGAATCAGAAAAGATTCTGAGATTTCAAACTCCAGCCAACGCGAATCCAGTTTGGTTTCTGTTAAAATTTCTTCTAGTAATCGAGGAAGATTCGGATGATAAAATTGCTTCTCTGATAAATTTACAGACATGACTAAAGGAGAAATCCCTGCTTGTTGCCATCTCATATTTTGATTACAGGCTTCTGTTAAAATCCAACGATTTAGGGGATCGGTCAATTCTGTTTTATCTGCCCAGGGAAGAAATTTCTCTGGTGTTATCAAACCTTTCTGGGGATGATGCCAACGAACAAAGGCTTCGATCGCTTCCACCCCCCCTGTTTGTAGATTAATTTGGGGTTGGTAATAAAGATCTAATTCTTCGTATTTGATCGCCCGATGCAAACGCTTTTCTACCTGTGATCGGCGATTAGACAATTCAAGGGAAGAAGACGGAACGGATTGAGATTCTAACTTTGCTTGGGTTAGACGGGATTGTAAAAGATTCAGAATTTTTTGACTATCATTAGCATCCTGGGGATAAACTGCAACGGCATGATGGGTTTGAATATGGATTCGCTCCCCGTTAATCGTCATATTCTGGTGAATGGTGGAAAGAATACGCTGAACGATCGCAGTGGAATTTTCAATATTCTGAATTTGGGGTAATAAAATACTCACTTGGGAATCTCCCCAACGAGCAACAATATCTCCATTTCGTAAACGATTTTGAATACTTTTACCAATATTTTTCAGAATCTGATCTGCCCATTCTTTTTTGGCATCATGATGTGTGCCAGAAAAAAGATCTAAGTCAACTAATAAAACTGCAACATGATGTTGATATCGTTTTGCATTAGAAACTGCGATGTAAAGATATTCATTAAACAGGGTTTGATTGGGTAATCCTGTTACAGCATCTAAATAGGAATAGTCCGCGAAGGTATCCTCATTATCCTTATTATCGCTAGTTTTCTTGACATCCGTATCATCTTCTGAGAGGATTAATGTTTTTTTTGCCTGTATATTTTCATCGGAGGAATATCGTTCATTCTCTTCTGATGCAGAATTTACTTCCGAATTTAAACCCGATGTAACAGTTACATTGTCCCTTCTTCCCATGTGATGGTAACTAGCATTTACGTCACAACCAAAATTAATTAAATCACCATCTTTTAACTCATGAACAAGACACTTTTCTCCGTTAACAAAAATACCGTTTTGGCTTTTATTTCCTTCTAAATCTCCATCAACAATCAGATAGGTAAATTGATTTAATTTAGTATTAAATTTGCGGACAAAGGTGGCATGGTGTCGTGATGATTGACGAGAATTAATTTGAATCGAGTTGCTGGAATGGCGGCCCATCGTATAATTTGCTTCGTCTAAAATAATTGTTCTACGACTTGCTTGATCTTCGACGACTAAAATATGTTGAATTAGGGGGACACCATTCATTATTCCACTATTTTCACCTGACATTTTAGTTCTTCCTATCAATTAATTAAGTGTAAGGTTTTTGGGGTTTCGGGGGTATGATTAAGGTATTTTTCTTAGAGTTTACGTTTTAGGGACAAAAAGATTAGCCTATTCATATAATAATGAACAAACAATCAGACTCTTTTATCAATGGACATTTAATCCAAAAAAGATTTTATTTTAGCCCGTGTTTATGATAAGAAAAATTATTGTAACTAGCCGTTTAATCTTTCAGAACATGACTAAAAAAAGTTATATTTTCCGATAAGTTCATTCTACTCTAAGATTAAGAGCATATTAAGAAACACATATTAAGAAAGATTTAAATAATTCTAGATTGCCGACCTTATTTTGTATTAACTCGATACAATGCAAGGCTAGAGGGGAATCACAGCGATTGCGATCGCCTTCCATATTAAGGATTATTTAATAAAAATTCACGAATAGAAATCTGAAATTGTACTGCCAGAAAAATTGAATCTCAACCAATTTATCGATAGTCAAAAAAATTATTTAACCTTAGACTGACCCAATGGTCTTAAGAAAAGGACTGAATACTGCTTTCCTTGAGAAATTGCGTCGCCGCATCCATCTTTAAGGGTTGACAGAAGCAAAAGCCTTGAACCTCTTCACATTCAAGGGTTTGTAATAATTGCACCACTGCTTCTGTTTCCACCCCCTCCGCAACGACCCTAGCGTTAAAGTGATGCCCCAGATTAATCATTGCCGACACCAGGGGCAGATCCTCTTGATTTTGATCAAGTTGGGTAATAAAGGATGAATCAATTTTCAGGCTATCTACTTGAAACTGCTGTAGGCATTGGAAAGATCCCCGACCCGTACCAAAATTATCGAGGGCAATTCGGACTCCCATTGCCTGTAAATCCTTGAGAACGGAGAAGGAAAAATCCTTATCGTCCATGATAGTGTTTTCTGTTAACTCTATTTCCAGCCATTGGGGTTCTAGTCCAGTTTTATGCAAAATCTGTCTGATATTTTCGACTAAATCAAGTTGTTGGAATTGACGCAGGGATAAATTAACAGAAATGGGGAGGGGCAAGATCCCCCCTTGTTGCCAAAGTTTATTCTGACGACAGGCGGATTCTAGAATCCAGTTACCAATGGGAACAATCAGGTCAGTTTTTTCTGCCAGGGGGATGAGTTTGACGGGGGAAATTTCTCCGATGTCGGGATGTCGCCAACGCAAGAGGGATTCCATCGTGGTAATTTCATTGCGCTTGATATTGATCTGGGGTTGATAGGTTAAATAAAATTGCTTGTGTTCTAGGGCTTCGTAGAGTAAATTTTCTAATTTAAGAAGAATAGTTGATTTTGAGGCAGTTTTAGCATCATAAAAGGCATAGGGGAGATTGACGGTCTGTTGTTGTCCTTGTTCTAGGGCGGCGTGAGCATTTTTTAAAAGACTTGCGACTTCTTCACCGTCTTGGGGGTAGAGGGCGATACCAATTCTGCCTTTGATGTGGAGACGCTGTCCTGAAATTTCCAAAAGCCCCTCTAGAGTTTGCAAAATCTTCGTGGCGACATCCGCGATCGCTGTTTGATCGCGAGGATTTTTTTGGAGTATGACAAACTGATGACTTTTCCAACTTGCCAGGCTCCCCATTGAATCTAGACAGGAGGTTAATCGTTTAGCCACACTTTTGAGGACTTGATCACTACAATCGTAACCAAAACTATTAATTACTTTATCTAAATTATCAAAATCCAGAAACATAACGGCAATCATTTCATTGTCCCGTTTTGCTTTGGCGATCGCGATAAATAATTGTTCCTCGAACCAGATGCGGTTGGGTAATTCGGTTAGGGGATCATGGAAATTTTGATAGGTAAGACTAGCTTCTGTGTGTTTAAATTGGGTAACATCACAGAGATAACTTCTAATCACTTGACTATCTGTTAAATAGTGGACGTACTGCTCATAAATCTCATTTTTAAATTCAACTTCTCTCAGTAACATATTGCCACGCACATTTTGAGCCTGTTGTAATAAACCCCCTAAAACAGGGTGATTGATTCCTTCTTGTTGAATTAATTTAAATTTAATACTAGCGGCAGGATTAAGATAGATCACTTGACCCGTAAAATCCATTTCAATGATGGGATGGGGGCTTAATTCCGCAAAAGAAGTGAGGCGAACGGCTTCTGTTGAAGTCTGGTAAGAAAATGTTGGATTATCTTCTTCTCCGATCATGGTTGATTTACTATCGCCTTCTAAACTCTGGTGAGAAATTTCGTACTGGGACATTTCCAGAGGATTGAAGAGTGCAATTTCCAGAGAAGTAGAAACAATATAATAACTCGCCTTGGACTGGCTACCAAACAAAATCACATCACCATGTTTTAGCTCATGGGACTCCGTACTTTGACCATTAATCATTAGGCCATTTCTACTACGATTTCCCTCTAAATCTCCATCTAAAATTCGATAGGAATAGCTATCAATTTTCGGACTGGGTTTAATCCGAATAAGAGTCGCATGGTGACGAGAAACCACGTGATCATAGATGATAATGTCATTGCTAGATTCACGACCAATGGAATAGGTCGGCTCTTCCAGAGAAATAATGCGCCGGGCTTTTTGATCTTCAATAACAAAAATGTGACGAAAATCCGCTTCATTTGTCATAACGGCTACCAATTGCAAGATCGATCCATAATTACGCCCTCAACATACTAGTTTGGCATAGAAGGAAGCGAAATCACCACCCCAAAATTTCGGATCTTTTGGCTAATTTTTGTCGAATCCTTGGCAGATACTCAGCTTTGATGCGAGGGAGCAATCCCTGAAAAATTTTTATAGACTACCTCTAAAGAATGCCCTCTATTTCTTCTAAAATAGACATCTCCAAGAATTGAGTAAGGGCAGCCCCTACCAAGGGTTTCAATCGATCCAATCTTGATTTCTGGAGATATCTAATCATCTTTTGCTCTGGACTCAGGGAAAATTGGGAACGTTGAGGCGATTTCACCCCCGCAAGGCAAGATGAATTTTTTCGACTTTTCTGCGGAATCAATGCGATCGCCTGGGATTTAGTTCTAACTTGAGCCAGAGGGATAACTGGCCTCTTAAGCATAAAATCCCTGAAAAAAAGCTAAACTAGAGAAAAAAGTTAACATTTTTTGTTTTTTACTTTGTTGAGTATCCTGCGATTTTGTCCATGAAAAAGATTTTTTTCTCCGCTACGGCTACTGTCATTTATTTTGCACTTCAATCCTCTCTTTTTGGCAGTCTGGCGGGGACGAAACCCGCGAAAAGTTCCAATTCCTTTGATCAGTATCATCAGGAATGTTTGCAACGGGTAAGCAAACAAGGATTGGCGATCGATGTGGCCAAGGATGTCTGTAATTGCACCATGATGAAATTTAAGGGTCAATATAATATTCAACAGTTTAAGGCGATCGTCCAAAAATCCAAGACCGACAAAGCTTCGGCTCGCCAACTTTCTAAAGTAGGGGAAACGTGTTTTGAAAAAGTTTTATACGAAGAGTAAGGCAATTTTTTATTGTGAAAAATCGTGAAAAGCTAACTTAATAATTCTGCGATTTTTAGTTTAAATTATTGTTGGTCAAAAGATTGTCAATAGGTTCTACGAAAGTAATTAACGCACTGAAATAACTCCTCTTAATAAGACATAATTTTGAGTTAAAACAACAAGCTACGCTAAAGTTATCCTGAAACCAAAAAAGAGTAATGAAACCATTACTCCTTACTTTTTAGAGCAGACACTAATTGGCAACCCTATTGATTTAAAGCGGCTTTGCCGTGTTCGGGGGCGCGTAATTCATCCAGAGAGAGGTGGGGTGTTTCTGTATAAACTGAGTCTAGTAAGACTTCTAACACATCAGCTTGACGGGAATCGGCGATCGCCTGATGGGTAATTAATTCTCCAACATTGAGAATCACTCCATCATTCCGATCTAAGATAACGCGAGTAACAGGACGACCTAAAGCTCCTTTAATACGTTGGTCTTCAATTGCTTTAGCCCCTTGATCTTGTAAATTACTAGCAGTTTCTTTTACCTGCTCCCATAGCCCCTTTGCGCCTTCTTTAACCTGTTGTCCTACATCAGAACCAGTCGTTTGTAAGGCTCCAACAGCCGTTAATCCGACGGACTCCAGGAGAGCTTGTTCGTAGTGATAAGCCTTTGCTCTTTCAATAACGCGCGGCGTTACGATTTGTCCCTCTGCGGCAATTACTAAGCCTTCATCGGTAAAAATCATGCGGTTAACTCGCCGACCTTGAGCCTGTTCAACCCCCATACTCGCCATCGCTCCCGTCAATTGTCCGCCTATTTTATCGGTCAGGCTACCTCCTGTCGCCCGATAGAGTGCATCCGTTAGGTTATAGTTACGGGCTAAAAGAATATCTGACTGACTAACGACTTGTCCTGGTTGGACTAAATATAAACCATTGGGAATCTGTATCGCTTCTTGAGCAACTTTTCCTAACATAAATGCTTCTTGTTCTTCGGGATGAATCACGACATTCGTAAACGTTGTACTAGCTAATTGCGTCACTTCTTGAAGTTTTTCCCCTGTCAATTGAGCTGCATCTTGTGCCTTTTCACCAGTCGCTTGAGCGATTTCTTTCACTTTGTCCCCTGTCGTTTGTAGGACGGACTTAATCCCGCCAACTTGTTCTTCCATCAGATCAGCGATGTAAGCAGGAACAAAGGCGACATCTTCACCAATTTTCAGCGTATCAGGAGCAGGAACAAAAGAGCGTCCAGAATAAGCATCGGCAAAAATCCCTCCCGATACGGCGTATCCTTCGATCGCGCCACTGACATCATCAAAGTAAAGGTCTTCCATTTTTCCCAAGTCATGACCATCTGTTGTCATGATTCTTGTCCCCTTTAAAATATTATTTCTGTTTAAAATAGTTTCAATTTGTGGGGATTCACTTGCAGGAATAATGGCATCTTTAGAAGCAACAATAACACCGTCATTACCGATCGCTTGAATTTGATTTAAAGGTAATACTAGAGCATTACTAAACCAACCCGCTTCATCGACTAAGAAACCTAACAAGAGATTATTTTCTTGATCAAAGATTAAGTCTGCAATCGTTTTAAATTTTTCCCCAGAGTCATAGGCGATCACAGGTTTCCCTAACATACTTTTTCCGTTACGCATTTTCAATATTTCCTAATTGTGTAAAAATTAAACTCAGTTAATCGTATTATTTCTTGATTTGTACTGGTTGATTAGTAGACGTATTGTTTGCTTTTGTTTCTTTTCCAAAGTTAGGAATGTAGTTAATCACTCCAAAGTATTCCAATGCGATCGCACCGACAAGAGCGATAAGAAAAGCGAAACCAGCATAGAGGGCTGAATTATTTTTTTTTCCGATAAGTCTGGGCATATATTTCCTCGTAATTTAGGATTTTGATAGATAGTTCAAGTAACATTCAACAATTTATTAATACTTGGTAAAGGTTAACCATTCTTGGATTAAACGCGATCAGCTGCTAGTTTTTTTGTGTTAATCTTTAAGAGTTTGTCGAGATTGATAAATTATTCACTATTTGATCCAGTGCGTCTTCTAGTTGTCAAATTGCTGCTAAGACAACAGGAGGATTAATGATTTCCCATCCCAAAAAAATAACTAATCCTAATGTTCCTAACAAGAGCAACCAGAAAATGATATGTTGATTGTAATATTTCATAAACTTTCGCACTTTATTGTTGGGGAAAGTGGTGATATTTTCCATTAATAGGCAATCGCTTCTTCTGAGATTTTCCAGCCCGCAAAACTCGGTGGAAAACCTTGGATATTGTCATAACCCAATAAATGTAAGGTCATGACACCCATTGCGGCTCGGTAACCCGATGAACAGTAAATAACCACAGGGCGATCGCGGGGAATTTTATCTAAGTTATGGGTTAAATTCCGCAGAGGAATATTAATGGCATCAGGAATATGCCCCGACTGATATTCAGAATCTTCTCGCACATCTACCAACAGAGTTTGAGTTTTTTTTAACTGATTTTTCAATTTTGTGATACTCGCGATCGTGTAATAACCTAACGGCATTTTGGTAAGAAAGTTATCAACTGTCGCTTCTAAATTGATGGCTTCTTGGGTAATCATAAGTCTTTCTTGTAAAAAATGGCTGAAAAATAACTAAAAAAGATTACCAATAAGATGTAAAAAGAAACTAGAAGCTTGAAAGGTCAAAGTTCCTCCAAGCTTATCTAGTATAAACCTTGATTTTCAGGAAAATATTAGGTAATACTCCGACCCATAAATAGGTTATAAACAATACCAATAAGTGCTAAAACCAAAAGTAAATGAATTAAGCTCCCACCAATATTAATTGAAAAGCCTAATAACCAAAGAACGAAAAGGATAACAACAGCAGTCCAAATTATATTTACCATAATTGCCTCTTTAAAGATTGGATAAAAATTATTGAAATAGAATCATTGAAAAAAGATAATTATCAAGAGAAAGGTAAGATCTCTGATATTTATAAAAACGACCCATGATTCAAGCCGATTTAGTTATTTTTAAGTTAATAGTTAATTAAAGATATCTCGAACTTTATCTTTAACATCTTCTACCATATTACGGCCTTGGCTTTCAGCTTGTTTGGCTTTTCCCGCAGCTTGATCAGCGCGATCGCCCGTCATTTTGCCTTTTGCTTCTTGAGCTTTACCTTCAATATTTTTACTAACGGCTTTTGTTCGTCCTGTTAATTTCATATTGTCTTTAAGATCTTCAGCAGAATTACGAACTTTGCTTTCAACTTGTTTCGCTTTTCCCATCATTTGATCTTTAGGATTGCCAGTAATATTACCCATTGTTTCTTGAGTTTTGCCTTCTAGATCCTTGGTCATTGCTTTAGCTCGATTCATGTTGGCAATTTGAACGGGCTGTTGATGAATAAGTTTGGTGAGGGGAACAGTGGCCCAACTTTCTTCAGAACTAAAACTAAATGCGATCGCCGTTACGAGTATGGTCGTTAGACTTAGATTTAGAAAGAATCGACGAAGCTGTTGAAATGAAATCATTTTTAACTCCAAAAAAGAATTTGATAAATTAGTATTTGATGATGATCAGATGGTTAGCTAAAACAAAGATTGTCTCCAAAAAAATTGACAGGATTTTTCCAAACTTTAGTGGCTTTTGTCTGGCGATCACGCAGTGCCGCTACGCGATCGCGGTCACCAATCATCGATTAGCCCATATTTTTTAAATTTCATCGTTATTTTTTATCCATTTTGTTAAGTGCTTTTTCTGCTTGTTTAACTATTGGTGGCTCTGTGTCTTTAGAACGAATCATTTTTTCGCGATCGGCAGTACCTTGTATTTCATTGATTCCCCCTTCACCTTTTTTTTCAATCTCCTTAAGGGATGTCGTCGGAGAATCAATTGCCTCTTGAGTTTTCTGTTCAATCTTATCTAGCTGAACCGTACCTTTAGTCAGCGAAGAAGTCTTAGCCGCTAGGGCAGGAACACTATTTGAAAAGATTAGTATGACAGCAAAAAAGATAGAAAGTAATACCCGTAGAGGGCGTAGCTGAGAGAAAAATTTTGTTGGGTTTTTCATATTAAAATCCTCTAAGTTAATAAACAAACGTTGAAAAGTAAAAACAGTAAACTGTAAGAATCGTTTTAATCATGACTGGAATGTACGAATTTCTACACAAAAGCCACTATAGGAGAACTAATTAAACCCCTACCATCTTTTTATTCATTTCTGGTTTCAAGCCATCTGCTTCGAGAGCTTCTCCCTCAAGAAAAGAACGTAGCATCCAAGCCGTTTCTTCATGTTTTTCCATCAAACCCGTTAGAAAGTCAGCAGTTCCGTCATCTTCAAAATTTTTGTTGCATTTTTCAACGTGTTTACGCAAATTTTGCACGATCTGTTCATGATCCTCCAGAAGTTGAGATACCATGCCAGTGGCTGTCGGAATATTACCCGAATTTTCTTTCAGAGAACAGATTTTTAGAAACCCCTCCATCGTTCCCACGGGATAACCACCGAGCATTCTGACTCTTTCTGCAAGAGCATCAACATTGATGGTGAGAGCTTCATAATGCGCCTGCCATAACTTATGCAGGGTCATAAATTGTGGCCCCACCACATCCCAATGACATTTCTTCGTTTTAACTAGTAAAAGATAGGTATCAGCTAAATCTTGGTTCAGTAAATTAATGACACCTTGACGTTGTTCATCGGTTAGTCCAATATTAATTTTTCGCATAAAAGAATCTCCTTAAGTGATGATGATTGGTATTTTTTTGGTCGTGTTAATATCTTTTTAAAAACAAAGCCCTGTAGATTGACAAAGCATATTTCTAATGCCATCTTCAAAGTTATAATCAGATTGATTAGAGTTATCGTTATTGTCGTAGTTATTATTGCGATTCCTCGCTTCAGGACTATTGGCAATTTCGTTTCTGACATCCTCAAAACTTCTGCCATTAATAACTTGATTTCGATAACTTTGTAATCCATTGTTATCAGCATTCCGACCTAAAAATTCTCGATACAAATTGTTGATAGTTTGATTAAATTCTTGACTATTAGCTAGATTACGCCTTGATTGCTCAAAAGACCAGTTTTGGCTATTATAGTTTCTGAAATCATTAGAGTTAGCGTTACGTCCTAAAACTTGAATATAGAGATTATTGATTTCTCCTTGAAAATTAGGATTGTTATTAGAGGGGTTATAATTCCCATTAGGGTTATAATTCCCATTGTTAGAATTTCTATTTTGAGCTTCAGGGCTGTTCGCAATTTCGTTTCTAACATCCTCAAAACTTCTGCCATTAATAATGATATTCCGATAATTTCGTAACCCATTATTATCAACATTTCGTCCAAGAAATTCTTGATAAATTTTGTTAATCGATTGATTAAACTCTTGGCTATTGGCAAGACTACGACGGACTTCTGCTAGAGAGCGACCCCGATTAACCGCCTGGACATAACTGCTAAGACCATTCGCATCAGCATTGCGCCCTAAAACCTGAATATAGAGATTATTGATTTCGGTTTGAACGTTGGCATTATTATTAGACCAATCTCCATTATTATTGTTAGAACTGTACCTAAATTTGCCATAGTTATGACAAGTAATAACATCACGATCGCGATAGCAATTAATTCTGATAGGCTTTCGATTTTTGTATTTATTTGAACTATATTTAAAGCTCCCGTATTCAGAACAATTAATGATATTGCGATCGCGTAGGCAGGTAATCCGTTGGGATTGGGCTAATAC
>QBMS01000095.1:11904-17160 GCA_003249095.1 Snowella sp.
TAATACGGGGGTCAAACCAATTAAACTAGCAGAGAAAATAGTGGTTATTGATAAAAGAAATAGCTTCATTCTGAAAACTCCAAAATAATTGTTTAATTAGACTTTTTAGCGATGAAAGCCTCTTATTTCGTCTCTAGCTTAAGGGTTATACAAAATTCACTTATTAAAACATTTTTAAACTTTAGTAGTAGGGATTTAATTTCTAAATTCATAGACTAGAAGACTTAGAGACTAAGCCCCTACATTTAAAACAGTCTATTAATTAACAACGAATTAACGAGTGATAGAAATCCGTATTAGGGTTGAACAACTGCTTTTACCACGACGCTACGAACACCTTTAATTTCCATTGCTAAGGGTTTAATTTGATTCAGTTGTTCTTGGTTTGATACCACTCCTGACACAGTAACCTCGGAATTTTTGGCCTCAACCGTGAGCTTCCCACGAGGAATATTCGCTTCTAGTTTACTCCGCACCTCACTGGCTAAATCTCCTTCTGCACGTTTTTGGGGATCTCCGCCCATCTGATTACGTTGTTCCCGTGCTTGGATATCTGCATTTAACTGTTTGCGGCGCAATTCACTTTGAGCATCATTTTGCGTGTTGTCACTTTGTTTTTCGGTTGCAACCTGCCCATTGGTATTGGTTGAGTTAGGGGCATCGGCGGTTGTTTTTGCTTCTTCACAAGCTGAGATGGTTACTGTTAGTAAAAGACCAATCAGTAGAGGTAGATTTAAACCTATTTTAGCGATCTTATTCATATTTCCATCCTAAACTATATTTAATTGTGATTAGTATCAATTAACTCCTCAATTTTCTAGACCCGTATTTGAGGACGAGTCGTACTAGGGGGAACCGTTGTGACTGTTTCCATTGGGCGAATTGTTTGTCCTGATTCAGTCGGTAAATCATAGACATACCAATTATCAATGCCTTGTTTTTTGAGTATGGATTCAGCCAAGGCAATATCGGATTCCGAGCCTTCAACGATGATGAGATAATCCCCGTGAGCAACGCGATCGCTATAGAAATTGGCGCGGTCTTCGGGAATCCCTAAGCCAATCAGCCCCCCCGCCAAACTCCCTGCTAAAGCCCCAATGACCCCGCCAGAGATGGCCGTTGCGATCGCCGTGGCCGTAGCACCCGCCAACATGATAGGGCCAACACCAGGGATCAAAAGACCTCCTAGCCCGACTAATAAACCTGCAAATCCTCCGATAGATGCCCCTGCGATCGCACCATCGGCCGCAGTTTCCGCAGCTTTATTCCCGTGGCTATCCAATTCATCCTTATTGATGACGCGATCGCCCATATGGGTTTCTGTAAATTCGCCTTGCTGATTAATATCCTTTCCTACCACTGAAACCTGATCCATAGAAAAGCCATTACTTTTTAACTCTTGCAGGGCGAGTTCTGTTTTTTCGTAACTGGGAAACGAACCAACAGCACGCTTTAGTAACATCATTGCGATTTCCTCAAAATTATTATGTAAATTTTTTTCTTAATGCTCTATAGAATGTTTACATAACACTCCAAGAAGGCTCATCTCCATAGCTATTCTGCTTTTGGTTTATTTTGTTTTTTGTTTGACAAATCTCCAGGCTCCTCATAATACATTTCGGGTTCCATACCAAAGTTATCCACCAAACCTTCTTTATCAACTCTGTAACCACTGGTTGTATCCATACTTTCAGAGCCAGGGGGATGTTCTGTTAGATGCTTAAAATGCTCTCCTTCATGCTCTTTTCTTGCCGCTATTTCTGCGGGAATAATATGGGGATCGTAGCTATCGGGAGTGTGGGAATCGTACAACTCAGTTCCATCCTGGACTGATGGAGTATGGGAATCCTCTTTTTTGGAAGATTTTGTTTGAGCGGATTTAATACTCATGATCTTTGCCTCTTAATAATTTTTTTGTTGTAGGAAGTTTGTCTTTATGATTAATCTCCACAAGTCGATAAATCTAATACGTTTTCTTAAAGGCAGATTGTTAGTTTACAGAAGAAAATAGGGCGATCGCTAAAATCTCTTTTTAGGATCGCCGCGAAAAACGATTAGTCAACTGCTTTTTTGACTTCATCCTTTACATCTTCAACAGTATGACGGACTTTTGCCTCAGCTTGTTTTGCCTTTCCTTCTGCTTGATCTTGAGGATCGCCTGTGACATTACCAACGGTTTCTTGAAGCTTACCTTCAATATTTTTGGCAGTTGCTTTGGCTTTGTCTTTTAAACTCATGATGGACTCCTTCGTGAATTAAAGTGGATTAAAATTGAAAATTAAAAGAGTATTAAAAAGAGTATTAGTATGAAAATTAACTTCAGGGCTATGAATCGAAATTGATTTCAAACCCTTATGTCTGTCAATGTAATAGGTTGATGTTCTAGTTCGTGGGTTAATTGATTCAAACTGGGTTAATTGTTTGAATACGATGTAAAACTTAATGATTCCCATAATGCGATCGCGAAAATCAAGAAACCCTAAAAAGCAGAATAGACACTTTGTTCAGACCAAAAACAGGTGAACTCGGTAGGGTAGAATCAAACTAATAGAAGAGCCAGTCACCATAAAAAGCATTTAAAAACAATGGAGCAACCTCAAAAGCCAACCGTAGTCATTACAGGAACCTCATCGGGGGTCGGTCTATACGCAGCAAAAGCCCTAATCGATAGGGGATGGTTCGTCGTCATGGCTTGTCGAAATATTTCCAAAATGGAAGATGCGGCGGAAAAACTCGAATTGCCTCGTGATAGCTATACCATTCGCCTACTTGATCTGGGTTCTCTCGATAGCGTGCGTCGGTTTGTGAATAACTTCCGAATCATGAACATGACCCTAGATGCCCTAGTCTGTAATGCCGCCATCTATATGCCTCTGATTAAAGAGCCATTGCGGAGTCCCGAAGGCTATGAACTCAGCATGACAACTAATCATTTAGGTCATTTCTTACTGTGTAATCTAATGTTAGAAGACCTGAAAAAATCCACCTATCGCGATCGCCGACTGGTCATTTTAGGCACTGTCACCCATAACCCCGATGAATTAGGTGGAAAAATCCCTCCTCGTCCCGATCTCGGTAACTTTGAAGGATTTGAAGCAGGATTCAAAGACCCCATTTCCATGGCCAACGGTAAAGCCTTTGAACCCGTTAAAGCCTACAAAGATAGCAAGGTTTGTAATGTCCTGACCATGCGGGAATTAGACCGACGCTACCACGAATCCACAGGGATTACTTTTACCTCTCTTTATCCTGGGTGTGTGGCTGACACGCCCCTATTTCGTAACCATTATCCGCTCTTCCAAAAAATCTTTCCCTGGTTCCAAAAAAATATCACAGGGGGGTATGTTTCCCAGGAATTAGCAGGGGAACGGGTGGCAATGGTCGTCGCCGATCCTGAATACAAACAATCAGGAGCCTATTGGAGTTGGGGAAATCGTCAGAAAAAAGACGGTAAATCCTTTGTTCAGAAGGTTTCGCCCCAGGCGCGTGACGACATTAAAGGCGAACGGATGTGGGATCTCAGTGCCAAATTAGTCGGCATTGCTTAGATGTCATCTTGCTTTGATATAGAGCGGTGTGCAGTCGTATGAGATACAGGCAAGGGGCTTAAGCCCCTTGTTAATCAAGCTTTGAGCAGACTTTGCTTGTATCAGTACCGTTGCAGTTCTGAATGTGTGTTCAAGATTTCTTAGGATAACTTGAATTTTTTCTGTCCCCTCTCCAGGGGATTTTTTGTGGGAATATTGGTCTCAAGAATGAATTCTTTTTATCAAGATCAAGGGAATTTATCCCCTTTAAAAGAAATATCCTAAACAGGACTTTCTGTGGAAAACTTGGCAACAAACTGTGGAAAACCAATTAAGTCTGTGGAAAAAAGCAGTATGGCCCGCCTTTTTTATCCCTGAACTATCTATTAACCAGGAGAAGGAAAGAAGGGGTTAAAATAGAAAAGGTGTTTGATTTCTATCCCACTGAGATCTCGTCATTTCTAATTTTCTTCTTTTTTTATGCCCTCTTTGACCCTTAATCTTCTGCAAGGTTCTATTTCTTTTAGTTTTACTCCCGAAGCGGCTCGCAACTTAAAAGCCGAAATCGATCAGCTTATGCAAAGTCTCAAGGCGATCGCGTCCCATGCAGGCAGTGGCCGACCGACTCCCCAAAAATCAATGGAATATCGGTACACAGGGGATATTTTTCTAGAAGTTTTTTGTAATCCGAATATTTATCCCAGTCCTTTCGCGGCCAAAGTTTTGCTAACTGTGCGTGATGATCGCATTCGTCTGACCACAGAGGCAGAATTAACCCGTTTACTCGAAGACATAGGACAATATTTGGAACAACATGGTTAATTTAAAAAAAATGCGATGAAAAAGGCTCCCCTGCCGATTATTGGTTGGCGAGAATGGATTGATTTTCCTGAATTGAATATTTTTCGGACTAAAGCCAAAATCGATACAGGAGCGCGGTCTTCTTCTTTACACGCCTTTGATATTCATCCTTTTCAACGAGAGGGAAAGGAATTTATTCAATTTCGAGTCCACCCCTATCAACGCAACAGTCGGATCACGGTGCAAGCAGAAGCCAAAATCTTAGACTGGCGGCACGTCACCAGTTCAGGCGGCCATAGTCAATTGCGTCCCGTGATTGTGACTCCCATTGTTCTGGATGGTCAAATCTGGTCAATTGAGCTAACCTTAACCAACCGTGATGTGATGGGATTTCGCCTTTTATTGGGTCGAGAAGCTCTTCGCAAACGTTTTTTAGTGAATCCTGGTCGGTCTTTTTTACTCAGCCATAAAGCTTAAGGAACAAGGATTTAATAAGTTGTGCATTCAAGATGTCGATTTCTGTAGGGACATAATACCATTATGTCCTTAATCTCAAGGGTCGGCAATGGTTCAGCCTGATTAAAGGCAGAAAGGATTACTGGGCAAAGGATTAGAGAAACAAAGAAGCAAATATAAGCTTGGAAGTAATGGTTATAACTTTACAGGGGTGTTAAGGGTAATAATACTATAAATAAATCGGTAAAAAAAGGAGAGAGAGTATGTCAATCCAAAAGATAAAGCCAATCCAAGAGTTTAATGATTCTATATTTTGCAATGGGAAAGAAAAAGAATTATTTAAACGAGACTGTCCTCATTGTCACAGCGAGGAAGTGAAAATTCATTCTCATTACAAAACGAAAAATAATGGAGAGAGAAAAATATTTATCTGTCAAAAATGTGAGTCACTATATTCAGAAACGTATAATAC
>QBMS01000096.1:0-8946 GCA_003249095.1 Snowella sp.
GGACAATAGTTCGATGCCAAGATTATTCTTTAAACAAAACAAACAACTAAAACCTTTCTCACTACAATGAGGAGGGTTTTTGCTTTTATGATATACCACAGCCAGTCGGATGGGCTATGGGTTGCTAACACATCCTAATGGGCTGGGTTATTGATTGGAAGCGATCGCCTCCATAATTTCTTTAAAATCTTCGATGCTGGCTTCGAGGTTTTCGATAATGTCATTGGCTAAAATATCGGGATCGGGTAGGTTATCGAGGTCGGTTAGGGATTGGTCTTTTATCCAGGTAATATCTAAACTGGTTTTATCTCGATTGATAATTTCTTCATAGCTAAATTTACGCCAACGCTCTTCGGGATTGGTGTCGGGATGGTAGGTTTCCTGGCGTTGATGAATATTACTGGGATTGTAGCAGTGAATAAAGTCCTGAAGGTCTGATAATTTGAGGGGATTTTTCTTGAGAGTAAAGTGAATATTTGTCCGAAAATCATAGAACCAAACGGCTTTTGTCCAGGGTTCTTTAGCGGCAGGGCGATTGTCGAAAAAGATGACATTGGCTTTCACGCCCTGTTTATAAAAAATTCCTGTGGGGAGGCGTAAAATGGTATGTAAATTGGTATTTTGTAGTAATTTTTTGCGAATGGTTTCTCCTGCTCCCCCTTCAAAAAGAACGTTGTCGGGTAGCACGATCGCGGCTTTACCATCGGTTTTCAGCATGGTGCAAATATGTTGCACGAAGTTCAATTGTTTGTTGCTGGTAGTTTCCCAAAAGTCCTGGCGATTGTAGGTCAACTCTTCTTTTTTTTGTTCATCTTTATCGTTGGTGATGGTCATGCTACTTTTTTTGCCGAAGGGGGGATTGGCTAGGACGTAATCTACTCGGAGACCACTATCGGCAACGAGGGCATCGGCTGAGGAGATAAAACTATTGCTTTCAAAGTCGCCAATGTTGTGTAAAAACAGGTTCATTAAGGCCAGGCGACGGGTACTGGCGACAATTTCGTTGCCGTAGAAGGTTTGGTGTTTCAGAAATTCTTTTTGGGCTTTATCGAGTTGATAGTTGTTGGGGTTAGCGATGTAATCATAGGCGGCCAGAAAAAAGCCTCCTGTGCCACAGGCGGGATCGGCGATCGCCTTCATGGGTTGGGGTTGGACGCATTCAACAATGGCACGAATTAAGGCTCTGGGGGTAAAGTATTGACCTGCACCGCTTTTGGTATCTTCGGCATTTTTTTCGAGGAGTCCTTCATAAATACTGCCTTTGATATCCGCTCCCATCAGGCTCCATGGTTCTTTATCAATGAGGTCAATGAGTTTGAATAGTTTGGCGGGGTCTTGGATTTTGTTTTGGCTTTTGGTAAAGATTTGGCCGAGGATGCCCTGGGCTTGACCGAGTTCTCGCAGGAGGGTGGTGTAGTGGCTTTCGAGTTCGGCTCCGCGTTTGTCGGTGAGGCTTTCCCAGGCGTAGGTGGGAGGAATGGGCAGTTTACGATTGTAGGGAGGTTTACTAAATTCGTCGGCTAGTTTCAAAAATAGTAGGTAGGTTAATTGTTCTAGGTAGTCGCCATAGCTTACTCCGTCATCGCGCAGGGTGTTACAAAAGCTCCAAACTTTACTGATGATGCTGGAGGTGTTGTTAAGGTCGTTCATGGTTAAGGATGGCTGAGGGGAATAAGTACAAGTTTTATAACTATAAGGGCTACTGTGTATCAATCTGTCATGGCATCCCCCTAGCCTCTCTTTGAAAGGGTGGAAACAGACAAATTAACGGGGCAGGATCAAGTCATAGTAATGGGAAGTTAGGAAAGATTATCTTTTTTACGAGATTTACGGGGGGATTTGGGGTTATTTTTAGCGCGATCGCCTTGAATTTTTTCGAGGAGAAGACTGGCGGGTTCGTCGTTAGGGTTTTGGGGGACAAGTTGACCTGAAAAGGCTTTTTTGAGGATGCTTTGGCGCAGGATTTCGGATTGTTTAAGGCTTGTTTGAATGGTTTCTTCGAGTTTGTCGCAAACGGATAGACGGCTTTCGATTTCGGCAACTATTGCTTGTTGAGTTTCGATATTTGGAGGAATAACTATTTTTAATTGTCCCAACTTCGTTCCATTAACATTTGGTTGGCCTGTACCAACTTGCTTGTCAATAATTTGAGACCAGTAAAAAGGAGATTGAAAATAATACCAGACATACTTATCATTTATTGTTTTTGGAAATCTTAATCTGATTAAGTAAGACGCAAAAATACTTTCAGGAATATCACCTTTAATTAAAAAACTTTTTCCAACAGTCGCACCAGTTCTGGCAAAAACTAAATCTCCATCTTGAAGTAAATAGTTTTGTTTTTCCGTATCACTAATTTGACAATATGGCATATTCTCCCAATTAACCTTATAATCTTGTATGTCCGTAATTCTTAAAAATTTAGGGCCAACTACTTCTTTTGATGAAGATTGTGTATATCCATATTGAATATTTAGAGCAATATTTTTTACCGTTTCTTTTTTCCAACCTTCGGGTAAATCATTAGTCTCCTGGGATTGGGAATTATCATTTTTTACGCTGGTAAGTTTGCCTTCAAAAGCCCATTTAAGGACGGCTTGACGATAAATTTTAAGTTGTTGTTGAGCCGTTTTTAGGTTTTGGATGCCGTTGTCTAAACTGCTGAATAATTCTTCGATTTTGGCGACGATTCGGTGCTGTTCGGCAAGGGGCGGAATAAATACTGTTAATTGACCTAACTTTGTCCCATTAACATTTGGTTGCCCTGTTCCAACCTGCTTGTCAATAATCTGAGACCAATAAAAAGGTGATTGAAAATAATACCAAATATATTTGCTATTTATTACATTTGGAAATCTCAGTCTTATTAAATAAGAAGCAAAAATACTTTCGGGAATATTACCTTTAATCAGAAAACTTTTACCGACAGTCGCGCCTGTTCTTGCAAATACTAAATCTCCATCTTGAAGCAAATAGTTTCCCTTTTCTGAATCATTAATAGCACAATATGGAACATCTTCCCAGTTAACTTTATACTCTTGAATATCTGTAATTCTCAAAAATCTAGGGCCAATTGGGTCTTTTGACGAAGATTGTGTATATCCATATTGAATGCTTAAAGCGATAGATTTTACTTTATCTTCTATCCATCCATTTGGCAATGTATTTTGTTCAGTCATTGATAATTCCTAAAATTAGTTTAAATTTTGGTAGAGGTTTGGTTTCCAAAACCATAAACTATAAATCATTGGACTTAGAGATTTAGTTTTTGGGCGCACGCAATGCACCCCTACAGGATGGGGATTAGGCCGCTAAATGTTCATTTAACTCCTCAATAATAGCTTGATAATTGGCCCCAAATACCTGATAAAACTTACCCAGTCCGCCATATTGATTAAACGGAACCAAATCAAAATCCTCCTGCTCCAAATGAATACTAGAAGCAATAAAATCCTTAATCATCCTTAACCATTGCATTTGCTCCTCCGTAAACTTAGGCGCGTTTCCTGCTTGCTTATTAAAAACCCAAGCCTGAAAATTTTTATCCACCGTGCGGTCATAGGTCGTTAACTCCCCATCTAAACCCGTCACCCGCCGAATCAGAGAAACCAAGGCAATTAACTGATTTTTCGGCTGACCATTGACCCGCTCTAACTGCTCGTAGGCTTGCCAAACCCTTAAAGGAGCCAAAGTCGGTTTCTCCTGCATAATCCGATTCGCCAAATCCTGAATCATTTGATAGGTCAACTCCCGACGCTGAAACGGTTGCCCATAAAACAACTGTAACGCCGTGATTTCCTCCCGATGGCTGACAATCCAATCCGTAAAAGAACGCACCGTTTCCTCCGCCTGGGTTTGCTGATCCTCCGCCCAACCTACCGCTAAAAGGCGATCGGGATTAATGTGATCAATAATTTGCTCGTGAACCCTGTGGACATTTTCAATAAAATCCTTTAACTCCCCCGTAAATACCCGCGCCGCCTCCTCCTGTAGCGTATGGGTCAACGCCGTGATCCGTTCAGCCTGGGCAACTTCCGAAGCCTGGGGCATTTCCTGGATTACCTGGGTTTGAATCTCCGCTAGAGTATCGGGATCAAAAGCATTCAGTAATTCCCGTGCCACCTGGGGAATGCTTTTGCCCTGGGCCTTCGCTTGAAATCCTTGTTTTTCCGCTTCCGTTAATCGCTTATCTAACCGTAATAAACGACCCGCTAAGGAACTAAATAAAGCCTCATCCCTCGCTCCAACCGCGATCGCCCCTAATAAATCCTTCAGCGCGACGGACGGTTGCTTTTCCAAAGGACGACTATCGGTTTTTAAACTTTTACTCACCCCGATCGCATCAATTAAAACAAACCGATCCTTCGCAAACTTTGCCGAGGGACTGGCTTTTTTGAGATCATCTAAAGTAATTGTGCGAGTACCGCGACCCTTCATTTGTTCAAAATAATTGCGACTTTTGACATCGCGCATAAATAATAAACATTCCAAGGGTTTAACATCGGTTCCAGTAGCAATCATATCCACCGTAACCGCAATGCGCGGATAATAGGTTGTCCGAAATTCTGCTAAAATACTTTTCGGGTCTTCCTCACTGCGATAGGTGATTTTTTTACAAAATTGATTGCCTTCCCCAAACTCATTCCGCACGATTTGAATAATGTCATCGGCATGACTATCACTCTTAGCAAAAATCAAGGTTTTCGGGACTTCAAATTCTCCCTGATCATTGCGGCGATCGGGAAATATTTCAGGCAACCTTTCCTTAAAGGTGCGAATAATCAAGCGGATCTGATTCAGATTCACCACTTGATCATCCAAGCGTTTAGCCGAATAAACCACATCTTCATCTAACTGATGCCAGCGTTTTTTACGGGTAAGCTTCTCCCGATGATCCACCCATTCTTCACACTTTAAATTAGCTCCCTGTTTAGTAACTTCCGTTTCGATCAAATAGGTGGTAAAACCCACATTAACCTGATCAATAATCGCCTGTTGATGGGTATATTCACTGACAATATTTTGCTCAAAAAAGCCAAAGGTGCGATTATCAGGAGTTGCTGTTAAACCAATTAAAAAGGCATCGTAATAGTCTAAAACTTGCTTCCATAAATTATAAATACTGCGATGACATTCATCCACAATCACAAAATCAAAAAATTCTATCGGTAATTTGTCATTGTAAACAACAGGTAAAGGTTCGCGTTTTCCCCAATTAATTTCTGCTGGATTGGTTTCTTCTGCTTTCTCCTCTAACGGTTCATCCTTGAGAATCGAATATAAACGCTGAATGGTACTGATATAAACCTGACAATCGCTGGGAATATGGTTAGATTGCAGACGATGTACGCCGTACAATTCCGAAAATTTGCGGTTGTCATCATTGGGCAAAAAAGCCATAAATTCCTGCTCAGCTTGCTCTCCCAAATTTTTCGTATCCACCAAAAATAAAACCCGTTTGGCTTTGGCGTATTTTAACAATCGATAAATAAAGGTAATAGCCGTAAAGGTTTTTCCTGCTCCCGTTGCCATCTGAATCAACGCCTTAGGCCGACTTTCTCGTAGGGATTTTTCTAAATTGGCGATCGCCTGGATTTGACAAGCTCGCAGTCCCTGGGCATTGAGTTCGGGAATATCAAAAAGGCGTTTGCGGAGGGATGACCCCTGTTTTAACCAAGCCCGTAGGGTTTCAGGACGATGGAAGATAAACACAGGACGCGATCTTGGTTTCGGGTCTCGATGGTCAGTGAAACGAGTCACTTCTCCCGTACTTTCATAGGTAAAGACCAGGGGATCATTATTGAGATATTTGAGCTTACTGACCGCATAACTGTAACTTTGGCTCTCGTGTACTGTTAGACGCACGCCCTCCTCCTGGCGTTTGGCCTCAATGATACCCACAGGCTTTTTCTCCACAAACAGCACATAATCCGCAGGGCCGATCGCCGTCTGATATTCCCGCACCGCCACGCCTAGACTGGCATTGAGATCGATGTTTCGTTTAGCTTGTACTATCCAACCCGCCGCTACTAATAATTGGTCAATGCGATCGCGGGCGATTTGTTCAGGATTTTGGTTCATATTCTGCCTACCTGTTCTTCTTTCTATATTATGACGCTTGCAGTTCAGAATGCAGGTTTAAAAAGCGATCGCATTTTTAATGGATAATCGACAATTAGACTGAACCAGTGCAATTGCTACAGTCTCAACTGAAAAAGAAATATTTTCTAAAACCTAAAGCAATAGGGTAATCCCTCTTTTATCGCTCCTATTGAATCCATACGGTTTTAGCATTCACAAATTCCAAAATTCCCATTCTGCCTAATTCTCGACCGTAACCCGATCGCTTAATGCCACCAAAAGGAATACGGGGATCGGATTTGACCATGCTATTAATAAAAACCGCTCCTGCTTGAATTTCATTGATTAATTTTTCCTGTTCCTGGGGATCATTTGTCCAAGCACAGGCTCCTAATCCAAAGGGAATATCATTCGCCAGGGCGATCGCTTCCTCCAGATTTTTCACCCGAAAACCGAGGGCAACGGGGCCAAAGAACTCTTCTCGATAGGTACTCGCCATTAGGGGAATATCGGTTAAAAGCGTGGGAGGATAAAAGTAACCCGCACCTTCCAAGCGTTTTCCGCCTAATTGCAATTTTGCCCCTGCTTTTAGGGTTTGTTCGACTTGTTTTTCGATATCACTTAAAATATCTGCCGTTGCCAGAGGCCCGATATCGGTACTTTCTTCAATTGGATCACCGACTTTGAGAGATTGAAATTTTTCGGTTAATAGGTCAAAAAAGCGATCGCTGACCGACTCCTGCACAATAAAACGTTTAGACGCAATGCAAGATTGCCCATTATTTTGCATTCGAGCCGTAACTGCCACACTCGCGGCCATTTCTAAATCCGCACTTTCTAGGACAATAAACGGATCACTACCACCCAATTCCAAAACCGTTTTTTTAATCTGTTTCCCTGCGGCACTGGCTAAACTGGAACCTGCCATTTCACTGCCTGTTAAAGCGGCGGCCTTAATGCGATCGTCGGCCATCAGGGCAGACGCTTCGGCTCCACTGATTAAAATTGTCTGAAAAACCCCTTCAGGAAAGCCTGCTTCTCCAAAGATTTCTTCTATTTTCAAGGCACACTGGGGAACATTCGAGGCGTGTTTTAAAATGCCCACATTCCCCGCCATCAGTGCAGGAGCGGCAAAGCGAAACACTTGCCAAAAGGGAAAATTCCAAGGCATGACCGCTAAAATCGCCCCTAGCGGTTGGTAACGAATAAAGCTTTTTTGGGCATCTGTCGTGACAATTTCATCTTGTAAAAAATTCTCGGCTTGTTGGGCATAGAATCGACAACCCAAGGCAGATTTCTTGACTTCTGCGATCGCCTGTTTGATAGGTTTTCCCATTTCGAGGGTCATCAATTGGGCGAATTCCTGTTGACGTTGCTCCAGAATATCGGCGGCCTTATTTAACCATTGACCCCGTTGACTGATGGGCAGATTGCGATAGTTTTCAAAGGCTTTTTGGGCTAATGCTAATTTGGCATTAACGGTTTCTGGACTGTGGGCGGTAAAGGTTTGAATGATCTCGCCTGTGGTGGGATTGATAGTTGCAATAGCCATAGAAATTCTCTCTCCCTAATCAAAAATAATCACTCCCGATGGGGTAGTTCCCCTCTTTCCAGTTTAGTCTCTTCTGTCGATGGGTTATCTACAAAAGGAATGATAACTGATTCAATTAAGCTGTAATCAATCTAAATGACATTCTCACAAATCCTTAAGCCCCTTGCCTGTGTGAGTTTTAGGCGAATAACCCCATTATCGCTTCATCACCAAACGGACAAATTTTTTCTTGCCGACTTGCAATATTTTGTTATCGAGATCAGCCGCTTGCTCAAACGCCAAATTAACATCTGACAAGCGATCGCCGTCTAACCGTACCGAACCGCCTTGAATTTGACGACGACCCTCTCCACTACTGGCACACAGACCACTGGCATTGAGTAAATAAAACAATTTAGCAGGAAAAGTTACCTGATCTAGGGAAAATTCGGGGACACTTTCGACCAATGTCGCATTGCCCTGCATTACCAACTCTTGAGCCGTTTTTTGAACTGCGATCGCCGCCTCTTGACCATGAAACTGAGTTACAATTTCCAACGCCAAGAGTTTTTGGGCTTCCCTGGGATTTTCAGGGATTTCAGCCAGGGAATAATTGGTTAAAAGTTCAAAATAATCTTTAATGAGGGCATCAGGCGTTTTTTCTAACTTAGAATACATGGATAGGGCATCTTCTCGCAGTCCCACGTAATTATTCAAAGATTTAGACATTTTTTGACTACCATCGGTTCCAATTAAAATGGGTAACAGCAAACCAAACTGGGGGTTTTTACCAAAATGACGCTGTAAATCTCGACCGACTGCAATATTAAATTTTTGATCCGTTCCGCCCAATTCCACGTCGGCATCCACCATCACCGAATCATAGCCCTGCATCAAGGGATAGAGAAATTCGTGGAGAAAAATGGGGTTTTCCTTGGTAAAACGTTCCGAAAAACCTTCCTTCGCCAACATCTGCCCAACGGTCATAGTCGCCAATAATTCCTGAATTTTTGCCAAATTTAACTGACTTAACCAATCGCTGTTATAACAAATCTCCAATCGTCCAGGCGTATCAAAATCCAAAATCGGGCGCAATTGCTCTAAATAATTTCTGGCATTCTCGCGGACTTGTTCGGCGGTTAATTGTTTACGAACTTCGGATTTTCCTGTAGGATCGCCGATCTGAGCGGTAAAATCTCCAATAATGACAACTGCCGTATGGCCTGCGTCCTGAAAAGCTCGCAGTTTACGAAAAGGAATGCTGTGACCCAAATGAATATCGGTTCCTGTGGGATCGATCCCCAATTTGACGCGGAGGGGGCGATCGCTTTGAG
>QBMS01000096.1:8956-17080 GCA_003249095.1 Snowella sp.
AGTTTAAGGAATTATTTACAACAGTCATTATTTTTTTGCGCGTAAAATTGGAGCGTTACCAGACTCATTATTATAAAGCGGTTGGGGAATCGATTCTTCAAAAAAGAGTGTTTTTATACGGTGTTAAAACTTCGATGGCATGATAGATAAAGTCACCCAATCTGGAGCTTAGGGAAATGAAATTGCTGATTTTAAGTAATGGTCATGGGGAAGACGCGATCGCGGCTCGAATCGCCGAACAATTGCAATTAAGCCCTAATTCACCCGAATTAGCAATTTTACCCCTGGTGGGTGAAGGTCACGCCTACAAAGAATTAAACATTCCCTTGATTGGTCGGGTCAAAAAAATGCCATCGGGGGGATTTGTTTATATGGATAGTCGAGAATTATGGCGAGATTTACAGGGAGGATTATTGCAATTAACCCTCGCTCAATTGCAATCGATTAGACAGTGGGGCAAAGAAGGCGGAAAATTTTTAGCAGTGGGAGATATTCTTCCCTTAATTTTTGCTTGGATAAGTGGGGCAGAATATGCCTTTGTCGGGACAGCAAAATCGGAATATTATTTACGAGATGAAAATGGTTGGTTGGCTTCAACTTCTCTCTTACAACGTAGCTTGAGATCGGATTATTTTCCTTGGGAACGGTGGTTAATGAGTCGCCCAAACTGTAAAGCTGTTTTTCCGAGAGATACCTTAACAAGTCAAAATTTACAACAATTCTCTATTCCTGCCTTTGATCTCGGTAATCCCATGATGGACGGTTTAGAAGTTACCACAAAATCATTTTTAGATAACTCCAAACCTCTAACAATTTTACTGTTACCTGGGTCGCGATCGCCTGAAGTAGAACGCAATTGGCAATTGATTTTACAGGCAGTTAATGAAATTGTTCAACAATTTACGGATCAAGAAATTTGTTTTTTAGCCGCGATCGCCCCTTCTCTTTCTTTAGACTCTTTTAAATCATTACTTATAGAACAACAATGGCAAACGATTAGTTTAAATTTAGCTGATATTCCCATTGATGATCCCCAGGCGATCAGTTTTGAAAAAAATAACACTAAACTTTTTTTGAGTCAACACGCCTATGGAGATTGTTTAAATATTTCTGATTTGGCGATCGCGATGGCAGGAACCGCAACAGAACAATTTGTAGGTCTGGGAAAACCCGTTTTTAGTCTGCCTGGTGCAGGGCCGCAATTCACCCCCAATTTTGCAAAACGCCAAACTTACCTATTAGGTGAATCGGTTATTTTTGTTAATAATGTAGGAGAAATCGGAAAGCAATTAAAATTTGTTTTAGACTCTCCTGAAAAACTCCAGGCGATCGCCGAAAATGGCAAAAAACGCTTAGGAGAACCAGGCGCGGCGGCTCGAATTGCGAATTGTTTACGAGATATTTGGAATTGATCCAGTAGGGACATAATATATTATGTCCTTGATATTGTCTCCCTAATATTATGCCCTTAGATATTATGTTCTTAGGGTATATCGAATTAATCCAAAAACTAAGGTTTAGGAAAACGACGTTTTTGTAGAAATGCTGGAATATCTAAGGTCGGAGGATTAGGAGATTCTTCTTCCACTTCAACAGGAACAATCAATGGCTCATTGCTAATAATTGGTGCTTTAACGGTTTTTTCAGCTTTTTTCTCTGGTAGTGGATCTCCACTAAAGCCCGTCGCAATAACCGTAATCCGAATTTCTCCCTGCATTTTTTCATCAATAACAGCACCAAAAATAATATTGGCATTGGGATCAACCACTTCATAGATCGCCTCAGCCGCAATATTGACCTCGTGGAGAGTCAGATCTCGACCGCCTGTAATATTGAACACTACTCCTTTGGCTCCCTCGATAGAAGATTCCAAAAGCGGTGAAGAAATGGCTCCTGTTGCCCCTTCTTTGGCCCGTGATTTACCCGATCCAATGCCAATCCCCATCAGCGCGGAACCCGCATCGGCCATGATCGCCCGAACGTCAGCAAAATCCACGTTAACCAAGCCAGGAATGGTAATAATATCGGAAATGCCCTGAACCCCTTGACGGAGAATATCATCCGCTACTCGAAAGGCCTCTTGGAGTGGTGTATCGGCAGGAATAACCGTTAACAATTGATTATTAGGAATGACAATCAAGGTATCCACGCGGGTTTGTAATCCATTAATGCCTTCTTCTGCCTGGGCTGCACGACGGCGACCTTCAAAGGAAAAGGGACGAGTGACAATCCCCACCGTTAAACAACCGATTTCCTTCGCAATTTCAGCCACAATCGGGGCCGCTCCCGTCCCCGTTCCTCCGCCCATACCCGCCGTAATAAAAACGAGATCGGTATTTTCTAGGGCGCGAGCAATTTCTTCCCGTGACTCTTCTGCGGCTTTTTGTCCGATCGCAGGATTACCGCCTGCCCCTAAACCCCGTGTTAATTTTTGACCAATCTGTAGCCGTTGAGGAGCGGCCGATTGAACTAAGGCTTGGGAATCCGTATTGATCGCCCAAAATTCGATACCACTGACACCGCCACTGATCATCCTGTTGACCGCATTACACCCACCGCCGCCTACTCCAATGACCTTAATCTTTGCGACGCTACTGGGGAGGATTTGATGTTTCTTGGGATCGGTTTTGGAATTCACAGTAGATTCTGGTTTAGGAGTAAAGGGTAAAGGAGACGTGGAATTGGGGCGTGTTTTGTCCGTGCTCTCCGAAGGTTGGTCGGCTTCGGCACTATTAAGGGGAGGATGGCTTGAAGGAAGATCTTTATTCAGAGTCATTGTAATTAGGCAAAATTAGAGCACGCTTGTTTTATAGGGTATCAGAAGAATATCAGAAAAATATTGTTACTGAGTAAACTTATTCCGAATATTACCGTCGATAGATTGGAGCGGTAGTTTAAAGATTACTTTTTTCTATACAATTATGTTTATGTTATTCAATAATGTCAGCCTTAGACTAAAAAAAATACAGAATTTTGTCAACAAAAACGAAGATTTAGATGATCGCTTAAAATCCTATCATGGTTTTTTGATGTTGCTCAATAATGATGGTTTCGGCGCGGCTTTGAGTTGAATGGACGGAGAAGCAGGGTTACTGAGGTCAATATAGGCAATTCGATGGGAGGGAATACGGGAAGGTAGTTTTTTCATACGCGCCAGGGTCTGGATTTGTTTGGTTAGTTGATTCATGTCTGCCCCCAAATGCACTTGGCCAATTTCTGTGACCAAAATGAGATTCGTCGAACTGCGTCCATCTATCATGCTAATTTTCACAGGGGAAGATTGGAGTAAGGGATAAATTTTTCGCCAAAATTTTTGATACTGAGGAGAATATCCCAAAAATTTGGGTGAATTGGGTAATTTTAGGGCGGGTTTGATGGGTTCATAAAATGACTGGGCGATAAAGTTGCCTTCTTTGTCTAAAAAACCCTTGCCTTCATTGGAAACGGCGATCGCGATCGGTTGTTTTTCTTGAACCGCAATATTTAACTGAGCGGGAAAGAGTTGACGAGTGATTTCAACCCTAGCCAGGGGGGGAATGGTTTCCATTTTTTCGCCCAGATCTTGGGTGGAAAGTTGCCAGATCGATTGGGGATAACTCAGGGGCAGTAATCCATACAGCTTGCCAGATGGGATAAACTTATTACCACTGAGGGTAATTTGCGACTTATCCCGAATAGTCCACTCTGGCCGACTCATTAACCAAAACAATCCTCCAACCATGCCCAGGAGAACAGAAATCCGCCAAAGGGATTGCCAAACTTTTAGGCGACGTTGACTCTTCAGAGCTTGTCTTCTATTTTTGAGAGAATCAGACACAATTAAATCCGTCATCATAAGATCACAACAGTCACTATCCAGAAATGTTATAACTAGATTGAGAAATTATTTTAAAACAAAGTAGTTTTTTTAATGAATTTTCACCCTCAACCACAACAAAAATTATGATTAAACAAAAACGCGGGATTGTTTTTGGTTCAGCCGCCGTCCTACTGGCAACGATCGCAGTGACAGGAGTGGGGTTGCGCCTAGCTCGTTCACAAGCATCTTTTCAAGATAACCCAAAAGAGGTCATTGACGAAGTTTGGCAAATTGTCAACCGCACCTATGTGGATGGAACGTTTAATCAGGTTGATTGGCGGGCAGTCAGAAAAGATTATTTAGGACGAACCTATAAAAATCAGGAAGAGGGTTATAAGGCCGTCCGAGAAATGTTGAAGAAACTGGGCGATCCCTATACGCGCTTCATGAACCCAGAAGAATTTCAGGCAATGCAGATCGATACTTCAGGGGAGCTAACGGGGGTTGGGATTCAGCTTGCGAAGGATGAAAAAACAAATCAATTAGTGGTCATTGCCCCGATTGAGGATACTCCTGCTTTTAAGGCGGGAATTCTGTCTAAGGATGTGATTGTCAAAGTGGATGGTAAACCCACCAAAGGCATGGAAGTCGATGATGCGGTTAAGCTGATTCGGGGTAAACCCAATACCAAGGTCGTTCTGACGATTAAACGCGGCGATCGCCATATTGATTATCCTTTGGTAAGGGCGAGAATCGAAATTCATCCCGTCCGCGCTCAGGTCGAAAATACGCCCATCGGCAAGATCGGATACATTCGACTCAATCAGTTTAGTTCCCATGCTAGTGATGAGATGAAAACCGCGATCGGCGACATGGAAAAAGAGAAAGTTAAAGGCTACATTCTCGATTTGCGCTCTAATCCAGGGGGATTGCTCTACTCAAGCGTAGAGATTGCGCGACAGTGGATAGATGATGGAAAAATTGTTTCTACTGTTGACCGTAGGGGCGAAGTGGAGCAACAGAGTGCCAATAATAACGCTTTAACCAATAAATCTCTGGTGGTGCTGGTGGATGGTGGCTCGGCGAGTGCCAGTGAAATTCTTTCGGGAGCTTTACAGGATAATAAACGCGCCCTAATCGTCGGAACCACGACTTTTGGTAAGGGTTTAGTGCAATCAGTTCGCGGCTTGGGAGATGGATCGGGTCTGGCGGTTACGATTCAGAAATACCTAACCCCGAAAGGAACGGATATTAACAAGCATGGAATTAAGCCTGACGTGGTGGTTGAGCTGACGGATCAACAACGTAAGGATTTACAAAAGGAGCGGGATAAAATTGGCACGATGGCCGATCCTCAGTTTGCTAAGGCTTTTGAAATTCTCAAACAACAAATTGCCAAACAGGGCGGGGCAGGGCCTCAAGCTTCTAATTAGTTGTTTGTTAAATAAAAGTGATTGAGGGACATAAGGGGGAACTGGAAAAATTTCAGTTTCCTTTTTTTTATGATTTTGGTTTAATGCGATCGCGTTTTTGATCGTCTGTGAGATTCATTGTCGTAGGGACATAATAGTATTATGTCCTTTTTAAAATGTTTCCTACATTGCGTTAATTTTAGGACTTAACAGTGTTAAGTCCCTACGGGAATCGGTTTTATTAAGGAGGTCAATATAAATAAACCAAGCATTTATAAATACTGAAGTTGAACATCAAGAGGATTTTGATCGGCTAATACAAAATTCATTCTTTCAATGCCAATCGTTTTACCCTCGCTATCTTGCATGACAAGTAATTCTTCGCCAATTTCTTCGGCAATAAATTCTTTTTGTGGATCGTCAAACCAAATGGTTAAGATGTGATTGTCACGATCATAAAAGATTTTTAGGGATTCCATGCTAATTGACCTCTTTTAATTTTATCAAGGCGATCGCGTTTTTAATCGCATTTTTTTAAATCTGTAGGGACATAATACTATTATGTCTTTTTTTACAATATCCTACGATAAAGCATTTTTAGGACTTAACGGTGTTAAGTCCCTACGGGGAATCGCTTTGATGAATGAGGTTAATAAAACGGGAATCATGGCGAATTTTATCAAAGTCGGTGTCGATTTTTGCCATTTCTAGATATTTAGAATCCAGATTAATTGCTTGTTCTAGGTTTTCAATTGTCAAAGGAATATTTTCTTGTAACGCATAGGCACAAGCTTTATTGAAATATGCACTGGCATCATCAGGGTTAAATTTCAAGGCATTGTCAAAGGAGATGATCGCTTCTTCTAATCTGCCTAAATTCCCTAACGCATTCCCTCGGTTATACCAAGCTTCGTGCTTATCAGGTTTAATTTTCAAGGCTTGGTCATAGGAGGCGATCGCTTCTTCTAATCTGCCTAAATTAGCTAACGCAGCCCCTCGGTTGTTCCAAGCTTCGTGCTTATCAGGTTTAATTTTCAATGCGTGGTCATAGGAGGCGATCGCTTCTTCGTTTCTGCCTAAATCGTCTAACGCATTCCCTCGATTGTTCCAAGCTTGGTGGTCATCAGGTTTAATTTTCAAAGCATGGTCATAGGAGGCGATCGCTTCTTCAAATCTGCCTAAATCATCTAACGCACTCCCTCGGTTGTTCCAAGCTTCATGGTAATCAGGTTTAAATTTCAAAGCGTTGTCATAGGAGGCGATCGCTTCTTCTATTCTGCCTAATTGTCTTAACGCAATCCCTCGGTTGTACCAAACGTCGTGGTCATCAGGTTTAATTTTCAAGGCTTCGTCAAAGGATGCGATCGCTTCTTCGTTTCTGCCTAAATCATCTAACGCAATCCCTCGGTTGTTCCAAGCTTGGTGATAGAATAGATCAAGCTTAATGGCATTATCAAAATAGGAAAGTGCATTTTTGGGCTTATTAATGAATTCTCCTAGAATATTAAATTGAGTTGCTCTTATTCCTCTCCAAACAAGCTTTATAAAATGACTTTTAACAAAGTTTTTATCTTTTTTTAAACGAATTGCCTTGATAACTCCACTAATCAAGAAGCCAATAAATATACCTAAAAATAGAACAAGCAAAGATACAATCGGCCAAGGTAAATTAATTCGTAATAAAGTAATAGTCGTAACAGCTAATAATCCATAACCTAGCCACTCAAATAATTTTGATGTTCGAGAATTGATAGTTGGTATAGATACTTTATGATCATCGGGAAAAATAAAGACTCCTGAACTCCAATCAAAAAAATCAGGGGCGCGAAGTGAAATGTATCTAATGGCAAATTTCTGTAAAATAAAAACAAAAGAAATATGTCTAAATTGATCCCGAAAATTTTCCCGTTGCCAGTTTAAATGACTTAAAATTGGCGGAATATCGTCTAAATTATAATAATCCCCTTTTCCGCCATAGCCAGGGCGAATATATTCCACTAAAGACTTTTCTAAACCCGTAATAAATAAAATATTTAATATTTCTTGATTCGGGAAAGCTGTTACTCTTTCAATTAAATTTGTAATCGGATTCTCTAAACTTAAAACACCCACTTTTTTTTGTGGTAAATCTTTTTTAATCTTTGTAATTAACTCTTCACCCCCCACAGGAGTACATTCAATAAATAATAGCCCAAACCCTTTATGTCGTCGCAAAGATCTGACAACGGCTTGATATTCTTCCGTCGCAGTCCGTTCAGAAATGTCAGTGTTTAGAGTATTAACCATCGCCTATGAAGAAAATTTTTCTAGATCTTTTACCAAAGGATGCACATCATACCAAAGCTGCAATTTATCATTTTCATCGTAATAGCGATATTGCAAAATACAACGACTTGCTAACAACCGTTGATATTCGCGATCGCTTTCATTATTGGGAATTTGTTTAGTCGCCGCAACTTCTCGTAATAAAGGCCATTGATGCTCAAAAATTGTATTGCGATAATCATTTTTTGCTTCTTCAATCGCAGTATTAACCGCCTGTTTTGAAATAGGTAAATCCTCTGTCCAGTCGATCGCCTTCTGAATCATTTTCATCAATAAACGAACATGACCCCCACTCATCAAACAAAGATGATCTAATACTTCCGAAGAAACAAAAACTTTGCTATCTAGAGCTTGAGCTAATTCCTGACCAATATGGGGCTGATCTTTTAACGTCACTTCCTCAATACGCTTAACGATCATCTCTCGGAATTTCTTACAGCAAATTTCGTTCAAACCCGCTATAAGTATGGTAACATGAAAAAAACTTAAAGAAATTAATGAGATATGGCAGCATATTCGCTAGATTTACGCCAAAGAATACTAACGGCATGGCAAAACCAAGAAAATACTCAAAGAGGTTTAGCAAAA
>QBMS01000097.1 GCA_003249095.1 Snowella sp.
GTTAAGTCCTTGTCTTGTAAGGATTTCATTCTAATAATTAGACTGAACCAGTGCCTGTTTGAGTAATCACAGAAAAAGCCTTAAGCAAAATAATTAATATCTGCTTGAAGTTCGGGATCAACGGGTTGGCCATCCTTGCGACGGAGTTCGATTTCCACTATCGTTTTTAGATTTGAGCCTTTTGGAGCAGGTTTTTGATGGAAAGTAATAATATAGTCATTGGGATCAACGCCACGCTCTCGGAGCCAATCCTCTACTTTAAAGTTAACAAACAAAGATTGTCCCTGCTCAAACATTCGACTGATCTGCATACGCAGGTTATAGGGATCTAGACGAGCCATAGGTCAGTAAGAAATGGGATAGAAAACTGTGTTTATTATAAACGGTGTCTATCGTTAAATTCTTAGTAATAATTGGAATGGTGAAAGGCGATCGCACTATCTAAACGCTTCAATTTGATCTAGATAAACGTTAACTAACTTGTGATCGACAATTAATTCTTCAATCTGTGGCCAAATATAAGCTAAAAACTGGTGAAATTCACGTTTTCGCATATTCCCAAATCGAAGATGAACGACTTTAGGCGGGTTGGAATCTAGCATTAGCCTATCTGAAAAATCTACATCTTTAGTGATAATTACTAAATTTTTCTCCTTAGCATATTGCCAAATTTCTGTATCGCTGAGACTTTTGCCTAAAGCTGAAACATGAATAATCGGTAATGACGGAGTAAAATGTATTTTAGAAGGCAGATTTTCATCCAATAAAAATCCATTCATGCGACTTTTCGGATTTCATAATGGTTTGCCATTAATTTTGTCGCAAATTGGAGACAGGCATAAATATCTTCTCTTGAGAGGGAAGGATATTCTTCTAGGATTTCTTCAATGGAATCTCCTGCTCCTAAAAACTCCATAACAGTTTGTACAGGAATTCTGGTTCCAGCGATGATGGGTTTTCCGTTGCAAATATCTGGGTTAACTATGATAGAACTTTTCATAGACTTTTCTTCATGTTGATTGAATAATAATGGCAATAAAGAATTTATATTGATAATAGTAGGCGATCGCACTTTTTAATCATAAACCATACAATAGCGATCACACTTTTTAATCGTAAAATAACAAAACTGCGATCGCACTTAAAACCTTTTTGTCGGTTCGGTTAATGAACGCAACCCAAAAAATTAAACGATAATGATGTTAATTAATTTTGGAAGGGAATATTGTTTGTGCCGAAATGTTAGGTTTCCTTTTGTCAAACCTACTTAGGAAGCGGCGATCGCACTAAATTTTAATTGGTATTGGGTTAAGATTGATCAGTTGTAACACCTTGAACAGTGTGCCAGTTTTTTTGAGGAAAAGCACCCCTTCTAACAAAAGTTTATTGACCTTAACTCGGATAACGTTCGGATTTCTCTACTTTACCTACAGTGTGGGCGATCTGCGTGGCCGTACTTTCAGCGATCGCATTTTTTCTTAATTTGGGATAGACGATCGCATTTAACGTTATTAAGAAAGCTTATGCTAGAATACGGTTCTAAAAATAGCTTTGAGTATAACTGAAATATAACAATGATCTTAGCAACTCCGAAAACAAAAGACTATATTGAAAAACGAGAAAACGGATATTGGATTCAAGAAACGCGAATATCTCTTGATTCTGTTGTTTGTTCTTTTTTGAATGGAGAATCGCCCGAAACCATTACTCAAAGTTTTCCCCTGCTTTCCTTAGAACAAGTCTATGGAGCGATCGCCTTTTATTTAGCGAATCAAGAAACAATTGATGCTTATTTAGTAGAGGGTCAAATCGAATTTCAACAAATGCAACAGTCTTTTAGACAAAATAATCCTTTGTTGTACCAAAAATTAAAAGTAGCTCAGTCTCAGAAAATCCAATGAGCCAAGTTAGATTTCAAGCCGATGCTGATCTCAAACAAGCGATCGCACTTGAAAGAGGAGAATTTATGAAAGGCGATCGCATCAAAGGTTTCAATCTTTCTGTTTAAGAAGCTTTTACCAAGATCTTTTCAGAATAAGTAGAACTCTCTTTTTCCCGCAAATGGGTGAGGATTGCATCGACATTTTTCTTCGCATCACCAAAGAGCATTTGGGTATTTTCTTTAAAAAATAACGGATTTTCAACCCCTGCATAACCACTGGCCATACTGCGTTTCATGACAATGACGTTATGCGCTTTCCAAACTTCTAACACAGGCATTCCTGCGATCGCGCAACTGGGATCTTCTAAGGCACTGGGATTAACGGTATCATTGGCTCCAATGACCAGAACAACATCGGTTTCAGGAAAATCTTCATTAATTTCATCCATTTCTAACACAATATCGTAGGGAACATTGGCTTCAGCCAGCAACACATTCATGTGACCTGGTAAACGCCCTGCGACGGGGTGAATGCCAAAACGAACTTTGATTTTGCGACTGCGGAGTAATTTGGTAATATCAGAAACCGCGTGTTGAGCCTGGGCAACGGCCATGCCATAACCAGGGGCAATAATCACACTTTGGGCATCCATCAACAAATCCGCAACTTCCTCGGCGGTAGTTGCCGTGACTGTTCCCGTTGGCGTTTCGGCTTTTGTCGCTGTTTTACTGCTGCCTTCCCCAAAACCGCCTAAAATTACGCTAAAAAATGAGCGATTCATGGCTTTACACATAATAAAGCTGAGGATTGCCCCACTACTTCCTACTAAGGCTCCGACCACGATCAATAAATCATTGGATAACATAAATCCTGCCGCCGCCGCCGCCCAGCCTGAATAGCTATTGAGCATGGAGATGACGACGGGCATATCGGCTCCCCCGATCGCCGCAACGAGATGAAGTCCCAATAAACCCGCGATCGCAGACATAATTAATAACGGTTGGAGTCCTTGTAAATCAGGAGCCTGCATAAATTGAATGCCCAACAATACCGTCGCAACTAGGAGAGAAATATTCAACAAATGTCGAGCGGGTAACATCAAGGGTTTGCTACTGATGATGGCGCGGAGCTTGCCAAAAGCCACAATCGATCCCGTAAAGGTCACGGCTCCAATAAACACACCAACATAAATTTCGATTTGGTGAATCGTTTCTTCCACACCCACGATATTGGGATCAGGGGCAAGATAATTAGCAATGCCGACTAAAACCGCCGCTAAACCGACAAAACTATGCAAAATTGCCACTAGTTCGGGCATGGAGGTCATGGCAACACGGCTAGCCAATACTGCACCAATCATCACCGCAGGCGCGATCGCTCCTATCAAGGTGAAATAACCTGTAAATTGATAATTTAACGCCGTCGCAATAAAGGCAATCAGCATTCCACAGATGCCATAGATATTGCCCTGACGAGCAGTTTCTTGATTAGAAAGACCGCCGAGACTAAAGATAAAAAGTACACTAGCCGCGATATAGGCAACGGTTAAAAGACTGTTAGACATTGTTGTGATTTTGTAATGATAATTGATTGATCCGTATTGACAGCCAAGATTATCTCAATCATATTCTCCAAGGTCACCATCGGTTTATGAAGATTAATGAAAATCCTCTTTTTTAAATAGCATTTACTCTGGCGATCGCTCCTCTAATTTATTGAGATTTGTAAATATTCCTAGTAAGTACAGTTTTTGCATCTCTGAAAATCAAATTTCTACCGAATTAGTCATCAGTCCCGTTGATAGAAACATTACGGTGATTAGAAGCTGAAAAAGCTTAATCATACTTTTTTGTCTATTTTTTGTCTAAATGATCAACCTTAAAGCGTTGGCTTCCCTGCCCAACCGAGGAAATTAGCCCCAAAAAGTGCGATCGCAAAAAAGAAGTTACAATCAAGCAGGTAATCCCAGAGTCACACTAATCCTGAAAGAAATGGAAAGTCAATCGTTCTCAAATTCTATTTCCCCCCTTCATCCCGCGCCCCATAGCCACCCAGAACATCAGACTAACCATATCCACAGCGATGCGTCCCTCCGTCAAATTATTAATCGACTCTCTCGCATAGAAGGCCATGTGCGGGGAATCAAAACAATGGTCACAGAAAGTCGCCCTTGTCCCGAAGTGCTGATTCAAGTTGCGGCGGTTCGGGGTGCGATCGATCGCGTGGCGAGGTTGATTTTGGATGAACATTTGAGCGAATGTATCACACGGGCAGCGAAGGAAGGTAACATTGAAAGTGAAATTGAAGAATTAAAAGCGGCTCTAGACCGTTTTCTTTGAGGTCGGAGCATTTTTTTAGAAACTTTTATTTAACCTGATTCTGACTGAAATGTTTGAATTTTGATTGTTTTTTTAATCCTGTAAAAATCTTCTAGATTTTCTATTTAACCTCAATCTTTAGAGCAAAATTATCCCAAATTACCATGATTGAACCAATTGGTGTAGAAAGAAACTCCGTTGTTACTTCTCTTGGAACAATGGTTTATTATTCCCCCACAAAAGCTCCTTGGGTGGATGAAAAGGTTCCCAGGGGCAAAGAGAAATTGACCCTCATTTTTTTACATGGTTTTGGAGGAGGCTCGTCGGCCTACGAATGGTCAAAGGTTTATCCTGCCTTTGCTTGGGATTATCGCATTTTAGCCCCAGATTTAATCGGTTGGGGTCGTTCTGAGCATCCTGAACGGAATTATCAGCACCAGGATTATATTGATACGATTATTGAATTTATTGAAAAAACCTGTGAACAACCGCCCATTGTGATTGCCTCTTCCTTGGTGGCCGCCATTACCATTCGAGCCGCGATCGCCCGTCCCGATCTTTTTCAGAATTTAATTCTATCAACTCCCACTGGATTGTCGGATTTTGGAGAAGATTATAGTAAAAATTTCTTTGCCCAAATGGTCAGCGTTCCCGTGTTAGATAAATTTATTTATAGTGTGGGAATTGCTAATAGTGCAGGTATCCAAAACTTTTTAGAAAATCGTCAATTTGCTAATCCCGATCTGCTGTTTCCTGAAATCACTGAAGCCTATCTAGAATCGGCAACCCAGAGTAACGCTGAATATGCGGCTTTGTCTTTTGTGCGGGGGGATCTCTGTTTTGATTTATCTAAATATATTTCCCAACTCACCACACCGACGGCGATTTTATGGGGAAAAGAAGCTCGATTTACCACCTCTGAAGTGGGAAAACGCTTGGCGGCTTTAAATCCTGATGCTATCCAATTATTTCAGGAAATAGAAGGTGCAGGCTTAACTCCCCACTTGGAATTGCCCGCCGTAACCATTGGTATTCTTTGTAAATTTTTAGCTTTTTTCGCAAAAAAGACAAGCTAGAGAATGGCATAATGTAAACTGTCGCTCTAATAACGATCCTATTGATTTCTCCTAAAATCCATGACAACAGAAAATACGAACAGTGATGACAAAATGCTGGTGGCAATGAAAAACTTTGCCGAGCAGTACGCCAAACGGACAAATACTTATTTTTGTAGCGATCTTTCCGTAACAGCAGTGGTGATTGAGGGACTCGCTAAACATAAAAGTGATTTAGGCTCACCTCTTTGCCCCTGTCGTCATTACGAAGACAAAGAAGCAGAAGTCAAAAATACCTTTTGGAATTGTCCCTGTGTCCCCATGCGGGAACGGAATGACTGTCATTGTATGTTGTTTCTTCCTGCGGAAAATGATTTTGCGGGAAAAGAGCAGGAAATTTCCTTGGAATTACTCAAAGAAGTCAGAGCCAGTATGTCGGCATAGGTTCAAATTTGAGTTAGACCTATGGAATCTCCTGAATTTTGGCAGGGTATCGAGCAGTTCAATCAAGCAGAATTTTATGATTGTCACGATACCCTAGAGGCAATTTGGATGGATGCGATCGCGACCGAGAAAAATTTCTATCAAGGAATCCTCCAGATTGCAGTGGCTTGTTACCATCTGGGCAATTATAACTGGCGGGGAGCGGTCACTCTTTTGGGAGAAGGCATTCGTCGCTTGAGTTATTTTCAGCCGAGTCATAGTGAGATAGATGTCAGTGCCTTAGTGAGTCAGAGCTACGAACTGCTCCAGCAATTACAACAAATTGAACCCGATCGCGTCCAGGTTTTCGTCGAAAATTTGAGTCAAGATCAGTCCTTTCCTTTTCCCAAAATTCAGATTATTCAGGATTCTTGAGCAATATTTTAATTTTTCGCCCCCCTAGCCCCTCAATTTTGAGGGGAAAGTTAAGATTAGGCTAATTTTGGCAAGTCCCCCAGTATTGGGGGATTTAGGCGGCAAGAACTGCAATTTTCGAGTTAAAGAGATTCTATAACTTCGCTTCTGTTGTGAACATCGCCTGTAAGACCAAGGCTGGATCAAGATAATTATTGGCGTACTTGAGTCCCCAATGTAAATGGGGGCCTGTGGTTCTGCCTGACATTCCAACCCTGGCGATCCTAGCTCCTGCGGGAACCTGTTGGCCCAGTTGCAGAACAATCCCACCTTCTCGATCCACTAGATAACGGGTGTTGCGATCGCTTTGCACCCTTCCCATCAGATGACAATAAACGTGTTGCCAATCTCCTGATTGAACTTTAATCATCGTTCCACAAGCCGTATTATCCGATAATTCCACCACTTGACCCGTCCACCAATTACGGACATAACTGCCAATGGGAGCGGCCAAATCTAAGCCGTAGTGGAATTGGCTGGAACCATCAACGGGGGAAGACCGATAGCCGTAGCCCGAAGTATAGGCTTGGAAATTTTCAACGGGAAAGGAGGCGTATTGCCAAGGATTTTGCTGTCGGGCGGCCGTCGGAGTATACTGGGCCTGTAACGATTGGGGCAGAAACGCGCTGATACTACCAATACTCAAGAGACTCGCGATCGCCCAGGCGAATGACCGAGGTCGGGAGCGATTAAACAGAACCCGTCCAAAATTCAGTTTTAGTTTCATACACACTCCTCACAGTCGATCGCACTTAAAAATTCATTATCTAGTTTAGAGTAACCGATTCTTCCCTATCCTATACTGTTCTCTTCTGAACGTGATTATTTGTTAAAAAAGCTTCAGGTTTGGGGATGGTCATGGGGTTCCAAATAGGCGATCGCGGCTTCTAGGGGAGAAGAAAAATTGCGGGCAAAATCCGTAAACCAAAGCCCTTCACCCGAAAGCGGATCTAGATTGTTGAGCCATTGTCTAGCCGTTTTTTCTAAATTTGCTTTTTTCTGTTGCTGTTCTTGGTGTAACTTGACTTTTTCTGTTTGCAGTTCGACTAATTCTTTTTGTTCAAAATCTCTTTTAACTCTGTTTAACAATTCTTCAATATCGTTTGATTTCCCAGGGTTAGGAAGGGATTTGGGAACGCGATCGGGGTTTACTTTCGGATTATCAACAGCATCTAGAGCCGCGAGAAGTTTATCAATGGAGTTCATAGGATTAACCTAATCATTATTAGGAATAAATATCTTCGTAAATATCAGCTAAACTTAGTTCTATACCTACCGAATCTAAAATAAAATTGGCATTAATATTATCTAAAAGCCTTAATTTCCATTCATTCGTATCGGTTTTTTGATAGACCATGACTGAGCAACGCTCTTGATCAATTAAGATATAATCTTTTAAAGAAGTAACAGAACGATAATATTCAAATTTACGGCCCTGATCATAATCTTTCGTGCCTGGAGATAATACTTCAAAAATCACTGTAGGATTAAGGATAGTGGTTTGAGTGTTTTCTTCGTAAATGGGTTCCCCAGCAATAATCATGACATCGGGATAGGTGAAAACATTAAAATCTGGGATGCGTAATTTTACATTTTCAATATAAGTCTGGATATTTCTTCCTTTAGTTATCAGCCGAATTGCTAGATAAATATTTCCCGCAATTACATTATGTCGAGTGGTTCCTCCTGCCATTGGTAAAATTTCTCCATTAATAAATTCATGTCTGACTTCGGCATTTTCTTCTAATGCCAAATATTCAATGGGACTATAAACCCGTTCTTGAGTGAGCATCATTTCACCTCTAAACTATTAAAATTCACTAAACATTTTTCAATAAAAATAAACTAATCCGCGATCGCATTCATCAAAACTTCGGACAGACTCATTTCCGACATATCATCCATTGTGATGGTATCGCAAATATCAAATTTAGCCCCCACATCCTGAAGTTGATCATCCAGGGCTTTTAAAAATTTAGTAGCACCGCTATCGGAACCCACTTGAATAAAAGAAATCGCAAGTTCTTCATCCCGTTCTAGGCGGCGGGTGGTTTCAATAATAATATCAATGACGGAACGGCGATCGTCAGGCTCTCCATCGGTAACCACGAGAATGGTTTCGCCCTCGGTCTGAATTTTTCCCGCTTTTTTGCGTTGAAAATAATTATTGGTGGCATCGGTCAAGACCATTGTTAAATTAGTCGAACCCGCAGGATCATTTTCCTGAAAAATCTGTTCAACTTTACTGGCGGTGACGTTATCATAACGACGAAAGCGACTGGAAAAAAGATAGACGGTAATACCATCGGGGTCAAATTGTTCACATTTGCGGGCTAGGGCTAGGGTAGATTCCTTGGCTTCCTCCCAACGGCTACGACCTCCCGTTTGATCGGGCGTGGACATACTACCGCTTTTATCAATGATTAAGGTATAGTCACGGTTTTTCACGATTATGATTCCCAAAAATGCTTCTTTAGCTCCATTTTAACGGGTCTCTCAGTTTTTCTGGGTTAATGATTCATAAAATTTCATTACTTGTCAGGTTGTTGGGGGACGGGATTAGGCAAATTCAATGCGATCGCGTCCTAATTTTTTCGCTTTAAAAAGGGCTTGGTCGGCCAGATTAATAAAATCAGCCATTCCCTCGTCATGGTCAGGAATAGTCGTCGCCACGCCGATACTGGTGGTCAGATAGCGAGAGACAGGGGATTTGGTATGGCAAATTCTTTGAGCCGCGATCGCTTGTTGAATTTCTTCGGCGATCGTTCTTGCGCCCATTTGGGACGTGTGGGGAAGCACAATCACAAACTCCTCTCCGCCATAGCGAGCAGGCAAATCCGTGGCCCGTTGACTAGCATTTTGTAGAATAGAAGCTACTTTTTTCAGGCAATCATCACCCATCAAATGTCCGTAGGCTTCGTTATAAAAATGAAAAAAATCCACATCAATCAGAATCAAAGATAATAAAAAACTTCCCCTCAGACACCTCTGCCATTCTGCGGCAATATATTCATCAAAGCGACGACGATTCGCTATTCCCGTTAACCCATCCAGAGAGGCTAATAATTCTAATTTTTGATTCGCTTCCGTTAGGGCTTTTTCAATTCGCAATCTTTCATCAATTTCTGTTTTTAAGAGAGCATTTTGTTGTTGTAATTTTTGATAAAGTCTTTTCTGATTTAATTGATTTTCTACCCGAATTAAAACTTCTTCTAACTGAAAGGGTTTGGTAATATAATCGATCGCGCCAACCTGAAAAGCTTTAACCTTGTTGAATAGCTGATCCGCCGCACTGATAAAAATAACAGGAATAGATTGATATTTTTTTTGTGTTTTAAGCGTTTTACAAACTTGATAACCATCCATGCCTGGCATATTGATATCTAATAAAATTAAATCGGGTTCGATTACTTCCAGAGATTGGAGAGCAAATTCACCGCTAATAGATTTTTTTACCCGATAACCCTGGGTTTGCAACATGGTAGAAAGCAATCGGAGATTATCAGTAGAATCATCGACTAATAGGATGGTTTCTTGAGGAAGAGAAGGAGTGACATTATTCATGGGGCTTGGTGAGATTGAGGAGGAGATCTAAGCGGAAATTATCAACCAAATGGGTCAAACTTTCGACTAACTGTTCGTTGCCGACGGGAATTTGTTGAATTAATTGCCCAATGCGGTCTTCATCCATCTCACGGGCCGCTTGATGCACTTCGGTGATCCAATTTTGGGACATAAATTGTAGAGATTCTGGGGTCAGGGAAAATTTCGCACCTTTCTGGTGATAAAGGGCCTTATTCTCTCCTCGGTAACAATAACGAACGCCTAAATGTTGGGATATTTTTTCAAATAAGTTTTGCTCGCGGTAGGGTTTGGGCAGATAGTCATCACAACCTGCTTCGAGGGTAGCGATTTTGGCATCGGAGAAGGCATTGGCAGTCAGGGCAATAATCACGGTTTCCTGGCCTCCAGGTTTAGATTTGATGCGTCGAGTTGCTTCATAACCATCCATTACGGGCATGAGCATATCCATCAAAATTAAATGCGGGTGCCACTTTTCCCACGCTTCAACGGCTTCGTGACCATTATTGACGGTACGAACCTTGAAACCAATGGGAATGAGTAATTGAGTTAACAGGCAACGGTTTTCTGCCACATCTTCTACCACCAGAATACGATAGGGCCCCTGGTCAGGTTCCAAGCCGATTACCTGCTGGGTCGGAAGGATCTGGTGATTGGCGATCGCATCGGCCAGTCGTAACTGTACATCAAAGGTAAAAATCGACCCCTGCCCAACCTTACTTTGAATGTTTAATTCTCCCCCCAACAGATTAATAAACTGCTTACTAATGGGCAGTCCCAAACCTGTTCCCTGCATGGATTGCCGACCCGATTCCGTCTGCACAAAGGGTTCAAACAACAGGGAAAATTCTTCCTCTGCCACGCCCGCCCCCGTATCGGACACTTCAAAAAAAACCTGGGTCGGTTCCGCACCAGGATAAATCCGTAATTTGACCCATCCCTCCTGGGTAAATTTAATCGCATTCTCCAACAGATTAATTAATACTTGACGCAGTTTACTTTCATCTGTGATCACGTACTTGGGAATCTGAGGATCACTTTCCAAAATCAGTTGTAAATTTTTAGCAGAAGCCTTGAGTTGCAACATTTCGGCGATCGCTTCGATCATGTGTAACAAATCAAAGTGATTTTCATTAAAAGTTATCCGTCCTGCTTCAATTTTGGACATTTCTAAAACATCATTAATCAAGGACAATAAATGTTCCCCACTGCGGTTAATAATATTCAGATATTGCCGTTGTTCCCCTGAAAGAGACTCATCCCGATTCATCATTTGGCTAAAACCGAGAATGGCGTTGAGGGGAGTCCGTAGCTCGTGGCTCATTTTCGCTAAAAATTGACTCTTGGCACGATTGGCAATTTCTGCTTGTTCTGCCGCCGCCTCTAGGGCCGCCTGGGAACATTCTAGGGCGGTGAGAGTTAATAAATCCCTCAATTTTTTGGCCGCTTCTAGTTCTACTTTCTGCCAGGGGACAGAGGTTCCCCGCACACTTTCCTTCCACAGTTCAAAGGAGCGACGGGGGGAAGGGCGCATTTGACCGATCGCATCAACGGTTTCCATTGGACTGGGATCTCCTGCCCAATTGACGATTTTAATCACTTCAGGACGAAACCACAGTAAATAATAAGCCGTATGTTGAAGTCGAATGGAAATTGCCAACAGTCCACTCGCTTCTTCCTGAAAATTCTTAGCGGCAGGATAGAGCTTGCCCAAATGAGAGGTAGAAAAGACTTCCTCCTGGGAATAGTCCGCAAACCAGGTCAACAGGGATTGCACTTCTGACAATTCAGGTGTTTCCCCCAAAAGAACGAGTTGATTGCCAAAATAGAGGGCCGCTCCAGGCGATTGAACCAGTTCCAGCAAACCTTCCCCATTGGCTTCCAAAATGGCATTAATCGAGTCAATTTCGCGATCGCCGTTTTGCAAATTTGCCTCTAGGTGGGCTTTAACGATGGGCAAGGTACAACGGGGCAAGGGCAAATCTTGATTTTGATAATCCTTGCGGTGGTTAATTTTCCTTAAATCAGCTTTAATACGGGCATGAATCACTTCTATTTCTTTTCGATAGACTTGAAACTCTTGTTGTTCTTTTTTAACTAACTTGAGAGAAACAAACTCTCCCAAGGACTGAAAATAATTCTGAATCGCGGGACTAAGATATTTCGGGGAAAAATGCTGACCGACAATCAGCCCCCAGAATCGGTCTTCATCTTTGATGCTAATCACACAGGAAGCGACCACTCCCATGTTGTGATAATACTCAATATGACAATCGGTCACTCCTAATAGGGTTGAAATCCTCAAATTAGGCAATTTTCCCGTCACGGGATTGAGATTGGGAATCATTTCTACCTGGGGAGCATTCAGATCCGTGATCAACCGTATCCCATTAAGATAAAAAGCCTGAAGACCAATGGGAGGAACATCGATCGCAGGAAAGCGTAGATCTAAAAACGATGATGTTGGACTTTTTTGAGCTTCAGCAATGACAATGCCGCTATCATCGGGTTCAAAGCGATACAACAAAACCCGATCATAATCAGCAATTTGTTGCACCTCATCCACAATTAGTTGGGCGGTGCTTTGGAGATTGTTGGCACTTTTGATTTGCCCTAAAAAAGTGGAGAGACGTTCATAGTGATCAATGGTCTGATATTCCTCTCTCATCGGCTCTATCTCTAGGCTCAACGTCTGCTGCTGTCGGCGTACTAACCCATGAAATAACTGAGAAATCCCTTGATATTGGTGAATAAACTGAAAACGATAGCAGAAATTTCCCCTGGTCTGCTGGAGGCGATCGCGGAGTTTTTCCATCTCAGCCAGGGGAAGTAATTCTTTAATCGGTTGATTTAAGAGGGAATTAGGAGTCATTCCTAAAAGCAATGTTGTATTATCGCTAATCTGGAGAATAGTCAATTGGGACTCATCTAAAATCATGAGAACGCCATGAGATTGGATGAAACGGGATAAATACCAAGCCTCCTGTTCATAATTTTTAAAATTTGCAACAGAATCAATATCGGCGATCGCTTTATTTTCTAAAGGATGATTCATAGAAATTATGTTAAAAATATCGATCAACAATAGTAGGTTAAATCAATAGAAAAACCTAGAAATAACCCAATCGTTAAACAAACAAGAAAGTTTAGTGATTAAATGGTTTATGGTAGTTATCTAACAAAAATCGAACCCAAAAATCAAAACAACCTATTTAATTTAAGATTTTGTACTCAGACATTTTTCGGAGAACAAAGTTGTCCTGGATACAAAAAAGAAAAAAGGTCAGCACACAATTATACCTCAAAAAACTGACTTATCGTTTTTCTGAAATAATTCTCAAAAGTTGGGAAAAACTTAATCACTGTTTCCTTAGCATTTTTAGCTCAACAAAAAACGATGGCGATTCAACCCCAAAACGAAGTTAGGCCGACTCCATTGTGGTGACAGCATACCGTTCGGGGGAAAGATATTGGCGGGCCAATGTTTTAAGCTCACTCTTTTGAAATTGTTGAATCTTTCGGGGATAGGAGACAGCTAATTCAGCAGACGCAAGGGTTTGATAATAGCCGTAGAGTCCCGCTAATTGACTAGGGGTTTCCGTCGAAAAAATATAATCGTGGCACAGTAGCCGTTTGGCTCGCTCTAATTCAGTGTCGGAAATCTCTTGCTTGTGTAGATCTTGCAAGCGATCGCAGATAATTTTTTCTACTGGCTCTAAATATTCGGGTTCTAGGTAGGCATTGATGATAAATAAACTAGAATCACGCTGGAGAGAAAAACTACTATGAATATCTAATACGAAATGTTTATCTTCCCGTAATTCTCGGACTAAGCGGGAAGATCGACCCCCTGTTAAGACGGCGGACAACAAATCTAATCCTAGCCCATCTCCTAATTGGTCTATCCCTGGCGCGATCCAGCCCATCAATAAACGAGCATGACCCAAATTCGGTATTTTTAAGCATTGTCGTCGGATTCCTGTCAGGGGTGGGTCGGCTTCAATCCCTGTGGCAGGACATTGAGAACGAGTCCCAAATTCCCTAAAATTTTTTTCAACTAAGGCGATCGCGCTTTTTTCGGTCACCTCCCCCACCATCACCACCGTCATCTTTTCAGGTTGATAATGGGTACGGTGAAAACAACGCATTTGCCCAGGGGAATGGAGAGCTAACTGGGATTCTTCCCCTAAAATAGGTCTTCCGTAGGGATGATGGGGATAGAGACTCGTACATAAATTTTGAAACGCTAAATGGTCTGGATTATCATTACTTGCTCGAATTTCCTCTAAAACCACATCCCGTTCACAATCAAACTCATACTCAGGAATCTCCGCCTGAAGTAAAATTTCGGCTAAATAGGGCAGGGTATCGGGCAGATAATGGGAAGCAGTAGTCAGAAAATAATGGGCATAATCATGACTCGTTGCCGCATTGGCCATGCCGCCTTTATGTTCAATGATGCGGTCAAAAACCCCAGGCGCAATTGCCTTCGTACCTTTAAAAATCATGTGTTCCAAGAAATGGGCCATGCCTACCCATTCCTGCGGTTCCGCGATCGCGCCTGCCCTTACCCAAACATCCACCACCGCAACGGGAATCTCAGGTAAATATTGATGAATTAGCGTTAATCCTGAATCAAGGGTCACAATTTGAGCAGGGAAATCGTGACGAGGGGAATTTTTTGGGAGGTTTACCAAGGGCCAAACCTAAATCGTTAATCTTTAACTTAATCTTAGGTTATTCAGTTCTTTCCTTTTTCTTAACCTAACGTCAATATGTCTGGAAACCCTAACTTATCTTTTGCTCAAACATCTTGAGGGGGAAAGAGAACCGCCGCGCCGTTTTACCTCAGTTTATGACCTGGTGTTATCCAGGTGGGTGCCGATCATTTCAGTCTTCGTTTCCGAGTACTCGCTCGGTTTACTGCGACGAAACATTTAATAGCTCCCAAAGTTTTTCAAGCATAGATCAAAAAACTTTATTGGCAGTCACCAACACAGCAGTTGCTCAGGATTCATTGTAGCCGATCGCCGCTAGATGTCAAAAATAGCATAGAGGGTCAAACAGTCCCATAAGTCTTAAAAGTTCCCTTAATAACTGAGTTTGAACCCTTGATAGAGGCAATGATAGATTCTGGTTAACGGCGATCGCGTCTGGAATTTTCAAACAAAAACAGGTTGCATTTGGCAAAGTGTCCCATTCATGTTCATACTAGGAAACGAAATGACTAAACTATGGATTAGTATTTTAAAACATTAACCCACAAAAATTATGGTTGCCCTAGTCGATTATTCCTCGGTTAAATCCTTGAGCGAAATTTGGTCATTAACTGCCGAGCGGTTTAAAGAGATTCCCGCCCTCCAAGATCCCCACGCAAAAATCCCCGTTAGTCTGACCTATGGCGAACTTTATCAAAAATTACAGCAATTTGCCGCAGGATTACAAGATTTAGGGTTAAAAGCAGATGCCAAAGTTGCCATTTTTGCCGATAATAGCCCGCGCTGGTTTATTGCAGATCAGGGAACGATGATGGCAGGAGCAACCAATGTGGTTAGATCGTCCCAAGCCGATCGCGACGAATTGCTCTACATCCTCAAGGACAGCGAAAGTAGTGGGTTGATCGTAGAAGATCAAAAAACCTTACAGAAATTATCCCTAGATTTTGGTCAATATCCCCTAGATTTTATTATTTTACTTAGCGATGAAAATTCCGATCCTGAATTGACCGTTAAGCAACTCAATTTTAGCCAGTTATTAGACTTAGGAAAGGGCAAAATACCTGCTCCCAGTCCCCACGATCGCCGCTCCCTAGCAACCTTGATTTATACCTCTGGGACAACGGGCCAACCCAAGGGCGCGATGTTATCTCATGGCAATTTATTACACCAAGTCGCGGAACTGCGGGCTATTCTTAATCCCGAAAAGGGCGATCGCGTGTTGAGTATTCTTCCGTCCTGGCATTCCTATGAGCGGAGTGCGGAGTATTTTCTCCTTTCCCAGGGCTGTACGATGATTTATACGAGTATTCGCACTTTTAAAAATGATTTAAAGAAATTTAAACCCCGTCACATGGTCGCAGTTCCCCGTCTATGGGAATCCATTTATGAGGGAGTGCAAAAAACTTTTCGGGAAAAATCGGAAAATCAGCAAAAGTTAATCAATTTTTTCTTTAATATTTCTACCCAGTATATTCTCTCTAAACGGATTGCCGAGAATTTGAGCTTAGATCATCTCCACGCTTCTGGACTAGAAAGAGCGATCGCTCAATTAAAAACGCTTTTATTCACACCGATCCATCTTTTAGGGGATAAAATCGTTTACCAAAAAATCCGAGAAGTCACGGGGGGCGAGGTCAAAACCTTCGTCAGTGGTGGTGGTTCCCTCGCGAAACATTTAGACGATTTCTATGAAATTGTAGGAATTCCTGTCCTAGTCGGTTACGGACTCACGGAAACCTCACCTGTGACCAATGCCCGCACCCATTCCCACAATTTACGCTATTCTTCGGGAAAACCCATTCCCCAGACCGAAATTCGCATTGTTGACCCCGAAACTCGCCAAACCTTGCCCCCCGAACAACGGGGTATCGTTCTCATTCGCGGCCCCCAGGTGATGATGGGGTATTACAACAAACCTGAAGCCACTGCTAAGGCGATCGATGCGGACGGATGGTTTGATAGTGGAGATTTGGGCTGGGTGACGGCGGCCAATGATTTGGTTTTAACAGGCCGCGCCAAAGATACGATCGTACTGAGTAATGGGGAAAACATCGAACCCCAACCCATTGAGGATGCCTGTATTCGCAGTGCCTATATCGATCAAATTATGTTAGTCGGACAGGATCAAAAAGCCTTGGGAGCCTTGATTGTGCCGAATTTGGAAGCCCTCGAAAAATGGGTGAAGAGTCAATCGTTAGATCTCACCTTTCCCGATAGTTCCGTAAGCTTCGAGGAATTGAAACAGAGCGGACTCTATAACAAAGCGGTATTGGATCTCTTTCGTAAGGAATTAAACCGAGAAATTAAAGACCGCCCTGGCTATCGTCCCGATGATCAGATTAAAAATTTTACCCTGATTTTAGAGCCGTTTTCCCTAACGAATGGGATGATGACTCAGACGCTCAAGATCAAACGTCCCGTGGTGACAGAACATTATCGCGGTATTATTGAAGGAATGTTTGAGAAATCTTGATTGTTCGGTCTGAGCTTTAATTTTTGGCGTTGCAGATTTTAGGTATGTTCTGACCCCCTAGCCCCCCAACTTTGGGCTACTGTGTACGCA
>QBMS01000098.1 GCA_003249095.1 Snowella sp.
TTTTGCTAAACCTCTTTGAGTATTTTCTTGGTTTTGCCATGCCGTTAGTATTCTTTGGCGTAAATCTAGCGAATATGCTGCCATATCTCATTAATTTCTTTAAGTTTTTTTCATGTTACCATACTTATAGCGGGTTTGAACGAAATTTGCTGTAAAACTAAGATTGCTCGGTTCAAAGTTTCTTGCGGCGTTTCTCCTCCCTCTTCAGGCAAAGGAGTGTAGAAACTGACTAGGCGACTACGCTCGATCAAGTCATCAACTTCATCTTCCGAAGCAAGAATATCTAGTCTGGTTTTAAGTGGGTTTAAGCTAAGACCAAGGTTACTGGATAAATGCTCACCGATGCGAGTTGAAATATCAAGCATTGTCGTTCCAATATTCTCATTAGCTTGCTCACTAGGAAACTGCACAGTGAGAAACATATCATCAACATAACGATGAAAAGTCAGGGAAGGAGTGATGTCCATCTGAATTTCTCGTACACAGCAATCAAGCGGATATAGAAAAAGATGGCTTAATAAATTAGAGACTATATTCTGTTGAGATATAGGTAAACCTTCTGGACGCTGGATAATTAAGAACAGTATTTCTCGAATTGTTAACCCTGTATGCTCATCATAACGAAGACGTAAACGTGATGCGGGCAAAGCTTGATCGGCTAAAACCTGCATAAGACGGGCATGATCAATTGAACGGAAAAAATCTTGTATGTCTAGATGCAAAATAGCAACTTTATGGTTCTGTATGTGACGACGAACTGTTCGGCGTATATTCCTTGTAAATTCTTGATAATCCTGCTGATAGTAAATTTGGCTTCTCTGCGGATTTTCTAAACAAATATTAGCTCCATAATAAGTCTGGATTGAAGCCCGTGTCTGAATTGAATTCAAGTCATTTCTCATTGCTTGTGTTAAATCAAGAAAGTAGAATCCTAAAGCGTAATAAAGTATCCAAAGAGGAGTTTCGAGAAAGTGAAATTGACGTACTCCACCATCACCTTTGGGAACAGAGTAGGGAATGGAACGAAACAAATTTGGATAATTGAAACAAAGATCGTTTCGGATGTAATCAGTGTAAAACTGCTCTAAAACAATTGTATTAAGAGCATTTTCTCGCCGAATAATTTCTAAATCTAAGCTACGATGAGTGCGTGAGCTAGATTGAACTTGACACGACAAAAGCTCTATAGCACCTCTAACGTGATCTTCTGTTAGAAACCGACCAATTGGAACACTAATAGCTCTTTCTCCTACTCTTAAGCATGATTTCCTTCTCAAAAGTTTAACTAACTTAACTATTCGTTGTTTTTACTAAATGCTGATGGATTTTTAAGGAGAGTAAAGCACATAATCTTGGGTGACCCTACAATAAACTTAACAAATTGTCTTATCGGCAAACCTGCGCTGACCTAGATTTTGCATCTGACAGATGCGCTTTTGCTTACTGCCCTCACGAGGATTGGTGGCTTAATTATCTATATATACGGAAAATTTCTGTATATTACTCCCGTAGAGTGCGATCGCCAGACTAATCTATTCAAAGAAAAGTCTGACTCCTGAAAATCATATCACCAAATATCTGACATTAAAGTACAAGCATATACAATTCTTCACAAAATCTTCACATCGTAGGTGATCGCCAGAAATTAATAGGGAATTAGTCGCGATAATCTGCGATCGCGTCACCAATCCCTATCCATTTAATAAATTTTGACAGGGGGAATTCCTGCTAAATCCAGAATTTGGGGAACGAGATCTTCCCGTTTAATCGCCATTAGATGCACTCCCTGACAAAGATCTTTAGCCAATAGAACCTGTTCGGCGGCAATTTTAACCCCTTCTTGTAAAGGATCACTCGCTTGAGCAAGCCTTTGAATAATATCATCAGGAATGTGGACACCAGGAACATTTTTATTGATAAATTGAGCATTTTTAGCGGATTTTAGCAGAAAAATCCCCGCTAAAATAGGTTTCTCGCAACCTGCCGCGATTTGGTTCATAAATTTATCGAATCGGTCAAAATCCGTAATTAATTGACTCTGGAAAAATTGCGCTCCTGCCGCTAGTTTCCGTTCAAAACGTTGCTGTAAACCCGACCAACTAGGAGATTGGGGATCGACGGCGGCTCCTGCCAATAAATCCAAGGCTTCATCGGGTAGGGGTTTCTGGTTATGGTCAAATCCTGAATTGAGTTTCTCGATAAGTTGCAATAATCGCACGGATTCGAGATCAAACACGGCTTTGGCTTTCGGATAATCTCCCGCTTTCATGGGATCGCCTGTTAAAGCCAAAATATTGCCAATTCCCAAGGCATAGGCCCCCATTAAGTCCGCTTGCAAACCAATAATATTGCGATCGCGACAGGTAAACTGACAAATGGGTTCTATTCCATGTTTTTGTAAAATCAGGGAAGCCGCCAAGGAAGACATCCGTAAAACTGCCCTACTGCCATCGGTCAAATTAACCGCGTGAACTCGTCCCTTGAGTCCCTGGGAAACCTCTAACATTCGTTGGGGATTACCACCTTTGGGAGGCGTGACTTCGGCAGTAATTAAAAAATCCTTGGACGCGATCGCTTGACGAAATTGAGTAAGCATTTTTAGTAATTGATAATGAATAATTGATAATTAATACACAAATCGTAGGGACGTAAGGCTTAGGCTGTTAATTGCGCCCTTAAACTTGAATTTAAAATTTTGGCAAGAAACCCAGGGCATCTTTCACTCGAAGAAGAGTTTCATTCGCGACTGTTTCGGCTTTATGTTGTCCATCTTTTAAAACAGTTTGTAAATAATTTTTATCATCCATAATGGATTGATATTTATCCTGAATGGGTTTCAAGGATTCTATTAGCGTTTCCGTTAATAAAGGCTTAAATTGTCCCCAACCCATCTCTTGAGCTTCGATCGCAACGTCTGATTTAGTTTTACTGGCAAGAATACTATAAAGGGTTAATAAATTATTACATTCAGGACGGTCAGGAGCATCAAAAACCAGACCTTTAATGGGATCGGTTTTACATTTTTTAATCTTTTTCTGAATAACATCAGGCGGATCTAAGAGATTAATGCGACTCAGTTCTGACTCATCGGATTTAGACATTTTTTTCGTGCCGTCGGTCAAACTCATCACTCTAGCTCCTTCCTTACGAATTAAGGGTTCAGGCAATTTTAAAACAGGCTTTTCTTTACTCCCAAACTTATCATTAATGCGAATAACAATATCTCTCGTCAGTTCTAAATGTTGTTTTTGATCTTCTCCCACAGGGACTTTATCCGCGTTATAAAGTAGGATATCTGCCGCCATGAGGACGGGATAATCTAGCAAACCTACGCTGACGTTTTCTCCTTGTTTGAGAGCTTTTTCTTTATATTGGGTCATGCGCTCCAACCAATTGAGCGGAGTAATACAATTTAATAACCAGGTCAGTTCACTATGGGCGGAAACGTGGGACTGGACAAAAATAGTCGAATATTCCAAATCAATACCACAGGCAAGATAAAGGGCCGCGATCGCGTAGGTATTTTGGGCCAGTTGTTTGGGGTCATGGGGAACCGTAATGGCGTGTAAATCCACCACACAGAAGAAATTATCGTAATCCTGTTGATTTTCGACCCAATTACGAATCGCGCCTAAATAATTACCGAGATGGAGGTTGCCCGTCGGTTGTACCCCAGACAGAATTCGTTGCTTACCCATGCGTTGGTCTTTAAATGATTTTGTCGTTTAATTTTATAATTACTTCAGGTGTTTCTGTAAAGTTTTTTTACAATATCATAATTTTCCCTCTTCGGTATTCTCATTTTTGAACGAAGTCATTTTCTACCATGCAACGCCCGATTTATCTGGATTACCAGGCAACTACCCCAATGGATGAACGGGTTTTAGCGGCAATGATGCCCTATTTTACCCAGTTTTTTGGCAATTCTTCTAGTCAACATCTCTACGGTTGGGAAGCGGATTCTGCTATCAAACAAGCCCGATCCGCGATCGCCGAGAGTATTAACGGAACTGCTGAGGAGATTATTTTTACCAGTGGGGCAACAGAAGCCAATAATTTAGCGATCAAAGGGGTTGCAGAAGCCTATTTCCATCGGGGAAAGCATTTAATTACGGTTCAAACGGAACATCGCGCGGTTCTCGATCCCTGTCGCTATCTGGAATCCTTGGGTTTTGAAGTGACCTATTTAGGAGTGGATTCAGAGGGATTAATCAATTTAACGCAATTAGAAGAGTCAATTCGTCCTGATACGATTTTAATCTCAGTCATGGCGGCTAATAACGAAATTGGTGTTTTGCAACCCCTCGCGGCTATTGGAGAAATTTGTCACCGTCATCAGGTGTTGTTTCATACGGATGCAGCCCAGGCGATCGCCAAAATTCCCCTAGACGTGGAAAAAATGCAAATTGATCTCATGTCTTTCACCGCCCATAAAATCTATGGCCCCAAGGGAATTGGCGCATTATACATCCGAAAACGTCATCCAAGAGTGGCGATCACGCCGCAAATGCAAGGCGGTGGACAGGAACAAGGTTTGCGGGCAGGAACGCTCTATACGCCCCAAATTGTCGGTTTTGCCAAGGCCATTTCCCTCGGTTTGGCTGAATTAGAGCAGGAAGGCCAACGTCAACAAGTTTTACGGGATAAACTCTGGAATGCGATTAATACCCTAGATGGAATTTATCTCAACGGTCATTTCCGCGATCGCCTACCAGGTAATTTAAACATTAGCATTGAGGGGGTAAAAGGAACGAGTTTACTGTTAGCCCTGCAACCTTTGATTGCCCTTTCTTCGGGTTCAGCTTGTTCCGCGTCTTCTGCTAATCCGTCCCATGTTTTAACGGCTTTAGGACACTCTAAAAATTTAGCTCAAGCCTCTTTACGTTTGGGATTAGGACGATTCACCACCTCAGAAGAGGTTGATCGAGCGGCGGAACAAATTATTAAAACCATTCAATCCCTGCGTTAATTCATTGATATTGTAAACGAATCAAGATAGCAGTCTTCCCAGGGGTAAGGCATTCCCAATGTTGATCAAAAACGGGTTGAAATTGCTTGCGGATATTTCATTCAACTGCATACCGCTATAAGCTTCGTGAAAAATGCTACCAACAAATCATGCTTGATATTCTAAAATCCGTTCCCAATATTCCAAGGAACTTTAAAAATATTCATCTTTTTCATTGTATCATTTTTCTGTAATTATACAAAATAAGTTAATGATCTTTTTGGTTTTTCGTAATCAACTATTGTAAAGATTTTAAGAAAAATAGCGAGTTGTAAATAAAATCAAACAATTCAAACTTTGGTTACTAGGAGATAGTTAAACTAAAAGTAACAATCAAGGGTGAATATTATGGTAACTACAACATTAGAAAAAACTGCTATTGGCCTTAAAGAAAAATCTTTTGTCCTTTGGTTTGAAGAAGTGGGAACCCATGATGTGGGATTAGTGGGCGGAAAAAATTCTTCTCTCGGTGAAATGATTCAAGAATTGACGGCTAAAGGCGTAAACGTCCCAGGCGGCTTTGCAACAACGGCCTATGCCTATCGTTATTTTATTGAGTCTGCTGGGTTAGAAGCTAAATTACGCAAGTTATTTGCCGACTTAGATGTCAAAAATTTACCGAATCTACAAAAAAGAGCGAAAAAAGCGCGGGCATTGATTTTAAATACACCTTTTCCGCAAGATCTACAGGATGCGATCGCGATCGCCTATGCGGAAATGTGTCGTCGTTATGGAGAAGATACAGATGTGGCGGTTCGGTCTAGTGCCACTGCCGAAGATTTACCTGAAGCCAGCTTTGCGGGGCAACAGGAAACCTATCTCAATGTGCATGGCATTAAAGGCGTTTTAGATTCCTGTCACAAATGTTTTGCTTCTTTATTTACGGATCGCGCAATTTCCTACCGCCAGGAAAAGGGCTTTGATCATTTAGCGGTTGCTCTTTCTGTCGGTGTGCAAAAAATGGTGCGGTCTGATTTGGCAACCTCTGGAGTTATGTTTTCCATCGATACAGAAACAGGTTTTAAAAATGCGGCTTTAATCACCGCGGCCTATGGTTTAGGGGAAAATGTAGTGCAGGGTGCGGTCAATCCTGATGAATATTTTGTCTTTAAACCGACACTAAAAGAAGGTTTTAAACCGATCCTAGAAAAACGTCTTGGCAGTAAAGCGATCAAGATGGTTTATTACACAGGCGGCAATAAATTAACTAAAAACGTTGAAGTTTCCAAACCTGAGCGGGATAAATACTGTCTTAACGATGAAGAAATTCTGCAATTAGCACGTTGGGCTTGCATTATTGAAGACCACTATTCCCAAGTGCGCGGTATGGATACACCAATGGATATTGAATGGGCCAAAGACGGCTTAACGGGTGAACTCTTTATTGTTCAAGCCCGTCCTGAAACAGTCCAATCCCAAAAGTCTGCCAATATCATCAAAACTTACGAACTCAAGGAACACAGCACCGTTTTAGCCACAGGTCGGAGTGTGGGAGCCGCGATCGGTCAGGGGAAAGCCCAGGTAATTCGCAACGTTTCCCAAATTAACCAGTTCCGCCCTGGGGAAGTTTTAATTACCAACCGTACCGATCCCGATTGGGAGCCGATCATGAAGCAAGCCAGTGCGATCGTGACTAATCAGGGGGGAAGAACGTGCCATGCCGCGATTATTGCCCGTGAGATGGGAATTCCCGCGATTGTCGGGTGTAATGATGCCACCGAAACCATTTCCACAGGTCAAGATGTCACAATCTGCTGTTCGGAAGGAGATGTGGGTCAAGTGTTTACGGATATTTTGCAATACGAAGTCCACGAAACGGCTTTGGATAATTTACCCCGCACCAAAACTCAAATCCTAATGAACGTGGGAAATCCAGAGCAAGCATTTGGTTTTGCGAGTTATCCTGCTGATGGTGTAGGTCTTGCCCGTTTAGAGTTCATTATTGCTAATCACATTAAGGCTCACCCCTTAGCATTGCTGAAATTTGATGAGTTGGAAGACCCTGTTATCAAAGCAGAAATTGCTGAGTTAACAAAACTCTACGTCAGTGACCGCGCTCAATTCTTTGTGGATAAGTTAGCACACGGCATCGGCATGATTGCGGCGGCTTTTTATCCCAAACCTGTCGTAGTTCGTATGTCGGATTTCAAAACCAATGAGTACGCCAATTTGCTCGGTGGTCGTCAGTTTGAACCTAAGGAAGAAAACCCGATGATCGGCTGGCGCGGTGCTTCTCGTTACTATGATCCCAATTACCGTGAAGCCTATGCCTTGGAATGTAAAGCCTTAAAAATCGTCCGCGATGAGATGGGTTTAACCAATGTGATTCCAATGATTCCTTTTTGTCGCACCCCTGATGAGGGTCGCAAAGTGATTGCAGAGATGGAAAAAAACGGTTTGAAACAAGGGGAAAATGGCTTACAAATCTATGTGATGTGTGAGTTACCCAGTAATGTTATTCTCGCCGATGAGTTTAGCAAAGTGTTTGACGGTTTCTCCATTGGTTCCAATGATTTAACCCAATTAACGTTAGGTTTAGACCGTGATTCTTCGTTGGTTGCTCACTTATTTGATGAACGCAATGAGGGAGTTAAACGCATGGTTAAAATGGCGATCGAGACTGCCAAGAAAAATGGTCGCAAGATCGGAATTTGTGGTCAGGCTCCCTCGGATTATCCTGAGTTTGCAGAGTTCTTGGTTGAGCTTGGCATTGATTCGATCAGTTTGAATCCAGATTCGGTGTTGAAGACTATTTTACGGATTGCTGAGGTTGAAAAAGCCAAAGGTTAAGGATTAACTTCCGTTATAATTTAGACAAAGGGTAGAGTGAAAACTTTCTGCCCTTTTCTATTCTCAGCCTATTTATTATGGATGTCACTTATATTCTACAAGCTATTCGCTTTCAATGGGACAGCGATAAGGCGATACAAAATCTTCGTAAACATGGAATTGATTTTGAGGCGGCTTGTGAGACATTTTTTGATCCGCTTGTTTTTTGCTTGGAAAGTGAAATTGTCAGCAATGAAGAACGGGAGCGATTAATTGGTCTAACATATACCTATAAGCTTCTTTACGTTATCTATACTGAGAGGGATGATGTCATCCGCATCATTTCAGCCCGTCCTGTCACTATCAAAGAACGAATGCGTTATGAAAATCGCTAAATTAAAACAACGCTTACAAAAAGATCGTCCTATAACCAGTATTGAGTTGCGATTGCCTGAAGATGTTGTGGAAGATTTGAAGCAGGTGGCGGCGATGCGAGAATTTCTGGATTATCGTGCGTTGATGCAAGCCTATATTGGTCAAGGGTTACGAGCTGATTTAGAACAGTTAGAAGGTCGTTTGCAAATTGCCGATTTGGTGGCGAGTTTAAAACGGCAAGGTGTTACAGATGAGACAATTTCTGTTGCACTCTCTGAGATACAATAGTTTTGGCGTTAATGCGATCGGTTTGAATCCTGATTCAGTGTTTAAGACTTTCTTAAGGATTGCTAAGGTTGAAAAAGCCGAAGATTAACGTACAATCAGTGCAAACTAAAAGGGCAATATCCGCGACTGCCATTTTTTTCTATTAAACAGGATTTATTTATGCGTGACGACTTAAAGGGGCTAGAAATACTTCAGTCCGAATTTAATGAACTAACTGGTACAAGTAGGATTGATCTTGAGAAAGGAACACTCAAGGAGTTTGTTCATACCGAGAAAAAAGAAAACAGTTTTACTAATTTTCTAGGGGTTTTTCTTGTGATGGCTATGATTTTGTGGTTAATCGGTCTTGGCTGTTCTAAACTATTTAATATTGGATTAGGCTTTGTTGGCATTGAGGGAGAACCATATTCTTATAACATAACAAATGGGTTAATTATATTTGGATTTAGTTTTCTCTGTGCGCTAGGTGCTAACTCAGGCACTAGCAGTAACAATTCAGCCGATAGAAGTAAGCCTAATAATGATAATGATTATCTCAACTCAGTGCTACGCTTAGTGAGTGAAATAAAAGCTTATAATTCAGTTATCAGATCAATGGATGTTAATGATCAGCTTGTAGAACTTGGTTCAGGGAAGCCATTCAACCCTGAAGATCGTGCGAAGGCAATGGATGTATTAAAGTTGACGAGAAAGGATATTATAAATAGCTTAAAGATTAAGAAAGTATTAAGAGACAACAATATACAAGATCCGTCATCTTTATTTGATTCTAATTTTGCCAACATAGAAGCAATACAGATTCAAGAAAAAGCTACAGAGATTTCTTCTATTATTGGTGAAGCTTTAAAAGTTTCAATTGGAGTACAAGAAGAAATGAGAAAAATAACACAGAGCCAGTCTAGTGATGATTAATAGTGAGATCGCCGCTCTTGTAATGTGATTATTACCAACATTTTGAATATAAAGCGATCGCTTTTTCGATAATACTTGAAAAGGCAGTTTTTTATGGGGATTGGTAACAGTGATTATCTGTAATTAAAATCAATTCTGGTAGGGGCGCAAGGCTTGCGCCCAATAAATTTACGCTTTTAAAATAATTTACCCCCAATTATCCAACTTCATGATGAAATACAACCCTGAATATCATCATCGCCGTTCCATTCGCCTTCAAGGATACGATTATTCCCAAACAGGAATTTATTTTGTCACAATTTGCACCCATCAACGTCAATGTTTATTCGGAGAAATTCGTAACGGGAAAATGATTTTTAATCAAATCGGAAAAATCGTTTCCCAAGAATGGTTAAAATCCGCAGAGATTCGCCAAGAAATTACATTAGATGAATGGATAATCATGCCCAATCATTTACACGGAATTGTGGCAATTGACAAAAAAGAAAATTATCAAGGGGCAGATCATTTTAAGGGCGTAGATCATTTTAAGGGCGAAGATCATTTTAAGGGCGCAAGCCTTGCGCCCCTACAGGAAGATAAACGCAAACCGAAATCATTATCATCATTTATTTGGGGTTTTAAATCTTCTGTTACCAAAAGAATTAAGCCTATTTGTGATCATTCTAATCCCGTTATTTGGCAACGCAATTATTATGAAAGCATTGTGAGAGATGAAAACCAATTAAATCAGATTAGAGAATATATTATTAATAATCCTCAAAAATGGGATGAAGACCCTGAAAAACTTGATAACCTTTCTACAGAAATACTAACGAATTTGTATTTTTAAGGCGATTTTTTATGGTAATTGGTAATGGGGATTATCTTTGATGCAATTAAATCCCTGCGATCGCCTCTTCCTGCATTAAGAAAAACGCGATCGCATCTACAACAATTATTTCAGGAGAATTCTCATCAATTTCTCAATTCTTACCGTGAATTCCTCCGCAACGGCACAAACCGCACTGGAATCGTTTTTTCTGTAATTAACCCCTCCTGGGTCTTCGTCAGCACGATGATCTCTTGATAATCTTTCCCCACTGGAATGACCATTTTACCGTTCATTGCCAATTGCTCAATTAAAGGTTGGGGGATGTGTTCGGGCGCGGCCGTAACCAGAATTGCATCGTAGGGCGCGTATTTTAGCCACCCTTCATATCCGTCACCTGCCTTGACCTGAACGTCTGCATAACCAAGGGCTTTGAGAGTGCGACTGGCCCGTTCCGCGAGTTGGGGGATAATTTCAATGGTGTAAACTTTTTTCGCTAATTCACCCAATACCGCCGCCTGATAGCCACAGCCTGTCCCAATTTCTAATACCTTGTCCTCTGGAGAAATCTCCGCCGCCTCCGTCATGTAGGCGACAATATAAGGTTGAGAAATGGTTTGACCGTAATCGATGGAGAGGGGATGATCCCCGTGAGCAAGTTGAGCCAGGGATGGATCGACAAAGCGATGGCGGGGAACGGTCAACATCGCTTCTAGGACGGCTTTATCCTTAATCCCCCGCGCCCGAATCTGATATTGCACCATGTACTGGCGATAAAGGGTAAACTCTTCGGCAGTCGGGTCTGCGTCCTTTTCTGTCAGGGATGGTGAATTTTGATTCCCTGGCATCCAACTGGGTAAGCCTGAAAGGAGGAGCGAAAAGAGCAATAAAATTGTGGAGATAAACATACCGACAACCTCCCTTTTCATCAGAGTTTAATCGGGAGCAACTGCCCCACTTCTATTGTATTTCTCTAAGCGTGGATGTCATAAGTAATTGCCACACATCATCGGCGGTTGTTGTCATAATCTGGATCTCTATCAATTTCCCTATTCATGATTTTATCTTTTTTAATCGCGATCGCCTTTTCCCGTGAGATAAAAACGCGATCGCCATTAACAATAGATTGGATATGATGGAAGTCTAAGCGATCGCTCTTTGGCTGAATCATCATGTCTTCTGATGCGCCGTCAGATTTTACTATGTCCCCTATTTCTCGCATTTCCTGGCAAGCCATTCCAGAAGAACAAGCCCTTGCCCTACTCAATAGTGATCGCAAGGCAGGGTTAAGTCTGATTCAGGTGAAGGAAAAACGACGGACTTACGGCAAGAATAAACTGATACAGCTAGGAATACGAAGTTCCTGGACAATTTTTATTGATCAGTTTAGTAACGTGATGTTATTAATGCTGATTGCGGTTGCCCTCATCTCTGCGGCAATGGATATCTATCACAGCATGAGTTCCCAATCCTTTGTTTTCCCCAAGGATGCGATCGCGATTTTAGTGATTGTTCTGCTCAATGGCATTTTGGGCTACCTTCAGGAAAGCCGAGCCGAAAAAGCTCTCGCGGCCCTCCGAAATCTTTCTTCATCTAAAGTGCGGGTGATTCGTCAATCTAAAATTCAAGAAATTGATTCTCAGGAATTAGTGCCTGGAGATTTGATGTTATTAGAAACAGGGGTCAAGGTTCCTGCGGATGGGCGTATTTTAGAACTAAGTCATTTACAAATTAGAGAGTCAACAATCACAGGGGAATCGGAAGCCGTTAGGAAACAATGTCTGGATCATTTAGCGGATGATATTCCCCTCGGCGATCGCCTGAATCTTGTTTTCTCTGGAACAGAAGTCGTCCAGGGAAAAGGCACAATTTTAGTCACAGAAACGGGAATGCGGACAGAATTAGGACAAATTGCCGCAGAAATTCAATCGATTGAGGCCGAACCAACCCCCCTACAAAAACGCATGACTCAATTGGGTAATGCCCTAGTGACTGGCTCCCTGATTCTGGTGGCTCTAGTGATTGGCCTTGGAACTCTGCTCCGTCCCGAACTCTTTTTTCAATTGGTGGAAGTCTCCTTGAGTATGGCCGTTGCTGTGGTTCCCGAAGGTTTACCTGCTGTCATTACGGTGACTTTGGCTCTCGGAACGCAACGCATGGTCAAACGAAATGCCCTCATTCGGAAACTGACCGCAGTGGAAACCCTGGGGTCTGTTACGACTATTTGTTCTGATAAAACGGGAACCCTAACCCTAAACAAAATGGTTATCCAGTCTGTGTTTACCCACTCTGGGCCGTTGCGGGTCACGGGAGAAGGCTATTGTCCCGATGGTAGTTTTCAGTCTGAAGCATTGGATAGGATCGACCCCCAATCTCAGCCCGAATTACAAACCTTGATGACTGCCTGTGTCGTCTGCAATGATGCGGTTTTACATAAAAAAAAAGAAGATTGGGTGATTATGGGAGACCCCACCGAAGGGGCATTATTAGTGGTGGCGGGGAAAGCGGGATTTTTTCGGAAAGAAATCGATTTAAAATATTTGCGTATTGCCGAGTTTCCTTTTGATTCAGAGCGAAAACGCATGAGTGTCATTGTTTCAGAAAGGTCAATACCTGGGTTTACCTTATTTGTGAAAGGCTCCCCCGAATCCCTTTTAGAATGCTGTACCCAGATGCAAAAGGGCGATCGCCTCCAACCCTTGACTCCAGCATTACGTGATCGCATTTTAGAAGAAAATAACTATTTAGCCCGTCGGGGATTGAGAGTTTTAGGAGTTGCCCGTCACTCTTTGCAGGAAGTCCCCAAAACCCAAACCGAAGCCGAACGAGATTTAACCTGGCTTGGATTAGTGGGAATGTTGGATGCGCCCCGTCCCGAAGTCCGAGAAGCGGTGAAACGATGTCATCTTGCGGGAATTCGTCCTGTGATGATTACGGGCGACCATCCCCTCACAGCCCAGGCGATCGCCGAAGATCTTGGTATTATTGCATCGGGCAATCATAATTTGGTCTTAACAGGGCAGGAATTAGAAACCTACAGCGATCGCGAACTGGATCAGTTAGTAAAAAAAATCAACGTCTATGCCAGGGTTTCTTCCCACCATAAACTCCGCATTGTCCAAGCTCTGCGCCGCCAAAATCAAGTGGTTGCCATGACAGGGGATGGGGTAAATGATGCCCCTGCCCTCAAACAGGCCGATATTGGCGTGGCGATGGGAATAACGGGAACTGATGTTACGAAAGAAGCCAGTGATATGGTATTGCTAGATGATAACTTTGCCACCATTATTGCCGCGATCGAGGAAGGGCGAGTTGTTTATAACAATATTCGGCGTTTTATTCGTTATATCCTGGGCAGTAACATTGGAGAAATGCTGACCATCGCTTCGGTTCCCCTACTGGGATTAAGTGATCTTCCCCTTTCTCCTTTGCAAATTCTTTGGATGAATCTTGTTACCGATGGCGTTCCTGCTCTCGCTCTCGCCGTTGAACCAGGTCATTCGGCCATTATGAGAGAATCTCCTAAAAATCCCCAGGAAGGTATCTTTGCCAGAGGATTGGGATTTTATATCGTGCGGATAGGGGTAATTTTAGCGACCGTCGCGATCGCCCTAATGCTGTGGGCCTACGGTTACACGCCTGAACATACAGACAACGGAATGTTAGACCGCGATCGCTGGAAAACAATGGTTTTTACCATGCTTTGTCTTTCCCAAATGGGCCATGCCTTAGCCGTGCGCTCCCTGAGCCGAATGACCATCGAACTGAATCCCTTTTCCAATCCCTTTTTACTGATTTCTATTATCATCACTTCCCTATTACAGCTTTCTTTGGTTTACGTTGAACCCCTACGAAATTTCTTTGGAACGCAATATTTACCCTTAAATGAATTACTCATTTGTTTAGGATTTAGTAGCTTAGTTTTTGTCTGGGTAGAAATCGAAAAATTCGTTTATCGTTGGTCGCGATCGCATCAAAAACGGGATTAAACAAAATTATTCAATTATCCTACTAGATTGCCTGAATAAGTTTCAAAGCCGCTTGATGTAAATCCCAATTAGAAGCCGCTAAAACTTCCGTTGAATGCTGATTTAATGCCTCGCCTGACCAATCGGTTATTATACCGCCCGTTCCTTCAACAATGGGAATTAAAGCACAAAAATCATAATATTTCATATCTGATTCTAGAATAACGAGGGGCATCGCTGTCCATCCCGAAGCCAGGGATAAATAGTTATAGCAATCTCCCCCAAAGGCCGTCCGTTTACAGATAGTTTGTAATCGAGACGCGATCGCTTTTTGTCGGGGAGTAATAAACATTAAAGGTGTGGTAGAAGTCAGGCAAGCTTCTGCTAGATCCCAATGATTTTCTATAGTGTAAGAATTCGTTAATAATTGATGATTTAAAAGGGTTGGTTGGCCCCTAATTCCCTGCCATCTTTCCCGACTAATGGGTTGATCCACAATGCCAAAAACGGTTTTTCCTGCTTGATCCACTAATCCAATCAACGTGCCAAAAATGGGTAACCCCTTCACAAAAGACGAGGTTCCATCAATGGGATCAATCACCCAATAATAGCCACTTTGGGAAAGCTGATTTTCCCCTTCTTCCCGAATAATGCCGTCTTGGGGAAAGATTTGCGTTAAATAGTCCACCATTGCCTGTTCTGCTTCTTGATCCGCAATCGTTACAATAGAGGAAGTCTCTCCCGTCTTGGTTTGGGACGTTAAATGCGATCGCCGAAAATAGGAACGAATCACTTCCCCCGATAAATCAGCGAGGGTATGGGCGACTTCTAGACGCTGGCTTAACTCGGTTTTGTTCATCTTCAATCTTGCTCGCGATTCCTCTGCTCAATCCCACGTTACCTTAAACGGTGGTCTAAACAAATGCTGAAAACTTGATGGGTCTTTGGGGGCGATCGCCTCTTCCCGATTTAAGAAAAACGCGATCGCATTTTTAAAGTTTAATCAACCAGATGACGGCGATCGCCCTATTCGCGGGTGGTAGTGATAAATAGTTCTGCAAAATAGATTGCTGACCCAAAATGCTTAAAAGCCTTGCTGTACCAAGGATTAGTCTGTGCAAATAATTTGGCTGAGATATTGATTGATAAGCTAAAATTTTTCTCCGCAAAGCAAAGTCTTTTTCTCTCATGTAAAGTTATGTAAAAAAAGAAGAAACTGATTGACAAAAATAAAGAAGCTATGGTACGTTAACTGTAAATTTTTAATTTTTAAATGACTGATTCTGTTGGTTAAGCTTGTCAAAAGCTTGGCTGTATTTTATGTATTTGTTGTTACATAAATTTCAAAATTAGGTTGAGGTAATTTAGTGCTTTATGATTTGTTCAAAAAAAATTGCTGTCTGCCCATTGGTGTTTTAGTCTCTTTTCTAATTCCTTTTAGGTCAGTTGCTTCGGACTTGTCTCCGCCAGTTGTTTCCTTTGAGGGAAGTGTCCAGAACCCCTATTCTCTCGTTACAACAAACCCTTTTTTAACCTCTTCTAAGGTTGATTCACAAGATTTTTTACCTAATCCAAAAGATCGAATTAAGAAAGTGGAGAGAATTGGCGATATAATGGGTAAAATTAGGAAGCGTTGTAATTGCGAAAAAGATTTTCAGGTAGATGGAAATTATTCCCTTTCTGGATCAGGATTCGGGAACAAATCTCTGGCTCAGGCTGAGTCAGTTTCACCTGAAGAACTGGACAAGTCAATTGAAGATTTATTGAAGCGTTTACAGGTTCTTGGGGACAATATTCCCGAATTTATCTGGTTATCTTCGCCTGGCATTAGTTCTAATGTCCCGACTGCCTTTGGAGCTTCTTTAGGGGATGTGGGTATTGGTGTTGGGTTTCAGAATCGTACTCGCTTTACTCAAACGGCGGACGGTGGCGGTGGCATTGCTTTTGGTCTGGGCGATCCCTATAATGCGGTCGGTTTTGATGTGGGCATTGGATTAAATGATCTGGGCATCAATGGTAATGGTTCCTTTGGAAGTCGGGGCAGTTTCTTGTTTAAGTTGCATCGAGTTTTGCCAGAGGACTTTAGGATTGCGGTGGCAGTTGACAATGCTTTGGTTTGGGGTGGCAGTGATGCGGATACCAGTGTCTATGGGGTTGTGAGCAAGACTTTTCGGCTCAAGGAAAGTCGGTTTGAATCCTTTAGTCGGCTTTATCTCAATGTGGGAGTTGGAAGTGGTATTTTTCGTACAGAGGATCAAGTTAACAATACAGCAATTTCCGATCAAACACACCACGAAAAAGCTATCTCAAAGGCTCAAAGTAGAGACCACAATGTTGGAACCAATCA
>QBMS01000099.1 GCA_003249095.1 Snowella sp.
TCCTATTACTCTCAGCCAATTATATCAAAATCAGTTTAAAGTGATTCCTTTTTTCGTACAACGAATTTTACAAAAAATAAGAACATAAAAGAAAATAAAAAGGACATAAAATATTATGTCCCTACGGGTATTTTTCGTATTATTAATTGATTTATGAGATTACGCTTGTAAATTTTTCTTTAAAAAAGCCATCGTTTTTTTCCAAGCATCTTCTGCGGCAGCGGCATTATAACGAGTTCCTGATGGATTAGCAAAGGCATGATCAGCGTTCGGATAAATATCGATTTCGACAGATTTTCCTAACGACTTTAAAGTTTGCTCAAATTGTTTAACTTTGGCAACAGGGATACTTTGATCTAATTCTGCAAAAATTCCTAAGATTGGCATTTCTAAAACTTTTAATTTATCGCGATCGCTTTCTATCCCTGAGCCGTAGTAAATCACAGTCGCGTCTATTTTTTTAGGTAATAATAGGGCCGTATTTAAGGAAGAAGTCCCCCCAAAACACCAGCCGATTGTGCCGATTTTACCCGCTTTAGTTTTGGTTTTTAAATAGTCATAGGCTTGCTCAACATTACTATCAAAATTTTTCCGATTTTGTGAAGCTTTTTTCATCAAAGTCATAGCATCTTCGGGCTTGTCGGCAACCTGACCTTCATACAAATCAACGGCTAAGGCAGTATAACCTTCGGTGGCTAATTTTTCGGTCATTTTTTGGATATTGTCATTCAATCCCCACCATTCATGGAAAACGAGCAGGGCAGGAGCATTAGTTTTCGCTTGGGGCGATCGCGCTAGATAACCTTTGATGGTTTTATCACCGATTTTTGCATAATTGACCCACTCTCCTTTAACGGCATTAGTTGAGGCGATTTCTAATTGGGGGGAAGCAAGGGGGCGATCGTGTTGATGGAGATCCCAGGTCTGTTGGATGGAATCAGGGACACTTTGGGCGGTGACTTGATGGGTGATGCCTATCAAAATTAGGGCAGATAATAGGGCTACAATACCTAGTCGTAAAAATTGACGTTTGATCATGGTTAATGCTGAGAGAATGTATAGTCATTACTATTCTATAATGAGCCTAGTCTCAAACAAAAAAAAGGATTCTATCATGGTCGCAATTTTTCCCACTCCCACACAAATTTCATCAAATTTACCTTATATTTCGGGTGAAGAATCTAACATTCAAGCGATCGCGAATAGTGATGATCCTGTTTTTTTATCTACAACCAATTTAAAATTAGCCGATATTAATGCGGGATTTGCCTGTGCTTTGCATATGCACCAACCAACTATTCCCGCAGGACAAAATGGATCTTTAATTAGTCATCTTCAATATATGTATGAACATTCAGGAGAAGGAGATAATCATAATGCCGATCCCTTTGCTTGGTGCTATCGGCGTATGGGTGAAATTATTCCCCAATTAATTCAAGACGGTTGCAATCCGCGCATCATGTTGGATTATTCAGGAAATTTGCTTTGGGGCTTTCAACAAATGGGTCGTAATGATATTTTAGATAATCTCAAAAATATTATTTGTAATCCCCAATATCAACCCTACGTTGAGTGTTTAGGAACCCTGTGGAGTCATGCGGTCGTTCCCTCTACGCCGATTCCCGATGTAAAACTCCAAATTCAGGCTTGGCAACATCATTTTGCTTCAATTTTTGGTTACGAAGCCCTAAAACGAGTGAAAGGCTTTTCGCCTCCTGAAATGCATCTGCCGAACCATCCTGATACGTTATACGAATATATTAAAGCTCTCAAGGAATGCGGTTATCGTTGGTTAATGGTGCAGGAACATTCGTTAGAAAATTTAGATGGTTCGAGTTTAAATCATGAACAAAAATATATTCCTAATTGCTTAGTTGTGCGTAATTCTCATGGCGAAACGATCAGTATTACCATACTCATTAAAACCCAAGGTTCGGATACCAAATTAGTGGCCCAAATGCAGCCCTATTACGAAGCAAAAGGATTAAGAAAACAACAAATTAGTGGTATCACGATTCCTTCCCTGGGAACCCAAATTGCAGATGGTGAAAATGGTGGGGTGATGATGAATGAATTTCCTCCTGCTTTTATTAAGGCTAATCATGAAATTCGGTCGGTCGGTGAGGGAAAAGTCGGGACAGTTGCCATTAATGGTACGGAATATTTAGAGTTAATTGAAGCGGCAGGCGTTGATCCCAATGATTATCCCAAAGTGCAAGCGGTTCATCAGCACAAAATTTGGCAACGGGTTAATCCTGAGCAATCAACTCCCGAATGGGTAGAAAAGGCGATCGCGGAATTAAAACAAACCGATCATCGCTTTCACATGGACGGAGCTTCCTGGACAAATAACCTAAGTTGGGTGCAGGGCTATGAAAATGTGTTGGAACCGATGAATAAACTCAGTGCCATGTTTCATCAAAAATATGATTCCCTAGTGCAAGACGATGCAACCGTTACCCAAAATCCCGATTATCAAGAGGCTCTGCTCTATAATCTGTTGGTACAAACCAGTTGTTTCCGTTATTGGGGTCAGGGAGTTTGGACGGATTATGCCCGTGAGCTTTATCGTCGCGGTGAGGCAACGCTCTGTTGAAACCGCCGCCTACGGATGAAACGGTAATTGTTAAACATTCAGAAACCGATGGCCGTGCTTATATCAGCCTCAGTTTGCCTGCTGCTGGCATGGTTATTCTCGGTTAGAAAATTGTTCCAGGCGATCGCCCGTAATCTTCTTAAACTTAATACCCAAGTCAATTGACAGTATAATAAAGTCAAATGAAGGTTATGAGGATTTTATCCCATGTCGCAAACGCTACTTCAATACGAAACCGTTAAGGATATTTCTCGGCGTTTTCAGGTTCATAAAGGCACGATGCGCGAAATCTTGGGCATTTCTGAGAGTACCCAAGCCCGTTATGAAAAAAAAAATGCGGTTCTCAAGCCAGCGATCGCTGACCGTTTGGAACGGTTTCAACGGATTACCCAACAAGCCTTAGAGCTATTTGAGGATGAGACAGAAACCCAACGCTGGTTATCTTCTGCTAAGGATGGACTCAATGGGCAAACTCCCCTAGAGGCTTTAGCGACCGATGCGGGGTCAAAACAGGTAGAGGAGTTACTTTACCGTGCTGAATACGGGATGTTTGGTTAATGCAGGTCTGGCGACTCTGTAAACAGAAGCATCAAGATACGGCTTTTTCAGGTGAAGGGGGATTATATGCGTCGGGGCGTTGGCATCCGAAAGGGTTTCCGATTGTCTATACGGCTTCGAGTTTGGCTTTGGCAACCTTGGAAGTTTTTGTTCATACAGAAAGCAATCAAATTCCTTTGGTGGCAATTCGAGCCTATTTTTCGGATGATCTGTTGATAGAGACGGTTAGAACAGAAGATTTACCTGCTAATTGGCAAGAGGTTTCGGCTGACCCTTCATTACAACAAATCGGTAGGCAATGGTTACAGTCCAATCGAACACCAATTTTGAAAGTTCCTTCGTCAATTGTGCCAGTAGAGTTCAATTATTTGCTTAATCCTCATCATCCTGATTTGAAGTTGAGTTTGGACCCGCCAATGGCTTTTAAATTTGACCGTCGGATGTGGAAAATTCTTGCTCAAGACAGTTAGAAATGGCGATCGCTGCTTCACCTTCACCTCGCCAAACACGATCGCTTCCTCCAATTTCATTCCTACAAAAAGCGATCGCCTAAAAATCACGACTCACAGTAATTGTGATCGCTACATCATCTAATTTATTAACTATCTTTTTTCTTAACTCGTTTTTTCTTCTCGACTTTGAGCAATGGCGCACTTAGGGCTTCATAGAGGCTAAATAAATACTCAATGCGATTTAGTTCGCTAACGAAGGGCTGGGGCCGATCACCATTGTGATCATACAAATACTGCTTAATCCAGTCAATATAACATTGCTTCGACAGAAAGGAACGTTATACGGATATAATACATAGTTGACAACCTAAATGAGTGAATGATGAAAACATATACCTACATCGACAATTCAAACCTATTTATAGAAGGACGTCGTGTATCGGCTGTGAGTAAATACATGGCTCCTAATATTTATGATGCTATGAATTATAATATTCTTGATTATGATTGGGAAGTGAGTTATAGAGAACTACATAATTTTCTTTGTAAACGAAATAATAGTGAAATAGGTGGTGCAAAACTTTGGGGTTCACCTCCACCTGGAGATAATTTTTGGAATCATGTTGAAAAGCAGGGATTTAAAAAAGAAGTTTACGATAGAAACTCTCAGGGTAAAGAAAAAAAGTTGATGTTGCAATTGCTCATGCAATTACTAAAGATGCGTACACAATAATTGACAAAACAGATGAAATTGCACTTGTAGCCGGAGACAAAGATTTTGTGCCAGTTGTTAGTGATTTAGTTAAAGAGGGCTTCAATGTACAAGTTGTATTTTGGGATCACGCAGCCAAAGAGTTGCGAGATTCTGCATCAAGTTTTATTTCTTTAAATCCATATCTCACGATCATTGGTAAGTATAAAAGCGTTTGTTAACAAGCACTTGAAAACTATCAAATAGCGCGATCGCCGCCCTTCTAGGCTGAGTCAAGGAGCGCAACCGAACGATGAGAAATGATCACCTGATTGTGGGTTATTGCGATCGCTTTCTCCGATCAAGTGCGATCGCTCTAGAATTTTATGATAGAAGGACAACTCCTCCAAAAAGCGGCAAAGTCAGTTCACCCGTTGATTGATTCCAAAGAATTGCAGGATCAGTGCCGATCGCCAATTGATATTTTTTCCAGTTTGGTAACACCAGCGTTATAGATTGATCTTGATTATTAAGGGCGATCGCGTAATTGCCTAATTGATAGCCATAAAAGCGATGCACAAATAATGACGGCTTGCAGTGGTTGAGACCAATGCTGGGAACCTTGGCGACGCATTAGCCATCAGTTTTCTTGAAAATTTGACAGTAGAATCGCCACTAGCGAAGAGTGATTGTTCCTTCAAGACTAATCTTAAATAACCTTGCTCAAGTTTTGTTTCTCTTCATCTCCTAACTGACAACCATGACAAAGCCCAAAAAATTCCAATGTATGATAGTACACCTTGAACTGATGAGAAAATTCTAATTTATTTTCTAAATCATGGACAGGACATTCTGCGATAGGAATCGATCGCCCGCAATTGACACAGGTAAGATGATGTTGATCGGATTGGGTCAAACTATAGACCGATTCGCCATTGGTTAACTTCCGTGCCTGGATTGCCCCTTGCAGTTTTAAACCTTCTAAGGCACGATAGACAGTGGCAAGCCCAATGCTTTCATTGCGTTGTCGTAGCTCTGAATATAGATCCTGGGCTGACATCGCTTGGTTTAACGTTTTCAGCAGGCGAAATAATCGCTCTTGAGAACGGGTAAGGGGAGCTTTCATGAGTCTGGAACCGTTGTTAGTTAGTTTATATCTTAATTTAATGTCTCAACAATATCAGTGTCGCATTTATGTCACGCTCCGTCCCTCCGTCCTCGATCCTGCGGGAACAGCCGTTCAATCGGGCTTACAGCAATTGGGCTATTCAGAGGTGGAACGAGTGAGAGTGGGTAAGTATATCGAGCTTACCCTTAGGGCTGAGGACGAAGAGACAGCCAAACAACATCTAGACCAAATGTGTGACCAACTCTTGGTTAATACGGTTATAGAAAATTATTCTTTTGAGTTAACGCCAGTGGCATAAGGGGATCGTAATGAAATTTGGGGTAATCGTCTTTCCAGGCTCTAATTGCGATCGCGACGTGGAAATGGTGACAAAAGGTATTTTGAATCAACCCACTCGTTTTATTTGGCATCAAGACACCGATATTAATGATTTGGATGTGATCGTCATTCCAGGCGGCTTTAGTTACGGTGATTATTTGCGATGTGGCGCGATCGCCCGTTTTTCTAATGTCATGAAAGCAGTTGCCGAACACGCCAAACAAGGAAAATACGTTTTAGGCATTTGTAACGGGTTTCAAGTGCTTACCGAAGCAGGGTTATTGCCAGGAGCCTTAATTCGCAATCGAGATTTACATTTTATCTGCGATCGCGTCCCCCTCCGAGTTGAACAAAACCAATCCGTTTGGACAAAAAATTACCAGTCGCAACAAATCTTAACATTACCCATAGCTCACGGAGAAGGTCGCTATTACGCCGATGACGAGACCCTGAAAAATCTCGAAGATAATCAACAAATTCTATTTCGTTACGTTAACTCCCAGGGAGAAATCACCGAAGAGTCCAATCCCAACGGCTCACTCCACAATATCGCAGGAATTAGTAATCAACAGGGCAATGTCCTGGGAATGATGCCCCACCCCGAACGGGCGGCAGACCAAGCACTCAAGGCGATCGATGGCCTAGCACTCTTCCAAGGACTGCTCTAACTAAGACGGATTATCGCCCATCAGAATCCACTATTCTCCCATCAATTCGTCCTAGAGTCTTGATGAAATTTTCACGGCTCTATCCATTTCACCAAGAGAAAAACCATTAAAAGCCCCGATTTGTTGACGGGTGATGCCTTACCAGCGTTCCATTTTTCAAAGTCTTTGCTAACGTAGTGATGGAGGAATCGCACATTCTGTCTGCGTTAGAACATTTGTACTATGACTGCACTGGGATCACCTTAAAAAAAATTAATAATTTGGATGCTTTTTTTGATGAAATTCATTAGAATGACGTAAGAATTTTTGTTAAAGTGGTTCTATTCTTCTTTTGTCTAGGAAGAATTTTGATTCCCCAATGTCTTGTCAATTAGATTTTTTCGAGTTGAAGAAAAATTGATTGACGGTTATAACATTAGGGGAACGCTCTTAGCGATCCATCTTTAGAGATTAGTTTTGAAAGTATTGATCTAGAGGAAACTCTCCCCTAGAACTTAACAAACTAACCTTAGTGTACTGTTGACCTTAATCTCTTCCTAAAGAGATTTCTATTAATGAGTGCAATCTACTGCTTTTCCTGAACTACTCAATTTACATCCCACTTTTGCAATTTAAGCAAAAAAATAACCGATCTTTTGTTTTCAAAGCTACAATCAGTAGGGTCTTTCTTTTTATCGATAGCCCATAGGCACTTTGAAGTCAGCCAAAAGAGTCTAAGTTTCCTTAAAAACCAATCTTCTGAGCGGCGTCCCTGCGGACTTAGGGAATAGCTTTAGACCTGTTTTCCAGTCGGAAAAATCAAATGTAATAAAGTGGACATCGAAGAATAGTAAAGATTCATTCCCCCTAAACACCCTACTAATTAGTTTTGCACGATAAGGAGCAAGAGGAAACGGCATGATGCAGGCTACCACTGAGCTATTAACAATGACAAAAGAAATTTCTATAGAAGAGCCTTCCGTGGATTTATCGCACTACATTGATACAGACGATATTGATGATGATGATCTCCTAGACGAATTAGAAGACTCAGAAGACACGGAATCATCCGTTGAGCCTGGTACCAAGAAACCGCGAAAACTCACTGCCTCCCGTCGTCGTGATCCTAGTAAGAAAAAGCCCTACACAGAAGATTCGATTCGGATTTACCTCCAGGAAATTGGTCGTATTCGGTTATTACGGGCAGAGGAAGAAATTGAATTAGCTCGTCAGATTGCAGATTTACTCTCCCTAGAATTAATTCGTGAGGACATCTGTAAACAATTAAAACGGGAACCCAATGATCGGGAATGGGGTAAGCAGGTTTGGAAAATTGAGCAAACGAAGCAAATTCTCATTGAGAAGCACGGTAAAGATCCCAGCAAAAAAGAAATCAATAGCTTTTTAGCAGACTCGATTAATAATGCAGACATCGAAGAGCGTTGGAATATTCAGGCTGATAAAAATTTTAAAAGTTTCCTGCGTCGTCTCTATCTAGACCGTAAGGCTAAAGATAAGATGGTGCAGTCTAATCTCCGTTTAGTGGTTTCGATCGCCAAAAAATATATGAATCGCGGGTTATCGTTCCAAGATCTGATTCAAGAAGGTTCCCTGGGTTTGATTCGGGCGGCGGAAAAATTTGACCATGAAAAGGGTTATAAGTTTTCGACCTATGCAACTTGGTGGATTCGTCAGGCGATTACCCGTGCGATCGCCGATCAATCCCGTACTATTCGTCTTCCTGTTCATCTCTACGAAACTATTTCTCGCATTAAGAAAACCACCAAAATTCTTTCCCAAAGTCTGCACCGTAAACCAACGGAAGAAGAAATCGCGGACTCAATGGAAATGACCATTGAAAAATTGCGTTTTATTGCCAAATCTGCCCAATTACCCATTTCTTTAGAGACTCCTATCGGCAAAGAAGAAGATTCTCGTTTAGGTGACTTTATTGAAGCCGACGGTGAAACCCCAGAAGATGAAGTGTCTAAAAATTTATTACGGGAAGATTTGGAAAATGTCCTTGATACCCTGAGTCCCCGTGAACGAGATGTTCTGCGACTGCGGTACGGCTTGGACGACGGACGCATGAAAACCCTCGAAGAAATTGGTCAAATTTTTAATGTGACCAGGGAAAGGATTCGGCAAATCGAAGCCAAGGCTCTCCGTAAACTCCGCCATCCCAACCGCAATAGCATCTTGAAGGAATATATCCGTTAAGCCGCGATTAAATAGTTGGATCGCCAATCTTTTGATTTTTTGCAGGGTGAATGATCATTAATCAGACACCCTTTTTTGTTATAATCAGCCTAAAATTCTGGTTTTAGTTAATTTAGCGACTATGAATGAGTCTATTGCCGAACCTGCTGGCTTATCTGAGCTTTTAGAGAAAAATATTCAAACACTAGGTTTAGCCAAAATTCAACGTCATCTTTTTTTGTGTTGTGACCAAACCAAACCGAAATGTTGCGATAAAACCGTTAGCCTGGAAGCTTGGGATTATTTGAAACGTCGTCTGCAAGAGCTAGGATTAGATAAACCCTCTGAAAGCAGTCCCGTTTGTATTTTTCGTACTAAGGCCAATTGTTTACGAGTGTGTGCGGAAGGGCCAATTTTATTGGTGTATCCCGATGGGGTGTGGTATCGTCAGGCAACTCCAGACGTAATTGAACGGATTCTCCAAGAGCATATTATTGGCAATCAAGTTGTTGAAGACTATGCTTTTTTAAGTCATCCATTGCCCAGTTTATCCGATTAGTGATCCCATAAAGTTTCAATGAATTTGAATATTGTAGAGTGATTTCAATCATTGCGAGAGATAAATCTATCGTGATTTTTGTATTGCTCTTTACTTGGACAATCCGTAAAACTTCATGAATTTTTGACCAATTCCTTGCTTAAGTTTTATCAGAAGCATTATAATCAGTTTGTTTTTGTTCTGTGATAATCAGATTAAGTGGGTTGAAATAATACGCGATCGCTCCTCATTCTGTTCTCTAAACCCAAAGTAATGAAATAACGATGAAAGATAATTCTCAAAAAGACCATAATCAACTCCTACTGATTGACGATGATCCCAACTTAATCCTCTTGGTCAAAGATTACTTGGAGTTTCAGGGCTATGTGGTAGAGACAGCCGAAAACGGTCGAGAAGCCTTAGAAATTCTGGTTTCCTATACACCGAACATGATCATCTGCGATATTATGATGCCAGAAATGGATGGTTATGCCCTAGTCGAAAAAATACGTCAAGATCCTCGGATTAGCTGGATTCCAGTCATGTTTCTCTCGGCAAAAGGTCAAAGTCAGGATCGGGTGAAGGGACTGAGTACGGGAGCGGATGTTTATATGGTCAAACCCTTCGAGCCAGAGGAATTGGTTGCCCAGGTTGAATCGTCCCTACGTCAAGCCAATCGTTTAATGCGTTTTGGCAATAAGCCTCCCGAAGATGGAACTCGACTCTATGTTCCCAGTACAGTGGAATTAACGCCGACGGAAATTAAAGTGGTTCAGTTGGTGTCCCAAGGGATGTCTAACCGAGAAATTGCTGAAAAACTCAATGTTAGTCAACGTACTATAGAAAGTCATGTGTCGAATATGCTAAACAAAACCAATTTACATAATCGGACAGAATTAGCTCGTTGGGCAATGGAAAGTAATAGAACCTAGAAAAAGCCTATTGAGGTAAGTTGAAATGGGTGAATAAAGATCCCATGTTATTTAGAGTGGATTGGCGCATTTTCTGCTATTCTAGAGATTATGCTGGTGTAGCTCAGGGGTAGAGCACCCGCCTTGTAAGCGGACGGTCGCAGGTTCAAATCCCGTCACCAGCTTTTAAAATTTAATCTTTTTTCATAATTAACGTGCCAGCAATCATATCATGAAGGGCGCGTTTCTTTTTTGTCCATCCTGATAACATAAAACCAATATAAAGGGTCATGGTTGATAATAATTTTGCCCAATAGCGTTTATTAGCCATTCCTATAGAAATTCTTTGACCGTTGCGATCGCAGACCACCAGACCCATAATTAATTTGCCAAAAGTGGCTTTGAGGGGAGAGGATTCAAGCAGAATAAAATATAACCATTTGATTAAAAGACCTAAGATTAAAGAGACTAAAGTCAAGCTATATTGATGTAAAAAAACAGTAGGATTAAAGAGACAAAAAATACTAAGAATAAGAGGGATTAAGTAACCTAAAACCGTTGTTCCGATTGCTGAAGATAAAATTAATGCTTTGGCGTTAGAAACAATGCCAAACTTGATTGCCCAATGAGCCAATAGTCCACTAGAAATAAGATAATTGACAAGTAAACTTCCTGCGATCGCGGCAATCATCATAACGATCACCGTATCTAAGGTCGCAGCCTGGACGCGCAACCAAAAACCAGCATAATTGTGAGGAATAATTGCCTGATTAGTTGCCTGGGGATTTAACGGTTGAGACGGGGATTTAACGGATTTATGTAACTCTTTTTTAAGTTTTTTGAGATTTTTTAGAACAATATCGATCGTTTCAGGTCGCTGATTAACTTTATCCGCCATTAACAAATCAATAAAATCTGCAAATTGAGGATCAATATTAGTTGCTAACTTACGCCATTTTAATTCGTTATGCTGAAAATCGTAAATATCCGAGTTATTGGGATCTTTTCCTGTTAACAAAAAAACAAAGGTTCTACCCAGCGCAAAAAAATCCGATTGTTGAACGGCATAGCCCTTTTCTTGTTCAGGTGGAGCGTAACCAGACGTAAATAAACGTGTATTTTGTCCCCCTGCTAAAATGGTTTGGGTGACTTGACGAACGGCTCCAAAATCAATTAAAACTAATTGACCTGTCGGTTTTAAAATAATATTAGAAGGCTTAATATCTCGATGAAAAAAATGATGATGATGAACTTTAGAAAGAATTTTGACTAACTGCTCTAGCCACTCTAAGGCTAGGGTTTGATCAATGGGTTTGTATTGCTTTTGGTGTAAATATTCTTCGAGATCAACGCCTTCAATCTTTTCCATGACCAAACAATGTAAGGGCGTTGGATTATTTCTAATAAAGTAGGTAAAATATCCCTCTCCCTTGGGAATCCCTGGATGATTTAACTCATTTAAAACCTGAGCCTCTTGTTGAAAAAGCGCGATCGCGTGGGGATGGTTCTGGGTAAGAACTTTCAACACTTTTAACGTTTCTTTTTCTTGGACTTCGTAGGTATTCGCAAATCCTCCTTTATCGCTGAGTAAACGAATCACTCGATAACGATTGATCAAAATTAATTCTGAACCACAGGCTTGACAAAACCGATTAATATCAGCATTATTCGGCTGGGGACAAACAGGGTTAATACAAAGACTCATTAGGATTCTAAAAAAGAGTAATTAATGATAGGGAAAAAGATTTATAGTGAATAGGGAATGATGTTTTAAACTCTCAGATTTACCCATAAAATTACTATGGTGAAGTGTGCGATCGCGTTAGGTAGTAACTTAGGAGACTCTAAACAGATCTTAAATCAAGCCCTAGATCTGTTGTCTCAGACTTCGGGAATAGAGCTTATTTCCCATTCTAGCTGGTATGAAACGGTTCCTGTGGGGCCGCCCCAACCCAATTACGTCAATGGCTGTGCCATTCTGGAAATCGAGTTATTGCCTGAAAACCTTTTACAAATTCTTTTAAAAATTGAACAACAGTTTGGTCGCATTCGTCAGGAGCGTTGGGGGCCAAGAATTTTAGATTTAGATATACTGTTGTATGATGATTTAATCCTAGAATTGCCGAATTTAACGATTCCCCATCCCCGCATGAATGAACGGGCGTTTGTTTTGGTTCCCCTCGCTGAGATTGCCGCCCATTGGATTGAACCCATTTCTAGACAAACCATTTTACAGTTATCCCAGGCGATCGATTGTTCAGGGATTATAAATCGTAATTCTCTGTTAAAATAGTGCTTATTTTGTCGCTCAATTCAACCGATTAAGACAACCTAAATTATTCAGGAAAATCAAAAATGTCCCTTGGAAATGAACCTTCAGAAGTGATCAAACAACGCCTTTTTTATCAAGGTAGAAAATTTAATTTTGAAGTTAGTCAACGTCGTTTACCCAATGGAGCTGAAGGTGAATGGGAATGTATTAATCATCCAGGAGGAGCCTTAGCTGTCCCTATTACCAACGACGGAAAATTAGTTTTAGTCAATCAATATCGTTTTGCTCTGCAAGGTCGATTATTAGAATTTCCCGCAGGAACCGTTGAAATTACTGAAGATCCCGCCGAAACCATTAAACGAGAATTAGAAGAAGAAACAGGTTATCGCGCTAATCAATGGCGATCGCTGGGAAAATTTGCCTTAGCTCCTGGGTATTCCGATGAATTTATCTATGCTTTTTTAGCTCAAGATTTAGAGAAATTAGAGAAACCTCCTGCTCAAGATGAAGATGAAGATATTGAAGTTGTTTTAATGAGTTTCGAGGAGTTTGAACAAGCCATTATTGAGGGTAAACCCATTGACGCTAAGTCGATTACCAGTTATTTTTGGATGAAATTAGTTTTAGATTTAAAATAAAGATTGAGTTAACCTTGTATTTTTAGGAATGAGTCCCCATGAGTAACCCCGTCATCATAGACACTGATTTAAAAGATATCATGGAAAAGATCGATAAACGATTAGACCGAATGGACAGTCGATTTGACCGTATTGAGCAAAAATTAGAGGCTTTACCTAGAATCGAAGCTGAAATAAGCCAATTAAAAGTTGATGTCACCGATCTGAAGGGTTCTCAACGGTCTCAAATTTGGGTTTTAATTGTTACTATAGTAGGAGCCATTATCAAGTTTGGATTTTTTCCTAATTCTTAAATTTCTTAAAATTTTATGACTGACTTAATTCTATTTTGGCATCGTCGAGATTTACGAATTTCTGATAATATTGGACTTTCTAAAGCGTCGGAAAAAAGTCAGAAAATTATTGGTTGTTTTTGTCTTGATCCAAATATTTTAAAAGCAGATGATATTGCACCAGCAAGAGTGAGTTATCTTTTAGGATGTTTAGCAGAATTAAGCAAAAGTTACCAGAAGTTAGGCAGTCAGTTATTAATTCTTCAAGGAGAACCAGAAACTAAAATTTTGGAACTTGCTGAAGCCTTAAAAGCAAACTCGATTTTTTGGAATTTAGATACCGAACCCTATGCTCAAAAGCGGGATCAACGAGTTGCTCAACAGTTAAGAGAAAACAATATTAAAGTTGAAACATTTTGGGATCAATTATTGCACTATCCAGGCTCTATTTTATCCCAGTCAAAAACTGTCTACACAGTTTATACCCCCTTTTGGAAAAATTGGATTCAACAACCAAAAGCCGATATTGCTAAAACGCCTGATACCCTTCAAGGTTTAAGTAATGAGCAAATTGAGTTAGTTAAAAAAATTGGTGCAATCAAGTTACCGACATTACAAGAATTAGGATTTATTTGGGACAAACCGCTATTACTGAATCCTGGTGAAAAAGCTGCCGAAGAAAGACTAGATTTTTTTGTAGAAACGAGTTTAAGCAATTATCAAGAACAACGTAATTTTCCTGCTATTGACGGGACATCCCAACTGAGTGCGGCTCTAAAATTTGGCGCGATCGCGATTCGGACGGTATGGCAAAAAACAGTTATTGCCTTAGAAAATAGTCGGAGTGATGAAGAAAGAAATAGTATCAAAGTTTGGCAACAAGAACTAGCATGGCGGGAATTTTATCAACATTGTCTCTTCTTCTTTCCCAATTTAGCCCAAGGCCCCTATCGAGATATTTTCAAACAGTTTTCTTGGGATAATAATGAGGCATATTTTCAAGCCTGGTGTAACGGAAAAACGGGTTATCCGATGGTCGATGCGGCTATGCGTCAACTCAATGAAACAGGCTGGATGCACAACCGTTCTCGCATGATTGTGGCTAGTTTTTTGACCAAAGATTTGATCATTAATTGGCAGTGGGGAGAAAAATATTTTATGCAAATGTTATATGACGGTGATTTGGCCGCGAATAATGGGGGTTGGCAGTGGAGTGCATCGAGTGGCATGGATGCTAAACCACTGCGAATATTTAATCCCATGACCCAGGCGCAAAAGTTTGATCCAGACGGGGAATATATCCGACAATGGTTGCCTGAATTACGCGCTTTTGACACCCAATCCATCTTGACAGGCAAAATCTCTCGTTTAGAACGCCTAGCTGTCGGTTATCCTGAACCCATCGTTGATCATCATCATCAGCAACAGACATTTAAACAGCGTTATCAAGCCATGAAAGCGTAAATGTTAGGCAAAACGGGGAAATCCTTCGGGGGGAACATCCTGCCAACGGCCCTGACCAACGGCAGAAATGGCTTCTTTTAAGTCCACATCCCCTGTATAAAGGGCTTTTCCGACGATAACCCCCTTGACTCCCAACGGTTCGAGGGACAATAAACTCAATAAATCCCGTAAGGCACTGACTCCTCCAGAGGCAATCACAGGAATTTCTAATGGAGCGGCGATTTCCCGTAAAGCGTCTAAATTGGGGCCAACTAGGGTTCCATCACGGTGAATATCGGTATAAATAATAGCGGCGGCTCCTAATTTCTCCATTTGTTGGGCCAAGTCTGTTGCTTCTACGGTAGAAGTTTCTAACCATCCCCTGGTGGCGACTTTGCCATTGCGGGCATCAATTCCAACGACGATTTGCTGGGGAAATTCTTTGCATAAACTGGCGACTAATTCGGGTTGTTCTACGGCAACGGTTCCCAAAATCACCCGTCCCACGCCGAGTTCTAAAAGTTGGGCCACACTAGCGCGATCGCGTAATCCACCCCCCACTTGTACGGGAATATCGACGGCTCGGACAATCGCTTCAATAGCCGCTAAATTAACAGGTTTTCCGACTTTTGCACCATCGAGATCGACTAGATGTAAACGAGTTGCGCCCTGAGCTGCCCATTGTCTGGCAACTTCTACGGGGTTTTCGTGATAAATCTGGGATTGTTGATAATCGCCTTGGTAAAGTCGGACACAACGGCCATCAAGTAAATCAATTGCGGGCAAAATTTCCATTACAGTTAGATAATTTAGATGATTGGGACAACAAAGTAAACAATTTATTTTACATTTTATCGAATGACAGTAAATTTTAAAAAATAGAGGAATTTATAAATTTTAAAATATCTTACCCTGCTTCATTCTTCTTCGGTAATTAACTGCATTGCCTGATTCAGAATGAAATTACGATCAACCATTGCCGCGATCGCTTCTGCCTCATACCTCCCTTCAAAAGCTTCCAGTGCGGCTTTATCTAAAGCAAATTTGTAAGCATCAAGCAACGTTTCTTGTAATTCTTCAGGCGTTAGGTAATTGCCATTAGCTTTACGTCGTTTATTAGAGCGTTGAATCTGCCGTACAGAATTACGAATGGAAACATCCCAGGATCTCGTTGTTCGTTTCTCTGCCTGTTGTTTGATTAAATGTAATAACAAAATAATACCAAAACTAAAAATTTTATTGAGTTTGTCATCCTTGCTCATTTCTGTCATTTCCTCTACTAATAGCAAGGCTTCAGAGATGTTTCCTCCGAGTAACAAAGTCTTAAGCTCCAGTAATTCTTCCATTTTTTGATCGTTTTTACTATTTTTACTACTTCAATCATTGTGTTGATTTTATTTTAGTGTATAAAAAGTTATCTCAAATTTTGCACTTAATATGAATTTACAACCAGGCAATTTTTATTTGATCGGTGCAGGAGGCACTGGTTCAGTCTAATTATTAGAATGAAATCCTTACAAGACAAGGACTTAAC
>QBMS01000009.1:0-4248 GCA_003249095.1 Snowella sp.
CTGGGATTATTCCCAACTGAACCCAAGTGCGCCCTATAGCTATCTTTGGACGGCTACGGGCGATGCGGAAATGGGACTCGCGGGGACTCAACTGACAGCGAAACAAAATGCAGGGGGTTATAACAATTACCAAGCTCCTATTTGGCGAGGAAAAACAAGTTTAAATATGGGAACGCTTTGTTTGAATGATGGGGGAGCGGGAGTCCCTTATAATCACAAAACGCCTTGTACTAGTCACTGGGCCTATCAGCTTATTCAATATTCCCTTGCCAACGCCACCCAGACCACCAGTAATAAACGTTTAGCCTGGGGAGCGGATTGGGGATCTTTGGGGAATAGTTCTTTCACGAGTTCCAATGGTTATACTGTTAGTGGTCATCCCAGGGTCAGTTACAGTGTTCATATTGTGCTAGACCCCCACACGGGAAATCCGACCCAGGCGATCGCCTTGCAAGCAAAAACGGCAAGTTTAACGACTTTGACCGCCAGCGTGGGAACCGTCAGAACCAGTGGTATTGCAGGAATCGGACGGACGGACACGGTCACCTATAGTCCCGCAGGCTTCAGCCCTATTTTTGGGACATGGGAAGTGAATGCGGCGGCTAATAATAACCTGACGTTATCTTTTGCTGTGCCTAGTACCGCTCCTTCTACCTTGGATAGTCCGATTATTGTGGTCAACAATTATACTCGTACTACAGCCCCGACCCAGGTATTATTTAATGGCACAGTATTAGTGGCGAATAGTGAGTACTTTGTGAGTCTTCGTCCTGATCAATCCCAACTCTGGATTACGCTAAATAAAAAATTAGCGGGGACAAATAGTTTTAGTATTGTTAACTAAAAATGATGTACGATATCAAGAGAGTCAGTCAGGAGAGCCTATCAAATGAGTGACTCTTTATTTGATAGGTGTTTTGAAAAAGAGATTTTCTATTAAATTTCTTAACCCAACAAAACTTCACCCATGTATAGAAAAGAATCCCATCTTAAAAAATTTCTCCCATTCTCAACTGGTATAATACAATTCCTATTGACATTATGCAAAAAGACGTTTAATTCCTACTTTTTGCGTCAACTTATTCCTTTTTTGCTGGTTTGCTCAGTATTTTTTAGTATTATCTTGCTCAAAAGTCCCAGCCTATTATTCTGTCTTTTAGTTAGCATTGTAACAACAGCAATGATTCAGTATTTTGGTAGGCAATTAGGCTGTTCAACGCGATCGCTGATTCCCTTACAAATGTTAGTAACGGTTGGGATATTTAGTGGATTTTGGTTAGACTATTTTGCCGATCCCGCCCAGGGACAATTTTTTAAGAAAGCTGAAGATTTTTTTCAAAATACTTTGACTCAAGGAGCAGGTACAACCAATAATACCCAAACCCCCATCAGTTTAGTGTTTAATATATTGCGAGCTATTTATTTACTTTATATTGCAGGTTCTTTAGTGGGTGTGATTAACGCAGTTCGTAAAGATGAGGAATGGCAAAGTATGGCTAGAACCCCCTTGTTGGTCGTTATTGCTGTCACAATGGCGGATGTGTTAACAGGTTTTATTATTGGCGATACAGGTAAATAAGCTGATACAGGCAAGGGGCTTAAGCCCCTTGTTACAAGACTTTCAACACAACCATTATACAATTTAAATTTGTGACAGCTTAATTGACTCAAAATATTTCAAATTTATCATGGCTAAAGAAAGAGAAAATCAATTTCGTCCCGTGAATCAAATCTTAGGTACTCAGCCATCCCTTGGCCCTATTCCTGCGGATCAAATTATTCCTTGGACAGTCATTATTTTAACCACTTATTTTGTGATTAATGGTATTTTCGGGAGTTTATTCGCCGATGATTTCCAAAAATGGTTATGGATAGGTCTGATGTCCGTTTGGGGAGTAGCCACCTGGTGGATTCTAACGGGTGGAAAAAGTTGGCGTTTTTTAGGTAAATTTATTGCAGTCCCTACTTGGACAAGGGGTTTTGCCCGTTATCAAAGCTGGCTAGAAATGCACTATGAAGCAAAAAATTGGCAAACAAAACATCGAAAAAAATAAAACAAGATTAACTCCCTTTGAAGATGCCTTACATTTAGCAACAATGCTACAAATTTCTCTCAATAGTAGGGAAATTGGAGCTTATTTATTAAGTAAAGGAACCCAAAAGGATCGGTTTTGTTTTGTTTTCGGTTTTGACTGTCAAGGTATTCATACAACCCTAACATTTGAGCAAATTGAAACAATTTTTGATAATCTAGAAGCAGGATTAAAAGATATTCCCCTCGGCGAAAAAATGACACTCCATTTAGGATCTTTTCGCTCAGATAAATCCCGTCAAAAACAATTATCATCTTTAATTAAACAAGCCTCCTCCCAAGAAGTTAAATATCTATTAATGGCTGAAAGAGCTAGGGCAAAGGAATTAACGAAGGCGGGAATCCGTAAGCCTAAATTTTTCAGAATTTATGTCACTTATACCATTGAACCTGACACCAATAATACGGATGATTGGATTGAAAGTTTATTAGCAAAAACTGAAATTTGGTGGTCAAAATTTAAAGGAGAACTAACCGATTTAGAAAATCAGCGTTTGGAAACGATTATTACAAATGCTTACAAACAAGGCTTTAGCCGTTGGGAACAAGTTCTATCCAATTTGATGGGATTAAATGTCAAACCTTTAACCGCCGTAGAATTATGGAGTGATATTTGGCGACGATTCAATCATACCGCACCGATTGATATTCCCCAATTAATTACCTTAGATGAAAAGGGATTACATGAACAAGTTAATTCAGATTTAGGGAGTAGTAAATTACTTCTAGAAAATATCCATAGTGCTACCTTGCTGTTGGAATCCGAGGTTCCTGTGGCCGATCGCCGTTGGGTTCATTTGAATAATCATTATATTGGTGTGTTAACTTTTTTAGAAAAACCTGGTGGCTGGCCCAATAAATCAGCCCAATTACGGTATTTATGGGAAGTATTAGCTAGGGAAAACGTCGTCGATACGGAAATTTTTTGTGAGCTTACTGCCGCGAATCCTACTTTAGTCAAAACTGCCTTACAACGGGTATTAAAACAATCGAATATAACCGCATTAATGGCTCAAGAAAAAAATAAAACGATTGATGTTAGTGCTGAATTAAAGTTAAAAAAATCCATCGCAGCCCAAGAGCAATTATACGAAGGAGCCGTCCCCATTTATAACAGCATTGCAATCCTCGTTCATCGTCCCCGCTTAGAACAATTAGAGCAAGCAACCCGATATATTGAGAGCTGTTTTCAACGTCCCGCCCAGGTCATTCGAGAAACCGAATACGCCTGGAAAATTTGGCTCCAAACCTTACCAATTGTCTGGGAAGGATTGTTAGCTAAACCCTTTAATCGTCGTCATTTATATCTAACGAGTGAAGTACCAGGATTAATGCCCTTAGTGTTTACAAAAACCGACGATCAAGAAGGGTTTGAATTAATTGCCGAAGAAGGGGGTAGTCCTGTTCATATTGATTTATTTAATCAACACAAAAATTTGGCCCTATTTGCGACAACTCGCGCAGGTAAATCAGTTTTAGTCTCAGGAATTTTAACCCAAGCCTTGGCACACGAAATTCCTATTGTAGCCTTAGATTTTCCTAAATCTGATGGGACTTCTACCTTCACTGATTATACAGAATTTATGGGGAAAAACGGAGCTTATTTTGATATTTCTAAACAGTCTAATAACTTGTTTGAACAACCTGATTTACACTTATTAAATCCTGAACAACAACAGGATCGTTTACTCGATTATACCGCTTTTTTGGAGTCGGCTTTAATTACAATGGTTTTAGGGTCATCTAATGATAATAAAATGTTGTCCCAAACGGTGCGATCGCTATTAAATTTAGCGTTAACTGCTTTTTTTGCTGATAATCAGATTAAACACCGTTATCAAGAAGCAATGCTTCAGGGATTTGGTAGTATTGCTTGGCAAAAAACGCCTACTTTGCAAGATTTTTTACCCTTTTGTTCTCCCGAACATTTATTATTAGAATTCGTTGGCGGTCAAGTAGAAGAAGCCCTCAATTATATTCAACTACGCCTACGTTTTTGGCTTTCTAGTCGCGTGGGAAAAGCGATTTCCGCCCCTTCTAGTTTTCCGACCGATGCCCCTTTGTTGGTCTTTGCCCTGAGAAATCTTGCAGATAATGAAGATGCGGCAATTCTGTCTTTGAGTGCCTATTCTGCCGCCCTACGTCGCGCCCTCAGC
>QBMS01000009.1:4258-64312 GCA_003249095.1 Snowella sp.
CCCTCAGCCATCCCGCTTCTATTTTCTTTATTGATGAAGCTCCCATTCTCTTTGAATTTGACCAAATTGCTGATTTAGTCGGAAGAATCTGTGCTAACGGAGCAAAAGCAGGCATTAGGGTTATTCTATCGGCCCAAGACCCCGATACGATCGCCAAATCCAAAGCGGCTTCTAAAATTTTACAGAATTTGACCACTCGCTTAATTGGACGGATTCAGCCTGTGGCAGTGGACAGTTTTGTGGATATTTTGAAATATCCCCGCGAAATTATTGCTCGCAACGCGACCGAGAACTTTTTTCCTCGTAAAGAAGGGATTTATAGCCAATGGCTACTGGATGATAATGGTCTTTATACTTTTTGTCGCTATTATCCTGGTTACGAACAATTAGCCGTAGTTGCTAACAATCCCAAGGAACAAACGGCTCGTCAAAAAGCGATGCAACATTATCATGATAAATACGAAGCAATTTCTGCTTTTGCCCGTCAATTAGTGGCGAGTTTACGGGGTTAATTAAGATTATAGAAAAGCTTAATTTTAATGAATATTTATAACTGGAGTAATTGATTGATATAAACTTCAACTTCCGTTCCAGCAGGTAAAAACCAAATATTCGTTCGTTGCATCATTTGGGCGATCGCCTGTTGATTCCGTTGGGCAATTTGGGGAACCACACTACTCGTTCCGCCTTCCATTACACCCGCTAAAATATTGCGTTGAGGGTTATTATTGCTAACAATACTGCCTGCTTGACTAGTCGTAACAATTTGGGATTCGGTTCGATTAAATAGTTCGGCGGCTTTACCCAAACCACCCAAAATAAATAGACCTGCATCCATTGAGGTTATCGAGGATACTTGATTCGGAAACTGGCTCGCAATCAATGGTTTTCCTTCAATTGCCCGAACAGTAATGGCATTTTTAGGGAGCGTTATTTCCGTAGGATTATTATTAACCGATAAGATAACTTTCTTGACATCTAGTTGTAGCAAACCCTGCTCAGAAAGAGAACGAATTTCTGCTAATAATTCAGTATTTTCAGATAAGGCGATCGCACCATCTACGGTTTTTAACGGTTCCTGTAAACGCACAACAAAAATGTTTTTCCCTTCTTGATTAGGATCACCGCTATTGGACATCATGGTTTCTCCAAAAATAGCCGTTGCCAAGACTGCCCTGACACTATTACCCGCCGCCACAGGTTTAATACTCGGTTGTGGAACGGGGCTAGAAACAGAATTTTCTACGGTTTGCTGGGGGATAACAGGAGTTGTTGGCTGTGTAATGGGCGGACTGATCACAGGCTTAAAAACAGGAGGCATAGTGGGTTGGGGAGCCTCAACAACTTTCTGATTATTTTTATCTAAAGTCGCTATTTTTGAAGATATTTGCTCTTTTTTAGGTTTAATTGGCGTGGATGGTTGCCTAATAATGATAGGCGGTTGGGGAACTTTAACAACGCGCTCAACGGTGACAATGCGAGGGACATAAACCGTCTGTACGGTCGTTTGAGGCTGGGTTTGAGGCACCGAAGTTGGCGCAATCGTTCTATTTTGCCTTAAAGCTTGTTGGGCCGCTTTTATTCCCTCTGTTTGGTCTGATAGGGCTAGTTTTGTTTTTAATGACTCAATTTCCGTGGATAAGGCAGCAGTATCGTTTTTCGTCTCTGCGGGTACTTCCGTCGCGATCGGATTATTTATTGGGGTTTGATAGCCACTGTTCATCATCTGGGATAAAAACGCACCTGCAACCAAAATAATCGATAAAGTCCCCATTCCTACCAAGCCTAATTTCGCAAAGGGATTAGCCGAAAGCGGTTCTTGTGTTGGGGATTCCAACGGTTGAGATGGCGTTGGTATTTTTCCCCAGGGTTTATCCGCTATTTCAGCATGATCAAGGGGGTAATCTTGGGTTAATCCCACTAATTTTGCCATTTTTGATTCCCAATCAGGCTCGTCAGTATCAACAGTTTGAGGATTGATAGAAGAAAGGGAATCCGAAGAATTTTTTTGATGAATTGAATATTGAGTCATTAGAAAATACCAAAATATAGGATAATCAAAGTCTAATTCAAGAACAATCTTTTTGCTGAAGCTCACACATATTATAAATTTCAAGTCTAGCTTCACCGAGACGAAAAGTCGCTAAATGCCAAGGCAGAGGATTATCGGGCAAAGAAATAGGATTATTGGCGATCGCCCTAACCAAAATTTGTCTATTAAAGGGAATGGAATTTCCTAACAAATCAGAGCCACTAAAAATTAATTGATTAGCTCGTATCTCCACTTTCCACTCTCCTACACCAATCTTGATCGGTTGAGAAATTCTTTCGATAATCAAAACACTTTCTGTACTTCTATTATTTGATGTAATTTGATTTTTTTGGTTCAACCTCATCATTTCTGTTTGAAACTTTGGCTTAAATCTATCCATTAACAAGGCAGAACTAATGGCTAAAATTTCATTTTGAGGTTGTTTGGACGAAAAAGTTAACATTAAAGTCATCGTTTCCCCCACAAAACGGCGAATCGTTTCTGGTTGACGCTCCAAATTCGTTTTTGGATCTGCCGATATGACACGACCATCTGCTAATTCTATCAAACTTTGAGGAGCTAATTGTTGGCTCAACTGCTGTAACATTGTTTCATGAAAAAACAGTAGCAATAAAATAACAAAATTTAATCCAAAGGTTCCCAGAGCAAAGAGAAATAAAATATTTTTTTTTTGATTTTCTGACTGAAATAATTTCATGTTTTATAGATCATCACATTGACTAAAATAGTTTAATATATAAAAAATAAACTCATTTAATAAAGCTTCCCGTATTCGACGAACCCGTGCAGGAATTTGAACGCCCTTGGGGAGCATTATTATAATTATCCATTAAACATAAATTGCGAATTTCATAAATTTCCATTTTACTCGATCGTATCGCATAAATTGCTCCTTGCAAATCCGTCATCTGATCAGGGAGTGGATAGGAAAAATAATCCGTCGCTCGAACCAATAAATCTTTATTAAAAGGCGTAATTATTTTACTACCATCCCCTCTTTTGCTTTGAATTAGGTCAGCCACTAAACCCACTCGCCACTGACCTGACGCGATTTTTTCAGGTAAATCTATACGCTTAATGATTAATTCTGCGGAGAGACCTTGTTGGTCATCATTTATAAACACTTCAGGTGGCGTTATTGCCGCAATTTCCCTTAAGAAACCCCGACGAAAGTCTTCCGATAGAGCAAAACTAGCAACCCAACTATTGGTCGTTACTTTATTGTTTCCTCCCTGGGGTGTACTAATTAATATGCCTCGATCTCGAAGAGGGGCAACGCGATCGCTAATCGTTGGGGATGGTAGCAATCCTGACCAATTAAACATCAGTGTCATAGTGTTATCTACAAATCTTTTAATTGCGGCTGAATCTCTCACCAAATCATCTGTAATGACAACTTTTTTTCCATTAATTAGTTGGACAAAATTAGGGGGTTGTCTCTGACTCAATTGGCGAATTTTAATTCCCTGAAAAACCAAGAAAAACAATACCAAAAAATGTAATCCAAACGCCGCGATCGCAAAAATTGTTAAAGAATTAATCGGTCGTTGTTGTTTTTCTAGTAACCTTACCATTTATATTTTCGTCCTCACCCAAATTGTCGTATTACTCATGGCATTAAAGACAGCAAATCCCCCCAGAGTCGCCAAGCCTAAAGCTGTAATAGGAGCGAGAATTCCCAGAAAAATCATAAACCACATCAAATCGGGATCAGCATTGGCATTTTGGGCTGGCCCATTCATAATAACAGTTGCGGTGGAAATGGCCATAATGTTAAAAGAAATCTTGGCAATGCCGATCGCCAAAAGTCCTGTTAACCAGGCAAAAATAGGTTTTCCCGTTCCAGGCAATAATGATGCTCCGACAGCGATTGGCCCCAGAGCGGCGATTAGTAACATGGTTGCTTCTAATAAATTTTGAAAAGCATATTGTAGAGAAATAAAAAAACTTTTAATACTAGTTTGTACGGTTGATCCTAATAAAACATTAAAGGATATTTCTGATAAATTTCCTGTCCCGTAGGTGATTTGATTAACTTTATTTTCTAAGCGACTAATCCATACTTTATCTCCATACGAATTTCGATATTCTTGCCACAGCACATTGATTTTTTCGGAGGATTTAAGCAAGCATTGTGTTCGCTGATCTCCTGATAAAGATTGACAAGGGCGTAACAAAGCACCAGCAACTTCTTCTGCCACACTCATATTCAAAACTTGTTGATAATTTTGCTTACTATCTGTTGTTATAATAACTTGTTGATTAATGGTATTTAGGAAATTTCTCACGCCTAACGTTAAGTTTGCTAGAGTGCTTTCTTTACCCGTATTGGTTAATAATATAACGACAACAAATGGCCAAATTAAAGCCGATAAAGGGCGACTATATTCATTCTCCACTACATCTCTGATCCACTGGAATATAAAAAAGATTAATGTACCTACAGCCAAAAAGATACCTAAATTTGTCAGCGATCGATATAAATTATTAGAGTTGTTATTCTGTAATAAATCTAGCCATTGATTATCCCAGCCTTCAGCAATACTTTGGGCGGTTGTGGTTCCACTATTAAAAATATTACTGATGCCTGTTTCTGATAACAGTAAAGGTAATCTATCAAATAGAATTAAAAACATCATTAGTCATTATTGGGGAGTGGATAAAAGTTGATTTTCAGGATAGTTTGCTATTTTTCTGCCTAATAAATCCACTTGAGTCGCCGCTCTGAGAAGTTGGGCGGATTGGGTAGCAGTATCTAGGCGGCGATCGCGGTTAGATTCTTCTATTTGTTGGGAAATATTAGTTAAATTGAGGTTGGAATACTGTAATGACTGATTAAGTTGAATATTTTGTGCTAAGGTTGCGCCTATTATTTTAGCTTGCTCGGTTTGAATTTTAATATTTTGTCGTTGCAAATCCGCTTGATTAGTATTTAATTGAGCAGTGAGCAAGGGAGTTAGATTTGTCATGCTACTGACACTTGACACAAGTTTTTCAAACTCATTGATTAATTTGTCAGATTTTTGGGAATAGGTGTCAATATTTTTGAGAGAAAGTTCAGTATTTTGTAACTTATTTTTTAAGCGAATTTGTCCATTGCTCCCCAGAATGCTATTAATAGAACCCAAGGTGATGAGGCGGTTAACTTGATTAGTAATTAGTTGCGATCGCACGGCTGAATTGTTTTCAAAATTATCGGATTGAGCATTAAGAGCTAGGGACTGACGGAGGATTTGTCCCGCATCGATAGGATTGGGAAGATTTGCAATTCCCGTCGCTTTAATAATAGCAGTTTGAGTAGGAATCCCCAAAGGACTTAGGGTTTCATTAAGGGAGTTTTTTAGATAATTTTGTAAATCAACAGAATAATATTGAAAGTCTGTCCAAACTCGTGCTAGCTGACCGAAACTGGGAAGAGCGATTAAAAAAGTCAAACCGAGAGTCAAAAAAATGATTTTTTTCATAGGGATGTTACTTCTATTGAGATCAAGTTAGATCAGGGCTAGTTCTAGCATATTATGGGTTTGCTCCTTCTATTGTACTAGGAAAAACTTTTAGAATTCGCCTAGAAACTAATCAAAATCCATCATTAGAAGATCAACTTTTACCCGCTCCGACGAGTGCCTGTGCTTCCGATCTAGAAAGCCTATCGCCAACACCGAATACTCTAGTTTCTCAAGAAATTTCACCTCCGCCTGAATCCCAATGCTGGAAGACTTGAGGTTAACCAGCAATTTTTTGTCGGCTACAGTAAGTTATTAAACCGGTTAAAATCCCCATTCCCGTTAAATATTTAATAAAGTCGGGAATTGCAGGATTAGGAGAAAAAAATCCTTCAATAATTCCAGCAATGACTAAGAGGGGAACAATTCCAAAAACTAACTGGGCTGACTGATATCCGTAGATTTTTAACGCATCTACTCGACGATAGTTTCCTGGTAATAATAAGGCTTTCGCAATTAATAATCCCGCTCCTCCCGCAAAGAAAATAGCAGGTAATTCCAAGGCTCCATGAGGGAAAACAAAGGCCCAAAAGGGATAGGCTAATTGATTTTGTCCGACCAATGCCGCGATCGCCCCGATTAATAGACCATTATAAAATAAAGAATAAATGGTAAATAATCCCGCCGTTATACCGCCCCCGACCATCCTAAAAGCCACACTCAAGTTATTAATCATAATATTACTAGAAGCCATTGGTTCGATGCCCACGATCGCCCCCATCCAGAGTTCATTTTTATCTCTCACTTTAGTGATTAATTCTTCAGGGACAATTAATGCCATAAATGCAGGATCTTGCCAGGCATACCACCAAGCCATTAACCCTCCGATCACAAACAAGGTGATCGCGATCGCGGTATAAACCCAGGTTTGTTGAATCACCGTCGGTAATCGCCAGCGATAAAATTCCAGCACAGATTGCCATTCCTGATGCCGTGAACCTTGGTAAATTTGGCTATAGGCACGGGAGGTTAATTGTTGTAAATCTCGAATTAAAACTGTTCCCACTTTCTGAGTTTTTGCCCTTGCCAGATCCCCACTCACGGAACGATATAAACTAGCTAATTGTTGGATTTGGACAGCAGAAAGAGACTTAAGACCTTTTTTCTCAACTTCAGTTAATAATTGCCCCAAAATTTTCCAGTCAGGTTCACGACGAGCAATCCAACGTTGAATATTCATAAAGATTTGCATTGATTCTTCTAAAGCTAGTTTAAGATAATTTCAAACCCTATTCGATTTGGGATTTAAAGTTATGTCGAGAGAAATTCATCGTCGTCCTAGTAACGAAACCTTGAGTGTCGGGAATGTCGTCAGTGCAGGTTTACGCATTTATCGGGATAATTTTAAAGTGTATTATCTGGAAGCTCTGAAAAGTTATTTGTGGGTTCTTGTTCCTGTCTATGGTTGGGCAAAATTTGCAGCAATTCAGGCCCTCATTGCTCGTTTAGCCTTTTGTGAAGTGAGGGAAACCCCAGAAAGCCTAGCTGATGCCCGCCGTCAGGTCATGCCTAAATTGTGGATTTTTCTAGCAACGGGAATTTTAATTAGCTTAATCTTTTTCGCAGGATTGATTGTCTTTAGCATCGTTCTTGCTTTGCTCGGCGTTGGATTTGCCGCTAATATTCAAAGCAATGGTTTAGTCTCTCTGGTTTTTGTCCTATTAATGATTTTATTCTTTATTTTCATGATTTTCGCTTCTATCTGGCTAATTTCTCGCATTGCCTTTGCGGAACTGGCGATCGCGATCGATGATATCAAGGAGGCAACGAAAGCGATCGGTCGGAGTTGGACAATTACCCAGGGTTTTGTTGGCAAAATTCAAATTATTTTCTTTATTTCTTTTCTATTAACAATTCCCTTTTCTGCGGTGAGTAATCTCGGAAGTTTATTGTTCCAAAGTGCTGAATGGGGGGCAATAATGAATTTACTTTTAACCATTCCCTTAGGAGCATTACTGGTTCCTTTTTGGCAATCGATTAAGGCAGTGATTTATTATGATTTACTTACTCGAAAAGAAGGGTTAGGATTAGAGTTAAGAGAGTTAAATGATAATTTTTAATGGACTTAGAAGATACATAACGATTATCTCCCTAACTTGTACGGAATTTAACCATAAAATTTTGCATATTGACCGCTTTGGAGAGTTGCTATCACTCCAAACCAATTGATCACAACGTAAACTAAAATAATCAATTATCAATTATCAGATAAATTAAAATACACTGTTTTTAAGATAAAGATTTCACGTTTTTTAGGTATCGGGATTATTAACCCTTGAATTTTTTGAGAAGGTTAAGTCGATCGAACCCAGAGGGACACTAACCATCGTAAAGAAGTTTTATTTTTAAATAAATTGATAAATTTGACTGTAATGCTATTGTATAGATTTAAATTATTATAAATGCAGCTATTATCTTATTATTGATGTTGTTTAATCTTAAATAAAAGCTTATGAGCAATTATTGTAAAGATTTGTTGCAAGATTTATAAAGCGAAATCAGTCTGAATAGGACTCGACAAAAAATCTTAAAAGATCGCGCTCCTAATCCGCTAAACTGGACAGTACAGATTTATTTAAACCCTAAAAGGCGCGGAACTCCTATGTCTCTCGGCTATGTTGCCCTCGTCCTTCATGCTCACTTGCCTTTTGTCCGTCACCCCGAAAGTGACTATGTATTGGAAGAAGAGTGGCTCTATGAAGCGATTACCGAAACCTATATTCCTCTGCTCCACGTTTTTGAAGGATTAAAGCGGGATGGAATCGATTTCAAAATGACCATGAGCATGACCCCGCCCCTGGTCTCTATGTTACGAGATCCCCTCTTACAAGACCGCTACGATAAGCATCTCAGTCAATTACAGGAATTAGTCCAAAAAGAGATTAAGCACAACGAGCATAATGGCCACGTCCGTTATCTCGCTGAATATTACGAAAAAGAATTTGACCTCGTTCGTCAGACCTGGGAACGGTGCGATCGCGATTTAGTCGGTGCGTTCAAGAAATTTCTGGATTCCAACAATTTAGAAATTCTGACCTGTGGCGCAACTCATGGTTATTTTCCCCTGATGAAAATGTATCCCCAGGCAGTCTGGTCACAGATCAAAGTTGCCTGTGAACATTACGAAGAAAATTTTGGCCGTCCTCCCAAGGGAATTTGGTTGCCCGAATGTGCCTACTTTGAAGGCGTAGAAAGAATGCTGGCCGATGCAGGCTTGCGTTACTTTTTGGTAGATGGTCACGGAATTTTGTATGCGCGTCCCCGTCCCCGTTTTGGAACCTATGCCCCGATTTTTACGGAAACTGGGGTTGCCGCTTTTGGGCGGGATCATGAATCCTCTCAGCAAGTTTGGTCATCCCAGGTCGGTTATCCTGGCGATCCTGAATATCGAGAATTTTATAAAGATTTGGGCTGGGAAGCGGAATATGAGTACATTAAGCCCTATATCATGCCCAACGGTCAACGGAAAAATATCGGCATCAAGTACCATAAAATTACCAGTCGTCAGGCAGGACTTTCGGAAAAAGCTCTCTATGATCCCTACTGGGCCAAGGAAAAAGCCGCCGAACACGCCGCGAACTTCATGTATAACCGAGAGCGTCAAGTTAGCCATTTGGCGGGAATTATGCAACGTCCGCCCTTGGTGGTTTCGCCCTACGATGCAGAATTATTTGGGCATTGGTGGTATGAAGGCCCTTGGTTTATTGATTATCTTTTCCGTAAGGCTTGGCATGATCAAAGCACCTTTGAGATGACTCACTTGGCCGATTACTTACGCAATAATCCTAATCAGCAGGTTTGTCGTCCTTCCCAATCCAGTTGGGGTTTTAAGGGATTCCATGAATATTGGTTAAATGAGACGAATGCTTGGATTTATCCCCATTTACATAAAGCTGCCGAACGGATGATCGAAATTAGTCGTCGAGAAGCGGTGGATGAGTTGGAAGAACGGGCCTTAAATCAAGCCGCCCGTGAGTTGTTGTTAGCTCAATCCTCTGACTGGGCTTTTATTATGAAAACTGGGACAATGGTTCCCTATGCAGTGCGTCGGACTCGTTCCCATTTACTCCGTTTTGATAAGCTTTGTGAGGATGTTAATGCGGAGAAAGTGGATTCGGGTTGGTTAAGCCAGGTTGAAGCGATGGATAATATTTTTCCGAATATTAATTACCGTGTTTATCGTCCTTTATAACTTTAATAATTTGTGTTGGCGATCGCGGTTTTAAAATCTTGATTGCTATTTTGGGGTTTGAATTGTAGCTCAAGGAAAGTACGGATGACTTTCTTCTGGCTGGGAATCGAACCTTTTTTTTGTGATCGTATGCAGATGTTTTTAATGATTAATATAAAAATCCAAGAAAATCAAAAACAGTATTTTGATCCTACTTAAAGTCTCAATTTCAAACCTAATATAAACAAGAACAAAAATCACACTCTGTTTTTAGATATTCTACAAACTACTTGCGAAATATTACTGTCTCTCCTATAGTTTGTCAAAAAAGCACCTAAGTGTTATTACTGATGAAAAAAAAAGATTATGCTGTTAACGTGTTTTTATCTCTAGTTCAAAGCGTTATTTTTTATTCAATTTTAAATAATTTCTTCGTTCTCAAAAAAACTTGTCTGCATAAATTGACTTTGCTAAAATGGTTGATTAGTCGCAATAAATTTATCTATAAATTACGACTATTAATAAAACAATTTTTCTAGTCATTCACTTTAAAGATAATACAACTAAAATTTAATCTATTTATCTTCAGTTTTTAGGCATAAATTCAGAGCTTTTTTCGTATTATGCGTTGTAATTCCTGTCAAAGTACTGAAATATTTCCTTCTCTAAGTCATCCATCGTTAGTTCGTTTAGTGTTGCTTTTCCTACTAATACACAAGTTTCGCTGTCATAATTGTCTGAAGAGCCAATTAGGTTTGCTTCCTTGTTATTGGTTTAAGTTGTTACGAGAGAGTTTGAGAGCTAATATTTGAAGGAAAATAGTGATTTTTTAAGTTCTTTTTAATTTTATTAGTTATGTTTTGTAAAAGATGTGGCAGTAGTGAATTGTTCCCCTCAAAAAGTCAAACTTTTTGGGTTCGGTTAGCTTTGATCGTTGTATTGTTGCATAAATTTCGCTGTCACAATTGCCACAGAAGTCAAATTGATTTTCTTCCATTTTATTGGTTTAAACTAATGCGAGCAAAAAATGCTAGGAATTGAAGAATAATAGATATTTTTGAGCTTTTAATCGAGTAGATCGCAATTTGAATTGTAAGGTTTACTAAAATTTTGTGGAGACTGAATATAGATAATTCTGAAATATAACCAATCATCTAAATTAAGCGAATTTCTGCATGAACAACCGATGGTGTGTGCTGTAACTGAAAACCGACTTTTTCAGAAACTCGTTGCATGGGCCTGTTTTCTTTGAGCATTTCTGCTTTAATGGCAGCTAATTTTTCATCCCGACCCACTTGCACCAATTTTTCTAACAACATTGTCCCTAAACCTTGATGTTGATAAGCATCACTCACTAGGAGGGCAAATTCTCCTTCATTAATACCGTGTTGTTTGGTTAATCGTCCCACCCCAAGAATTTCTTTTTCTAAGGTTTCGGGGTTTTCCGATTCCACGACCAAAGCCATTTCTCGGTCATAATCAATAAAACAAATACGGGTTAAACGTTCGTGGGCAATACGAGAACTCAAAGACATCAAATGGAAATAACGAAAATAAAGACTTTGTTCCGAGAGGGTTTTATGAAATTGAATCATCAAGGGTTCATCTTCGGGACGGATGGGACGAATGGTGACATTTTGACCATTGGGCATCTGCCAAGGAGTGACGTATTGGAGGGGATAGGGACGGATCGCTGTGCGAGAAAGTTGATGATCAGGAGTTTCGACGGAATGCAGAACAATTCGCGCATCTAGGGCGGATAGGCGTTCCTCCGAAGCGAGCAGGGGGTTAATGTCGATTTCTTTGATTTGGGGTTGTTCAACAACGAGTTGACTAAATTTGACGAGTAATTTTTCTAACGCTTCTAGATCAACTGCTTTACGGCCTCTCACTCCTTTTAAGGCTTCATAGATCTTGGTTTGCTCCATCAATCGTCGTGCCAGAGTGGTATTGAGGGGGGGTAAGGCGATCGCCCGATCTTTAAAAATTTCTACTAATTGGCCGCCTGTCCCAAACACCAAAACAGGGCCAAATTGAGCATCCAGACTACTCCCAATGATCAATTCATAGCTACCGTCAGGATTGAGCATGGGCTGGACTGTGACCCCTAAAAAATGCTCTGCTCCCACTTTTTCGGTGACATTTTGCTGAATTTTTTCATAGGCCAATTGGACAGATTCGGATTCTAAAAGGTTTAATTGCACCCCGCCCACATCGGTTTTGTGGGTAATGGTTTCTGACCAGAGTTTTAAAACAACGGGATAACCCATTGAGTCTGCCAACGCGATCGCCTCGGTCGAGCTTTGGGCAATACCTGTGGGGACAACGGGAATATCGTAGGCTTTTAAAATATTCTTGGATTCGACTTCCGTTAGCAGGGTTCGATTCTGGGATAAAGCATTCTCTAAAATCTCTTTGACGCGATCGCGATCGGTATTTCTTTCATGATCAATCGGTAGCGTGGGAGTTTCATAAATGCCCTTGAGATTGTAGCTATAACGCCACATAAAATTGAATAAACGGGCGGCTGCATCGGGATAACGATAGGTCGGAATTTGATTTTGATTCAGTATTAATTCCCCTTCCGTAACATCTTCTCCCCCCATCCAACTAGCAATAATCGGTTTGGTCGTATTTTTCGCATAGACACATAATTCCTTGGCCGTTTGAGTCGGGTCGGTCATGGCTTGGGGAGTCAAAATCACCAATAAACCATCGGTATTTGGGTCTTGAAGGGCAATCTCTAACGCCTGGGCATACCGTTCAGGCCCCGCATCTCCCAAAATATCAATGGGATTACTATGACTCCAATGGGTCGGTAAAACCTGATTCAGTTTTTCAATTGTCGTATTCTCTAATTCCGTTAACTGTCCGCCTGTACAAACCAGGGCATCGGTCGCTAAAACCCCAGGCCCGCCCGCATTGGTAATAATCGTTAGTTTTGGCCCGGTGGGACGACGAGGTTGTTTGGCAAAAACTTCGGCGAGATCAAACAATTCAGAAATGCGTTCAATTTGCAATACTCCACAGCGTCGAAAGGCCGCATCTAAAACATCCTTACTGCCCGCTAAAGCCCCTGTATGGGAACTAGCCGCCTTGGCTGAAGCTTCGGTTTGACCCGCTTTAATCAAAACAATGGGTTTGGTCAGGGCAACTTCCCTGGCCGCCGACAGAAAGGAACGGGCATCGCCGATGGATTCCATATAAATCGCGATCGCCTGAGTATAGGGGTCATCACCGAGATAGTAAATGAGATCTCCCCAATCCACATCCAGCATGGAGCCAATGGAAATAAAAGAGCTAAATCCTACATTTTCAGGGAAACTCCAGTCTAATACGGCAGTACATAAAGCCCCGCTCTGACTAATGAAGCCTAAGTTACCAGGATGGGCCATTTTCCCCGCAAAAGTAGCATTCAATCCGATCAAGGGATTCATGATACCAAGGCAATTTGGGCCAATAATCCGTAATTTACCGAGAGCAATTTCTTTGATCTGGCGTTCGAGTTCCTGCCCCATTGGCCCAATTTCCCGAAAACCTGCCGAAATAATAATGACTCCCTTGACTCCTTTTTCCACACATTCGGTAATAATTGCGGGAATAGTGGCGGCGGGTGTGGCAATAATCGCTAAATCAATCTCGACGGGAATGGATTTTAAAGTAGGATAGGCGGGAATCCCCAAAACCTGACTCCGTTTAGGATTTACAGGATAAATACTGCCCCCAAAGGGATTACTCACCAAATTCCAGATGAGAGTGCGACCCACGCTATTCGGTTTATCGGTTGCTCCCACGACAGCTACGGTTTTGGGATTAAAAATCGGTTCTAGGGGTTGATCCTGGGAGCGTAGAATGTCGTAGGCGCGATCGGGGGAAAATTCGGCGAGGGACTGAAACATAACTCAATTTCCAGATTTCTGCTGGTTTAATTGTAATGCCCAAAGTAATCTGCGATCGCGTTTCTCAAATTCTGATTGGGTAACCCCAGAGGCTTTTGTCTGAAACCAGCCTACTTACCAAGGGAGAGAGAAAAAACGAATCTTAGTCTCCGCATACAAAATTTTTTAGTATTGATAAATTTTAAGATTTTAAGATTGCTATGTACTATGGGCAAAGGGCTGGCGTTCCTCGGATTTGATGCGACCATCCTGAAACCAAATAATGCGTTGAGTATGGCTAGCCACATCAGCTTCGTGGGTGACAATGACAATGGTGATGCCGCTCTGATTTAGTTCCTCAAAAATGCCCAATACTTCTTTCGTGGTGTGGGAATCCAAGGCTCCCGTCGGTTCATCGGCCAAAATGAGCAAGGGATGATTAACGATCGCCCTGGCAATAGCGACCCGTTGTTGTTGTCCCCCCGATAACTGATTGGGTTTATTGTATAACCGATTTTCTAAACCCACTCGAAACAAGGCTTCCTTGGCCCGTATTTTTCTCGATTCCAGGGGAACACCCGCATAAACCATCGGCAACATCACGTTTTCGAGAGCCGACATTTGATTGAGCAAATAAAATTGCTGAAAGACAAAACCGATTTTACGATTCCGCACAGCCGCCAGTTCATCCTCAGTCAGTTCGGAGACATCTAATCCATCGAGGTAATAACGACCTGCGGTAGGGCGATCCAAACAACCAATCATGTTCATCATGGTGGACTTGCCCGAACCTGATGCCCCCATAATGGCGCAATATTCTCCCTGATTAATGCTGAGATGCACATTAGAAAGGGCATGAACCATTGCTTCTCCCTTGCCATAGACCTTAGAAATCGATTCCAAACGGATTAATTCGACGGGGTGGGTTTCGGCGATCGCGGAATCAGACTGATTGAAGGGAGCAAGCTCAGAGGTCATAGTCAAAGGCGTATAGTTTTCTCTAAGGCAATAATAACTCATTCCAAAATTCACCTTCGAGACTCTTTTGGGACTAAGAGTTAAAATTTACCTGAAAAATCGGGATACAGCCATTTGACTACCCCCACAATCAGCGCAAGCACGACTCCCACCACCACCGAGCGATTAATAAATTCCTGGGTATCTAATCGCTTACTAATATCATCAATTTTGGCATCTAAGGCTTTAATATCCCCCTTGAGTTCACCCTCAAGACTTTTCATGTCACCTTTTAGCTCACCTTCCAGGCTCTTCATCTCACTTTTTAGTTCGCCTTCTAGCCTGGCGATCGCAACTTTAACGTCCCCTACATCTTTTTGTAAATTATCCAGCTTTTGCTCAAATTTAACTAAATATTCTTTTAAATCAGATTCAATCGTGATCGCCATAGTCGTGGTTCGACAGAATTAAATGCCAGTATTGTTAATTTAACGCAAATTTATTGAATACTTTAATTAAGTGTAATTTATTGCGATTTATTGCGATTTATTGCGATCACTCCTTATCTTTCTGATTTTCGACAAAACTTCAAAATGCCCCTTCAAACCTTGGTATAATTGACCCGCCGTTAATTATTACTGAATCATCAATGACAATAGCGTGGCTATTTCCAGGACAAGGCTCCCAGGCGATCGGCATGGGAAGCGACCTTGGTGAACTCCCCCTAGCGAAGAGCAAATTAACAGAAGCAGAACAAATTCTGGGTTGGTCTGTGACGGAAAAATGTAATGGGGACGAAGCAGAATTATCCCAAACCCTCTACACCCAGCCCTGTTTATACGTGATAGAAAGTATTCTGACGGATTTACTCAAGAAAAAGGAATATTGTCCTGATTTTGTGGCAGGTCATAGCTTAGGGGAATATTCGGCCCTCTATGCGGCGGGAGTTTTTGATTTTGCCACAGGTTTAACCTTGGTCAAACAAAGGGCTATGTTAATGAACGAAGCAGACGGGGGAAAAATGGCCGCCCTGATGAAATTTGAGCGATCGCAGTTACAAGAAGTCCTTGACGCTACCCCGAATTTAGTATTAGCGAACGACAATAGCGAAGAACAAGTGGTCATCTCTGGAACCCCCGAAGCCGTTGACAGTGCCTTAAGTCAAATCAAGGCCAAACGAGCAGTTCCCCTCAAGGTTTCAGGAGCTTTCCATTCTCCTTTGATGGCAGACTCGGCCCAAAAATTTCAAGTTGTTTTGGACAATGTGACCTTTAATGATGCCCTTTGTCCCGTTTTTTCTAATGTTGATCCCACTCCCGAAACCCAGGGACAGAGACTTAAAGAGCGTTTATTAAAACAAATGACAGGTTCGGTACGGTGGCGAGAAATTATGTTGCAATTTTCTGAATTAAACATTAATGAAGTTTGGGAAGTGGGGCCAGGAAAGGTTTTGGTCGGTTTGGTAAAACGGACTTGTCCCGATATCACCCTCAAAAATATCGCTAGTCTGGCGGATTTTTAACGGGTGATTTTGCGGGGTTTTTATTCCCCTACTTCTCAATACGCCCAAAAAATTGGGATAAAATCGAGCTAGTACGATAATTGTTGCGAATAAAATCGGATAAATTGCTAAAGTAGTGAACATTTACTAAGGAGAGTCTCTTGTGTCAACCCATAAAATCTTGGTCATTGATGACAGCAAAGTTATTCGGATGCGAGTTCGGGATATGCTACCCCAGGGCAACTTTGAGGTACTAGAGGCAAGAGACGGCATCGAAGGGTATAACATGATTCGCAGTGAAAAACCGAATCTAATTTTATTGGATTGGCTCTTACCAAAAATGGGCGGTTGGGAAGTCTATCAGGAAGTGCAAAAAGAATACGCAATGAAAAGTATTCCCTTGGTTTTGATGTCTGGGCGGAAGGGAGAAGTTTTAGAGAAACTGTCTGAACCGTTTGAATATTTCGCCTTTGTTGAAAAACCCTTTGAACAGAGGGAATTGGTCTCGGCTATTAAGGAAGCGATGGCGAAGGCCAAAAAACATCCTAAGCCACCTACCACAGATGCAGGAATTCCCCCCGTTGCGGCTGGGGATGCGGCTACGATGGCCGCCGAGATTCAGGCATTAAAACAACAAATGGCCAAGATGAATGGAGAAATGGAGACGTTAAAGAAACAATTGTCCCAATTGGTGGCTTTTATTAAGCAGAAATTATAATCAATGAGAGACTTTTTAGGAGTCCTCTTTATCAACTAATTTTGGCTTCTTGAGGGCGGTTTTAATTAAACTGGGTAATTCCCAAGGTTTTTTAGTGACGGGAATCTTGGCTTTTTCAAAGGCGATAATGGTTTTTTGGACGCTGTTAATCAGAGGGAAAACCTGGGAAAGTTGATTAGCGATAATCGTCGTCGAGTCCCCAAAATGCTTATCCAAAGTGGCATAACGCCCTGCTAAATAACCAATCACAGGCTTTTCGATCGCGGAGGCAATATAATCAGCCGCTTTCATTTCCCCATGACTATTGGGTTGACCGAGGAGGAGAATCACTTGCGTTTGTTCATCTTCTTCGAGAACCTGTAGCCATTGCTCAAAATTAGAGCCAATTAAGCCATCGGTTCCCAGGCTCACGACGAAGGATTGACCCAAGCCCGCCTGGGTTAATTCACGGGCAATGTCATCGGTGAGGGCATCGCAGTGGCTAATGATGCCGACTTTACCAGGGCTATAGCTACTGACATCTAATGTCCCGACACTCAATTTATCAGGAATTAGTAATCCCTGACTCCCTGAACCCAGGATAAAAGTATGGCTGGTTTCTGCCTTTCTTAAAAGAGAAATCATGTCCAAGGGAGGAACCCCGGATGAAACAATAATCAATTGCTTAATGCCCGCCGCGATCGCTTCTAGGGCGGCATCCAACACTTCATAGGCGGGATTGAGAATAACGCTCATCTCTATGGTGCCGAATTGATGAACGGCTTCTTCTACTAAATCAAAAATAGGAATATCTGCTAAAACTTCTCCTCCCTGACCCACACTCACCCCAGCGACTAATTGGGTTCCAGAGTCTTTCATCTGGGTTGCATAATAGGTTCCAAGGGGATGATTAATCCCTTGTAATAAAACTTTGCTGTCGGGTTGCCATTTCATAAAAACATAAGTAGATGGGTCTTAAAAGTGATAGAGTCCCGCCGTCCTACGGACACCCCCCTTATTAAGGGGGGCAGGGGGGATCGAGCGCACAACGTATTGTCAATTTAACAGTAACTCAGTTGCTTACTATTTTAAGTTTTGAAGGTTGAGTAATGTGCGATTCGCTAAAATTAATTTTTAAGCATTAGAATCCACCAGGGAGAGAGTATCGGCAATACACTGTTCTAAAGAAGTGTTCCAATAAATGGGTAGGGCGGAAACTTTTGCTTGAAAGGGTTCTAAATTTCCCTTAACTAATCGGATGACGATGGGGACGTATTCTAGCTTTGAATTGTTTGAATTTTCCTTCATTGGCGATCGCTCCCTACCGAGGGAATTTGCCCCCGTTGGTCTGGTCATGCGGTCATCACTCCTGGGCAAAAAGGCGGGTTGGAGATACTGAGAAATCACATCAGCGACGACTTCCGATGTTTCGGTAGTGCCTAAAATATTTATGAAAATGACCTTTAGCTTGGACAATTCCCTCATTTTTTTTAGAGCCAGTTCTAACTGATTGCCTAGAGACAAGTTTAGATGATTATCCTCTAAAATTAAGGCTCCTGCTAACTTGCCCTGCTGTTCTCGGATTAAATCCCAACTACTGAGAACTAATCCATAACCATTACAAATTAAGCCAATTTCCCCCGATTTTATGTCGCCCTTGAGCCATCGTAGGGGAGACGCAAAATTGAGTTCATGATGAGTCCATAAGGATAAATCGGGATGACGGGCGATCGCTGAATCATTGATAGCAATTTTGCCATCGAGGGCCATGACTTCCCCGTTATTTTTAACTCCGAGCGGATTAATTTCAATAATATCTAAATCAGCAGACAAAAAGAGATGATACATTTTTTCCACAATATCACTCACGACTGCAATTAATTCTCCGGTTAGTCCCATTTTGACTGCCAGATGTCGCGCATGGAAAGCGGAAAAGTCATCGGTCAATACGACTTTTTCCATATTTTGTAGGAGAGTATCCACATCCATGCCACCTTTACTAGAACCCAACAAAACAGGACATTGGAGTTGATAATCTAGCACGATCGCTAAAAAGAATTCTGATTGGCTATCGTAATGGGCTTCTGCTAAAATTACCTCTGGATATTCATTGGAAATAGGGAGATTGAAAATTGCTGAAGCTGCCGCGATCCCATCGATCGTATTTTCCACAAAGCGAATACCTCCCACCTTGCCCCGACCCCCTGCTCGGACTTGGGATTTTAAAACGACTGGATAGGGAATGTGCAAGCGTTTTAACTCGCCAATATCGTGGATCGTTTGGGAAGGCAAAGTGGGGATGCCTACCTTTTGAAAAAGCTCCTTGGCTTGGTATTCTAGTAAATCCATGTTGGGTTTTGAATAATACTGAGGATCGTCAGTCAATCGTTTTAAATTTTTTGCTATTTATTTCTCCAAATTCCCTTTATCCTTAGATATAGAGAAAATCACTAGAGGGCCATGACAACTCTAGTCAGAGATTCGCTCAATTACGCTTGGTGTTACCTATTTAGTTTACAGGTAGTCTCTCACAATCAGGAATAAGTGTTATGGAGGAAACAAATATTAGCGAAATTCCAGCTCTCGATCTGGGTCGTTTAGGGGAACAACTCTATAAATTTCTACTGTCGGACGCGATCGCGGCCAATCCCCTACAGGTTAATTGTTTTTTTTCAGAAGAAACGCTTATTGTTGTTATTCAATATTCCCAAACGCTGAAGCTACAAAAAGCGGCCACTTTTTCCTGTGTCCGAGAATTTTTAGATCGTCAAGGCTCTTCCGCCCTCTATCCTACCGAGATTTATCTAACCAGCGAAGAGCCATCATCGTTTCTGAAAAATGGAACCGTTGACCACGAAGCGGAGAATATGATGAGTATTCCTCGGCAAAAAAAAAGGCCAAGCTTACCCAAACCTCCACAAGCTAAACAATTAGCCCTTTTTCAGGAAAATAATCTTCATTTCCCCATACTTTCTCCCTCAACCCTCCCTGACTATTTTCGCACAAAAAAACTATTAGGATTAGGACTAGGCTTGGGAATTCTGGCCATCACTCTCTATGGATTAAGCGATCCCTGTATCACGGGAACCTGTCCCTCCTTGAGCCAAGCAAAATTTTTAATTAACAGCTCCTTACTTGTTCTTGAGCCTGATTCATCTTCCAGTTTATTAGCGACCAAGCAAAAATTAAGTGAAGCTCGCGTCCAATTACAATCTATTCCTTGGTGGTCTCCTTATCGCTCTCAAGCTAACGCTTTAGACAGTGAAGCTCAAACAATTTTGAAAGATATTGATCTGTTGAATACGGCGATCGCATCAGGGAATCAGGCGACTCTTTTAATGCAAAAATCGTCCCTATCCATTCCTGAATGGCAAACGGTTCAAAGCCTTTTAACAAAATCGATCAAGCAACTGAAGCAATTGCCTACTAACAGCCAATTTCAAGCCTTCGCGATCGCCCAAAGTCAACAATACGAAAAAGCTCTACTGGCAAGTAATCAACGCCTACAGCAAGAACAACTCGCAAATACCATCTACGAAGAGGCAATGAAAATAGGTAGAGTAGCTAAAGTGCAAGAAAATATGGCCCAATCCATTGATGATTTTGATAAAATTTCTGCCACTTGGAAAAAGGCTATTCAATTTCTGGAAAATATTTCCCAAGGAACCACTCCCTACGATAAAACCTCAAAATTTTTAGATCTTTATGGTCAAGCTTATAAAGCGATCGATGCGCGTAAAAAGAATGAAGCATTAGCAGAAATAAACTTGCAACAAGCCATTCAAGAAGCTCAAATTGCTGAAAAATCAGAGCAGTCCCAGCAATGGTCTTTAGCCGTTTCTCATTGGAAAAATGCGTTAGTCTATCTCAAACAAATTCCTGACAATAGTTTCCAATCAACTAAGGCAAAATCTCTGTCAATTCAGTATAATCTCTCGTTAAATAAAGCTCAAGCAAACTTTAAAAATGCCAATCGACTACAATTCATCAAAAATAATTTAGCCAAAATTTGTTCCCAAGAGAATAAAGCCTGTAATTATTCTATCGATAAAAATATGATTAAAGTCAAGTTAACCTCATCCTATCTTCAGCAAATCTGGGATTTATCGATTCAGGCAAAACTTAATGCTAATATCAAAGAACAAGCGGACATTTTGAATCATCTTGCTCGCCTAGAACAAAGCTTTCAAATGATTAGTAATCAGGCAAAAATTCCCCTAGCGGTTTATAATTCCAAGGGTAACTTGATGACGACCTATCGACCCATTTCTCAAAACTAATTGACTAGTGAATTAATTTGAATTAAGATAGTTAGTAAAAAAGTGATTCTTAGTGGAACAATCCTTCACAATTTTTCGTTTATCCCATTCTGAGAGAGCTTAATAATTTTCTTTAAATATCTATTAAAAACGATAATCAAAACGATGACAAATCTAGCAAATCCTTCCCAAGTATATCAAGGACAATTTGGAGAATTTACCCTAACCCAACGCGATCGCCAGGAAGTTATTTTCTATCGGGGAGGATTGGGACTCTCTGCCCTAGCCTTTGCGGTGGGGACTGGGTTAATCCTTTGGCAAGGCCCAACTCCTTTTGTTCTCCAGACATTAACACTTTTATTTGCCCTATTTTCTTTGGGATTAGGTCTTAGTTTGGCTTTAATTCATATTTACCTAGTTGTTCTGCACCGATTGTTACAGGTTTTTTGGGCGATCGGTACGGTTTCTAGTGTAATTTTTGCTATTTCTAGTCCCCAACCCCTGGCACTGTTTATTTATGATCATCCCCTTTCTTTGTTGGGAGTGGGATTTATTTTTGCAGCTTTAACGGGAATTTATTTCAAGGAAGCATTTTGCTTTAACCGCCTCGAAACCAAGCTTTTAACTCCCTTAGTTCCGTTATTATTACTAGGACATTTATTTTCTATTTTACCCCTATCGATTGAACGAGGATTGTTAGCAGTTTGGGCTATCTTTTTTGTAGTATTTGCTATCCGAAAAGCAATTCAAGCGATTCCTCCTGATATTGGCGATAAGTCTGTTTTTATCTATTTAAAACAGCAAAAAACTGTAAATAATTAAAGCTCTCTTGGATCAAGGGGGGCAGCTACTTTTGGGCGCAAGCCTTGCACCCCTACGCTCCTCTAAAAACCTTCTGTAGGGGCGAGTTGCGTTAGCCCTTGAACAAGATAAGATAAAACTGTCACCCCAATTCCCAGAGAGCGATCGCCTTTTCTAGATCCCCTGAAAACTATAAACCATTGTCTCGAAATAGCCCCATTAATTTTCGTTTACGCTGGTGAATATTGACCAAATTTCCGTGATAAACTGACCATTCTGCTTTTCTGTTGGATTGAGAATAGGCTTTCTTGACCTTTTTGAGCCATTTAACTGCTTGATCATAGTATTCTGCTTTTCCCGCATCCATAATTGCCTCAGCCATCTTACTGGCTTTGCTAATCACCCAATCAGGTTGCACAGAAATTGCCGCATCCATGACTGCTCCAATTAAATCTTTCTCATAATCACTCAGAGGATTTGCTGTTGCGATCGCGTCTTCTACTAAGTTTTCATAGAGAAAAATTCTAATTTTTGCCTCTCGAACTTCCCAACCATGCTGAGATCGTAAAAAATCTAATAAATCTAACTTCAGAGAGTCCCAATCATCTCTTGCTAGAGTTGCCAGTTTTTTATATTGCCCAAAAGATGCTTTTATTTCAAAAACTTTGAGATTAGCCGCCAGAATTAGATCAGGATCTTGCAATTCCTGCGCTAGTTCTACAATCCAATCCGCTAGTTGACTTTCAGAATTACCCGGTAAATTTAAACCCCGTTGAGCAATTTGTAGAGCCGCTTCTGTCGCACCCTGATTTTGTAAAGTATTAGATAATGCTAGGGCTTCTTCGCTAGTAGTCATTTGTATTTGAGCGGCTTGCAGAGCTTCTTCTGTTCGGTCTAGCCAAGCTAACATAGTCAGATATTCTTTAGTTTGATGAGTTGCTTTGGCAAGATTAAGATATTCTTCATAACGGCCCTGTTGTTTGAGAATTTTGAGCCTAATTAATGTTAAATCATTTTGATAATGGGCCTTTTCTTCTATGAGTTCTTCCGTCACATTTCCTTGTAAAATCGCTTGTAAAAACTCTTCATTCCAGCCTTCTTCTAGGGCAGCTAAACTCATCGAAAAGTCCACTTTCCATTTCTTCTGCCAACTTTGTAATTCTCCTTTCAGTTTTAGATTTTCTTGAAATGTTAAATCAGTACTTAAAATTGCTTCTGTCCAACGATCATTCAGAACGTCCACTACTTCATAGGGTTCCATTCCATAGTCGGTTAAATCATCATCCCATTTCGATGCACAGGCTTCTGTAATGGCTTTTAGAATAGCGATCGCGTTATGAACTTCTCCTTGTTCAAAGAAAGCTTCAGTATCATCAATTAGTTCGATTATTTCCAGACTAACGGTATCTTCTTCATAGCCCCATCCATCTTCGCAACCTCGCACAGCTTCTCGTAATATTTCACGGACTTTACTGCTATAAAATTTAGTATTCACCGTAATTTGGGGTATTTCTTGATCGTCATTGGATGTTCCTTGATTAATCGCGATCGCAACAGGTTTAATTCGACTAATAAAGCGTTCTACTTGATCAATCAATTCAGGATGATCTTCTACTAAAAACTGGACTAATTGACGGCTTTGTTCTGCATCTAATCCATCCAATAATTGCTCCAAGGTCAAACGTTTTTCGATGCTCTTCGGCTCATGAATATAAGCTAATAAAGTCGCGACAATATGTTTACACCAACCACCATAATCGTAGGGGCAAGTGCAATAGGCTGAGGTGATATGATTGTCTTCGAGTTTAACTGTTACGCGATAACCGTCATACTCACTTCCTGAAACTTTTGCTTCTAGGTTCTGACCGCGCAAGAACAAGGAGAGTACTGCATCGTCGTGGTAATAGGATTCGCCCCGTTGGAAGGATTGTGTCGTGGCTTCTTGACGAATACTCTCTAGGCTAAGTGGGATTTTTGCCATATTCTTTAGGATTAATTCAGATCTTAACTATACTATCAAAATCAAAGTGACGCTTATTTTCATTCATTTACGAGGAGGCGATCGCGTTCATGAACAAAATTTTTCTAATCAATTCCGTCAAGGGTATGATTGAGTAATTGACATTAGAACCCGATTATAGAAAATATTAGAGGCGATCGCGCTGAAGGAAGGTAGTGATGAAAATTAAAGTTAAAAATCTGGGTGTTTTAAAACAGGCTGAATTTGAGCTTGGCGATTTCACGATTATTTGTGGTGAAAATAATACTGGAAAAACCTATGCTACCTATGCTTTATTTGGTTTTTTATATACTTGGAAAAACTTTTTTGAAATGGAGATTGGTGAAGATAAAGTGGAAGATTTAATGACAAAAGGTACAACCAGTATTAATATTGCTGATTATGTTGAAAAAATTCAAGATTTTGTTGATCAAGGTTGTCAAAAATATATTCAGGAACTACCTAATATCTTCGCCACAAATAAAGAGAAGTTTCAAGGGTCTAGTTTTCAAGTAATTATAGAAGAAAAAGATATTTTCCAGATAAAGAATAATATTCAAACGACGAAGTTTGAACCAAGTATTGACGTTAAAGAACGTTTTGTTATTTTTTATGAAAAATCTCTAGAAAGCAACGATATAACCGTTAACTTTTTTGATAACTTTTTTGATAACAAAAAGGTTTTTGATGCAAGGATTTTTAATCGCTATATTGCAACTGTTTTACAAAGAATTTTTTTTTCTATTATTTTTCATGAACCTTTTATTATAAGTTCCGAAAGAACAGGATCTGCAATTTTTCGTAAGGAATTAAATTTTGCTCGTAGTAAATTGCTAGAACAAATGTCTAGAGCAGATTTAACCAGTGATCTTAGAGGTATTTTATCTAATGCTCATGAAGATTATGCTCTACCTATAAAAACGAACTTAGAATTTCTTGAAAACCTTAGCAGTATTTCTAAAAAAAGTAGTTTTATTGCTGAAAATCATCCTAAAATTTTAGATTCTTTTACTGATATTATTGGTGGAAAATATACTATTAACGATAATGATCAACTTTATTATGAACCCAAAGATAAACGAATAAAATTAGCAATGGATGAAAGTTCTAGTGCGGTTCGTTCCTTGCTTGATTTGGGTTTTTACCTGAGACATGAAGCCAAGCCGGGCGATTTATTGATAATAGATGAACCCGAATTAAATCTACATCCAGAAAATCAACGTCGTGTTGCTCGGCTCTTAGCAAGATTAGTCAATTTAGGCATTAAAGTTTTTATTACAACTCATAGCGATTATATTATCAAAGAATTAAATACTTTAATCATGCTGAATCATGATAAACCTCATCTAAAAAGAATTGCCGAAGTTGAAGGTTATCACCAAGCTGAATTACTGAATGCCGATCAAATTAAAGTTTATATTGCAGAAAAAGCCCCAGTTCTGCTGGATGGAAAAACTCGAAAAACGAAATGTCAAACCTTGACTCCTGCGGATATTGATCCAGAAATGGGAATAGAAGCCCGTAGTTTCGATAAAACTATTGACACAATGAATCAGATCCAAGAAGAAATTGTTTGGGGAGCAGATTAATGTCCGATATTTCAATTCTTAAAGAAATGTTTAAGGAATCAATGATAGTGTTACTTCAAGAAAATGAAGCGGGAACTCATCTCAATCGCTTTGTTATTCTCGAAGAAACTCAAGATCGTTATTCTGTCACTATTGAGGGAATGCCAAATGATGATCAAGTAATTGTTATCAAAGCAGATAAATTTGAATCACCTCCACATATTTTTAACGGAACTAAAGGTGAAGGCAAGCGAGCAGATTTTGTCATTATCGCAAACACAAACACTGAAAAAATTATTCTTTGTATTGAATTGAAGAAAAAGAAAGACAGAGAGAAATTTATTATAAATCAATTAATGGGGGTAAAATGTTTTATTTTCTATTGTCAAGAAATTGGCAAAAATTTTTGGAATCAGTATGATTTTCTTGATGACTATCAATATCATTTTGTGAGTATTGGTCGTATTAGTGTACCAAGAAAAAGTACACGACCTTCCAAAAATAAAGAAAGTAATTTTTCCTACATCACTATCCATAACAATCCTGGGAAAATACTTAAAATCAGTTCTCCTCATAATCTTCAATATGATCATTTGATTGCAAAATAGATAAATTCTATAGATGAATTCTATTTTCTTAACAACAAAATTGCGATCGCATCATCAATTATTAACTGAAACGCGATCGCCTACTTCTCCTAAACTTTTACTCTCCCGTAATTGATAAACCCTCTACCCAAATGCGGGGACAAACACCTCTTGGAGTCACTTCTGCTTCTGGTTCAACGTAAATAATAGACTTGAGTAACTCCAGATAATCCCCCGCCACTGTGACAGAATCCACACTAACGCGATCGCCTTTATTGACAATCCAACCATCAAAGGGCAAAGAAAAAGAACCCTCTAGGGAATTTACCCCTGCGTGGAGAGCTTGCAATTTATCAATGAGAATGACATTTTCTGCTTCTTCTAATTGATAGCTTTTTTCTGCTGGCTGACCTGCAAATACATGATAAAAATGGGAACCGACTGTTACTTTTGCCCCAATATTTGCATTTCCCGTTGGCTGAGTATTAAAGCGTTTTGCGGTTCCTGCGCTATGGAGTAAACCGGTTAAAACCCCATTATTAATTAGATCCACACGGCGGGTTGGTGTTCCTTCACCATCAAAAGTTTCCCCCGCAATATTCCCTGGATGTAAGGCATCATCTACCACAGAAAGTAAGGGAGACGCAACTTGAGTTCCCACCGTTTCAGGAGTGGCCAGACTTTGTTTATCTAAAATACTTTGGGCATTAAAAATATTAGAAAAAGCTCCTAATAAACTCAAAAAGGCCGTCGGTGAAAAGACAACCCGATATTTGCCCGTTGGAATAGGAGCATAGTCTAAATAACTAATCGTTTTTTCTGTCACTTCTTGAAGACAACCCTCAATATCCAAGGTATCCAAACTGCGACTAATCTTCATTTCTCCCGCACTACGGGGCTTTTTCCCTTCCTGTTCTGCCCGACTATAGAGATAAATCGCGGCATAGGAACGGGCTTCCTGACGTTTTGAACCGTCACTATTGAGATAAAAGCGTTCAGAGGTCTGCTGAGAAAGTCCATTATAGGGAACCCCTGTAATCGCTGGATGGGCGGCTAATAAGGTTTTTTCAGCGTCAATCAGCTTTTCTACTAAGGTGGAGATTGGTACAGCGACCGCAGTTTGATCACCGAGATCCACGATAGGAACGTTTGCTTCAGGGCTAAATTCAGGAATATTTTCCGTAATGCCAAAATGACTGGCTTCCGAGGCGGTTTCCAGAGCTAACTTAATTCCGTTGGCATCTAAATCGGTCGTACTAGTGACACCGATCATATTTTTCTCATTCCAAACCCGAACAATCACACTGGAACGATTGGACGCTTGGACTTGTTTCGGTTCTCCAAAGGCAACTTCGGCTTCGGTTTCATCGACGGAAGATCCGTAAATATCATATTGATGAATGCCTAATTCTTTGGCACTGGTTTCGGCATATTGGGCAAGTTCTTGAACGTTTAACATTGTGAATTTTTGCTTGATTTTTGTAGCGTAATTGTGATTAATACAAAAACATTAATTTAGGGTAGGGGCTTGGTATCCAAGTCTTCTCTTCTATGGATTTGGAAACCAAACCCCTACCGAATTTTTGTAATGTTTTGAGGGAAATTTGGGGAATAAAAATGTAAATTCTAGCGACCACCAACAGTAATCGAATCCACTTTTAAATGGGGTTGACCAACAGTGACATAAATACTGCCACTGACGGAACCGCAGAAACCTGCCGCTAATCCTAAATCCTGGGAAGACATGGAAATTTTGTTCATAATATCCGTTGCTGTCCCGATTAAAGTCGCGCCTTTTAGAGGTTTCGTAATTTGACCATTTTCAATTAAATAGGCTTCAGACACAGAGAAGTTAAATTCTCCCGTTGCACCGACACTTCCACCGCCCATTTGTTTACAATAGATACCCTTATCGACCGAATTAAATAAATCGTCCATTGAATAATTCCCTGGCGCAATGTAGGTATTTCGCATCCGAGAAGCCGCAGCGTAGGCATAACTCTGGCGACGACCGCTACCTGTGCGGGGATGGCCCGTTCTCATGAATCCAGTGCGATCGCTGATAAAGTTTTTAAGAATACCATTTTCAATGAGTAAAGTCCGTTGGGCGGGCATTCCTTCATCGTCCATATCAATGGTTCCAAAGGCATTTTCCGATAAACCCTCATCCCAAGCCGTTAAGTTTTCGTGGGCAATTTTTTCACCTTTTTTATCCATAAAAGGCGTAGTTTTATGTTCGATTTGGGTTGTTTCTAATAAATGTCCACAAGCTTCATGGAAAATGACTCCACCAAATTCGTTAGCCATAATAATCGGATAATTACCCGACTCCACATAATCAGCATAGAGCATTTTTCCCGCCGATTCTGCCACTTCATTAGAGGCTTTTTCGTAATCCCAATGGCGTAAATAATTGGGATCGCTGGTATTACCCGATCGCTTACCAATAGAGGCACGATTTGCACCATCGGCACAGAGCAGGGAATAACCGACGGATTGGGTCAGGCGAATATCTCTCGCAAAGGTTCCATCACTGGCGGCAACCAAAACTTCTTGCCAATCCCGAAAATAAACCGCACGACGAGATTGGGCGTGATTCGCTTTTTTATTCAGATAATCATTGGCTTTGAGCAAAATTTCGCTCATTTCTTGCATAGAGCTACAGTTTTTTAACCAGTCTTCCTTTCCCTTGACGGTGGCGTAGTCCCGAAACATTTCTAAGTTGATTTCAGGAATATGGGACAGGGGAGAGGGTAAATCTAAACCCAAAATGGAGAGAGCTTTTTCGAGGGCATTTTTTAATCCAGTAAAGGATAAATCGTTGGTGCTGACATAACAATCGCCTTTTCCCCGAAAGACACGCACGCCGCAACCCGTCGATAAACGGGGAGAAAGACTGGTAATGGCATCTTCTTCGGCTAGACAACTAATATAATTAACTTTTTCTAGGAAAAACTCCACAAAATCTGCCCCAGAGGCCCGTCCTAATCCCAAAAGGGTCGAGAGGGAGGCTTGCCAACTCAGATCAAAGCGATCGCGGTTAGAGGTATAGTCAAGGGTCGGTAATTCTTTAGAAATCAGTAGAGTCGGGGACATAGAGAGCTTCCAATAAACCAATGATAGGGGCTGTATTGGCTAGTCTAACGCAAGGAAGTTAGGGCTTCAAATTTTTTACTCAAAAACGCGATCGCTTAATTACCTACGGAGTCAACTTTACGGGCAAAAGCAACTTCAATGCGGTCTAAATCAATTTCGGAAAGTTTATCCACTGCCCAATTGGCGTGACGGTGCATAAAATGATAGGGATAGGTATGGGCAATACCAATAACAGAAATACCCGCTTTTTTGGCGGCGGTAATTCCCGCTAGGGTATCCTCGATCGCGAGACAATTTGCGGGTTGTAAGTGTAGTTCTGGATGACTCTGGTTGAATCGTTCTACGGCGAGTAAATAACCATCGGGTTGGGGTTTACTGGTATTAATTTCGTCTCCCGCGACAATAATCTGAAAATAATCAAAAATATCTGCTTTTTGTAAGACAGAAATGGTTTCTCCTTTGACCGCTCCTGTGACTAATCCCAAGAGCCAGCCTTTGAGTTGGATCTGGTCTAGGATTTTTTTGATTCCTGGATAAATGGGTAAAGTGTCTAATTGCTCTAATTTTTGTCGGTAGGCAATAGCTTTATTGTCGATTAATTTCGTCAAATACTCTTCGGATACATTTCTTCCTCGATGGGCCAAAATAGTCCGCAAACAAACGCGATCGCTTCTTCCGAGACAAAATTCTTGATGTTCCTGATAAGTCGCAGGACGGAGATTTTCCGCTAATAAAATTTCATCAATTAATTGACGATGGATCGGTTCATCATTAATAATTACCCCATTAAAATCGAATAGAACAACTTTTAAAACCATTTTTTTAAATCAAATTATTGTTTACTGTTAATTCCTCAAATTGCAGGAACAAAAATTTCATTCCTATTTTCTAAGGTCGAAAAATTGCTTTCTCGAATGGGGGTTGGCTTCATTCCCTGACTAACCTGATGCACCCACCAGACATCATCACTCTGAACAGCTTCAAATTGGGCGTTTCCGAGCCAGGCATCCACACTTTCTTGAGCATAATCCTGAATATAGGGTTCCTCGAAAATATTCGTCAACCAATCGCTTTGCCGTAGGGATTTTTGATTACCATCTAACACCAAAATCTGTCCGCCTGGGATCAGTAACCTAAAACATTCTTTCAGCACAGCCTGGGAAATAACGGGGGGCAATTCATGAAAAAGTAAAGCAATCGTAATTAAATCAAAACTATGGGGAACAAAGGGCGTTTTTTCTGCCTTTCCCTGTCGCCAATCAATGTTCAGTCCTGCCTGTTGCGCTTTGTAATTAGCGATAGTCAACATCTCAGGAGACAGATCCAGTCCACAGACCGTTGCCTCACTAAAGCGTTTTTTCAGCATTAGCGTCATAGAACCCGTCCCACAACCGAGGTCTAGAATTCGTCGGGGTTGGCCACCAATGCGATCAATTAAAGCTTGTCGAACCCAGTCTTCATTGGGCGGCAGAACGTAGCGAGTAATCGGATCGTAGGTGAGGGCGGCTGTTTTGGTGAGATAACCGCCTTCGATACCGTGAAAATTTTGGGTTTGATAGTATTCGGGATACTGAAAATCCGCTTGACCAAAACGCGATCGCCCTGCTTCCCAGTCAATCATTTCACTGAGGCGGGCGAGTTCTGCGTCATCGATCAAAAAGGTTTGAAAGAAGGGTTTGAGGAGGGTTTCCCACAGGGGTTTTTCAGGGTTTTTCATCGGTTTATTAGTTTCAAATTTAGGATTTAAAACTCAATTTGGGTTAGTCTTGTCAAACTGTAACCTATTCAGCGATTAAATTCTGAAATTCTAGGCGATCGCCCTGGGGAACAAGATTTTGTAAATAAAATTCTGCAATATTATTCTCTGCATCTGCAACCATGACCCGCGCTTGATGACCTTTGATTAAAATTTCCTGGCGATCGCAGGTTTCATAGGCATAAATTATCAATAAATCTCCAGGCTCACATAACAAAGCCGCCCCGCCATTAGGACAAATTTCTCGACTACCTGCTGTCCCTGGAATGGTATAGGTAGAAAAGCGTTTCCCGTTATTAAGATTAATAATATCGACTTCTTCGAGGGGTAAAATGCCAACTTTTTCCAGCAACTCTGGATCAATACTGATACTACCCACATAATTCACATTAGCTTCCGTGACTCGCACCCGATGAAGTTTGGCGTGCATTAGCCTGATTGTTCCCATTCGTTTTTCCTGCGCCTACAGTCTCGCTATTGAAGAATTTGATTAATATCCGATATTCTATGACCAAGGCGATAAACCTAATGTCATCATCACTTCTGAATTTCCCCTATCAATTAATTCTCCATTAACAATTTCGTAGTGATAGCCGTCATAGGGGAGAGCGATAAATACTTCATCTGTCCGAGTTTTGGAGGCGATCGCAGGGGAAAGGTTAGGAGTAAGGGTCTGCATAGGATTCTTCCTGGGGTTCACGTTTTCTTTGGATTTTAACATTTTAAAGAGATCGTCTTTTCCTATTAATCAAAAATGCGATCGCGCTATTGTAATCTATCAATGAAATACATTCGTTAAACTTTCAGTATCTAAAATGCGATCACCTGAGATAACGCAACCATAAAACGCGATCACAGTTTTAAGTCCGAAACACAAAAGCGCGATTATAACTTAGTATCTTGAAGTTAAACTGCTAAAGAGCGACTCCAATCTAGAGTAGAAGGTCAAATGCAGGGAAATAGTGTTGACATTGGTGAATTTTTATGTTAGAGTGGATTCATAAGATACGGAGTACTGACATATAACGATGAGTAGGAAGATAAGATACCTGATGAAAAGTCAAGACGCGCAACAGAACGACAAATACACTCGACCTAGAAATCAAAATATGATAATAGTTAAAATTTACTATGTTCCGTCTGTCGATATGCCAATAGTGACAAGTGAAGATAAAGAAAGTCAGACAGGCTTACGACAAGATAAGAAAATAACTATCTGGGAATGCTGGGAATCGATTGAAATAATAAACCGCGCTGTAGATTTTTTCAAGAACATGAAAGAAATTGGGTATTTCGTTTATACACATTACTTCCATGTCTTTGTCTCTATTGTAAAACATTTTTTTTATAAATAGTCCGTAATCCTAAGAATCAAGTCCCAAGTTGTTATAACGTCAGCTTGGGATTTTTCTAATGTCTGTAGAGTTTATATCAATATTGTGTATGAGAGTAATACTGATCATCCCACAACGCTTTCGGAGTAAGGATTTTATTCACATAAATCTATGATGGAAATACAGACTCGCAAAACCCTGGCAAGAATTTCAAGCTATGCTGACCCTGCTGACTGGGGAATTGAACCGACTCTTGCATCAATCCGCGATCGCCCCTCAAAAATTTTTAGTTAAAACCCTTGCATAAATTCCTATCATTCCCTACAATGGTTGATCGCGGCCAAAATAGTGTTAGTGTGAAAACTCGCGTGGTATATTTGTCGCCTGCTGCCCGAAGATACTGAGGATTTTCTTCCTTAAGTCTGTAAGGAAACACCAGCAACCCGACTTAACTGGTATGTAGGACTAACTCTCCCTACCGCTATTAAGTTAAACGGACTCATCAAGAATTTTCTTGATACACTCCATTCAGTTGAAGAACATCTATAAGTTAGATCTTAGACGGATATATCTTATTCGTCATTTCTTTGCTGAGAATCCATCAACCGACTATTCAAAAACAGTAGAGGGTTAGAAAGTGTCTATCGGTCTTTTAGGGACAAAACTGGGGATGACCCAAATCTTTGATATAGAAAAGGGAACCTCTATTCCAGTAACAGTGGTGCAAGTTGGCCCCTGTCCCGTCACCCAAGTTAAAACACCCGACACGGATGGTTATTCATCTATCCAGATCGGCTATCAAGAAGTTAAAGAAAAAGCCCTTAGTAAGGCTGAATTAGGCCATCTAAGTAAAGCAGGGGCAACTCCCCAACGTCACTTAAAGGAATATCGTATTGACGATACTTCTGCCTATGAATTAGGGCAAACGCTAAAAGCAGATATTTTTAATGTCGGTGATTTAGTTGATGTATCTGGTCAGAGTATGGGACGGGGTTTTTCGGGTTATCAGAAACGTCATAATTTTAGTCGCGGTCTGATGTCTCACGGTTGTAAAAGTCATCGCACCCCTGGTTCGATTGGGCCTGGTACAACCCCTGGTCGTGTCTATCCTGGTAAAAAGATGGCAGGACAATACGGCGCGAAGAAAATTACTGTCCGTCGTTTGACGGTGGTAAGGGTTGATGTTGAGCGGAATTTCTTGCTCATCAAAGGCTCTGTTCCTGGTAAACCAGGCACTCTGCTAAATATTATGCCGACCAACCGAGTTGGCCGCAAATAGAAAGCTCATCTCTGACCACTGATCAACGAGATAATATTATGGTTAATTGTGTTGTTAAAAATTGGCAAGGGGAAGAAAGCGGTGAAGCTTCCCTGGAGCTAAAGGTTGCAAAAGATGAAAATGCCAACCACATTGTCCACCGAGCGTTAATCCGTCAACAAACGAATGCTCGCCAAGGAAATGCTTCTACCAAAACCCGTGCTGAAGTTAGAGGGGGAGGTCGCAAGCCTTGGAAACAAAAGGGAACTGGACGCGCTCGTGCGGGTTCTAATCGTTCTCCTCTCTGGAAAGGGGGTGGGGTTTCTTTCGGGCCAAAACCGAGAGAGTTTGAAATTAAGATGAACCGCAAGGAACGTCGTTTGGCTCTGAGGACTGCGATCGCCAGTCGTATGGAAGATCTCATTTTAGTCGAGTCCTTTGGGGATCAACTGACCCAGCCCAAAACGAAGGAATTAACCTCTGCTCTCACCCGTTGGGGAGCAAATCTGGAAAAAAGAACGCTCTTGATCTTGGATGAAATTCCTGAAAATGTTCAATTATCTGCTCGGAATGTGGCTTCTTTGAAGATATTGAAAGCCGATAGCCTGAATATTTACGATATTCTCGTGGCGAATAAGATTGTTGCGACATCCAGTGCGATCGCCAAACTTCAGGAGGTTTACAATGACGACTAGAGTTGATTCCCGTAATTTGGCTGATTTAATCATCAAACCCTTGGTGACGGAAAAGGCGACTTTGCTGATGGAACAAAATCAATACGTTTTTGAAGTCGTTCCTAAAGCAACCAAACCCGACATCAAAGCAGCGATCGAGTCTTTATTTGATGTAAAAGTTATTAGCGTCAATACAGCCCGTCCCCCCCGCAAGAAAAAACGAGTCGGTCGCTTCCTCGGTTTTAAACCGCAGATTAAACGGGCGATCGTCACCCTAAAGGAAGGGGATTCCATTCCTCTGTTCCCAGACGTTTAGTTTTTTCTTAGTTTAGTGATGATCACTAAGCATAAAATTCAAAATCCAAAATCCAAAAATTGAACTATGGGTATCCGTACTTATCGGCCATACACTCCAGGCACTCGGCAGGCAAGCGTCTCCGATTTCGCCGAAATTACTAAAAGTGAGCCGGAAAAATCATTAACAGGCTATAAGCACAATAAAAAAGGACGGAATAATCGCGGGGTTATTACCAGTCGCCATCGGGGTGGTGGTCACAAACGTCTCTATCGGGAAATAGATTTTCACCGAAACAAGCGTGATATTCCCGCAAAGGTCGCTGCCATTGAATACGATCCTAATCGTAACGCCCGCATTGCCCTACTTTTCTACCAAGATGGGGAAAAACGCTATATTCTAGCCCCTGGCGGTTTGGAAGTTGGCACCATGATTATTGCCGGAGATGATGCTCCCTTTGAAATTGGTAACGCGCTTCCCCTGAGCAAAATTCCCTTGGGTACGGACGTTCATAATATTGAACTCGTAGCTGGTAAGGGTGGACAAATGGCTCGTTCTGCGGGAGCCTCTGCTCAAGTAGTTGCTAAAGAAGGTGATTATGTAACCCTCAAATTGCCCTCCAAAGAAGTGCGGATGGTCAGAAAAGAGTGTTATGCCACCATTGGTAAAGTCGGAAATGCCGATAATCGTAACATCAAGTTAGGAAAAGCAGGACGGACTCGCCATCTTGGTAAACGACCCCATGTTCGGGGTAGCGTCATGAATCCTGTGGATCACCCGCATGGAGGTGGTGAGGGCCGCGCACCCATTGGTCGTTCCGGGCCAGTAACGCCTTGGGGTAAACCGACCCTGGGTGCCAAAACTCGCAATAAGAAAAAACGTAGTAGTGGGCTTATTGTCCGCCGCCGCACGAAATAAACTTTGTTTACTTAGTAATACTATCAGTATCCAACTATGGGTCGTTCTCTCAAAAAAGGGCCTTTTATCGCAGATAGTCTTCTCACGAAAATTGAGAAACTCAACGTAAAAGGCGACAAACAAGTGATCAAAACCTGGTCAAGGGCATCTACCATCATGCCCGAAATGATTGGCCACACGATCGCCGTCCACAATGGCAAGCAACACGTTCCCATTTTCATTTCTGAACAAATGGTGGGTCATAAGCTGGGTGAATTCGCGCCCACCCGTACCTTTCGGGGCCACGCTAAGGGTGATAAAAAATCGGGTCGAAAATAACGTAAGAGGTAAACACTATGGCGATCAATACGACAGTAGAGGCTAAGGCGATCGCGCGCTATGTGCGGATGTCTCCCTACAAAGTCCGTCGTGTTCTCGATCAAATTCGGGGACGTTCCTATCGGGAAGCTCTGATTATTCTAGAGTTTATGCCTTACAAAGCCTGTGAGCCGATCTTGAAAACGCTACGGTCAGCCGTTGCCAATGCCGAACACAATGAAGGACTAGACCCCTCTAGCCTCGTTGTTAGTCAAGCATTTGCCGACGGTGGCCCTAGCTTAAGACGTTTTCGCCCCCGCGCCCAAGGCCGAGCTTACCAAATCCGTAAACCGACTTGCCACATCACTGTTGCGGTCGCATCTGGATCGGAAGAATAATCAGTTCAATCCTTAACTTGTCAAGCGAAGCTAACGTAAGGTTCAAAAAAAATGGGACAAAAGATACATCCAATTGGCTTTCGTCTCGGTATTACCAAAGAACATAAATCCTGTTGGTATGCCGATACAAAACGCTATCCAGAGTTACTCCAAGAAGATAACAAAATTCGGCTTTATGTCGAAAAAAATCTCAGTAATGCGGGGATTGCGGATATTCGCATCGAACGCAAAGCGGATCAGATTGAATTAGGCATTCACACGGCAAGACCTGGTGTGGTCGTTGGCCGAGGCGGCGCAGGGATTGAGCAATTGCGCTTGGGACTCCAGGCAGCGTTGGGCGGTACTCGTCAAATTCGTGTCAATGTGATTGAAGTCGCCAAAGTTGACGCAGATGCTCGCTTAATTGGTGAATATATCGCCCAACAACTAGAACGTCGGGTTTCTTTCCGTCGGGTTGTCCGTCAAGCCATTCAACGGGCGCAACGGGCTGAAGTTAAGGGCATTAAAATCCAAGTCAGTGGTCGTCTCAACGGGGCAGAAATTGCGCGGACTGAATGGGTCAGAGAAGGACGAGTTCCTCTCCATACTCTTCGGGCTGACATTGACTATGCTTATGTGACGGCTAAAACGACCTACGGAATTTTAGGGGTGAAAGTTTGGATCTTTAAGGGAGAAATTATTCCTGGACAAGATATTCAACCCGTTGTCGCTCCTGCGGCTCAACCTCGTCGAAAATCCTCTCGTCGTCAGCAATTTGAAGACCGCTCTGGTGAATAGTCAAGGTAAATAGTCAAACGCAAATAGTTGATAGTTAATAATGAATAACGATTTATTTATAAAAACTAAAATACTACCAACTATTCAATGATTTAACCATTACCAACTAAAAACTATTAACTAAAAACTATTAACTAATCATGTTAAGTCCCAGAAGAACTAAATTTCGTAAACAACAACGCGGTCGGATGAGAGGTTTGGCCGAACGGGGAAGCACCATCAATTTTGGAGAATTTGCGCTCCAAGCCATTGAACCCTCCTGGATTACCGCTCGCCAAATTGAAGCGGCCCGTCGTGCGATGAATCGTTATATTCGTCGGGGTGGGAAAATCTGGATTCGTATTTTTCCTGATAAACCCGTTACCCAACGCCCTGCTGAAACTCGGATGGGTTCTGGTAAAGGTTCACCCGAATTTTGGGTAGCCGTTGTCAAGCCTGGACGAATTATGTTTGAGGTGGGGGGGGTTACTGAAGAAGTGGCCCGTGAGGCGATGCGTCTTGCTTCCCAAAAATTACCCATTAAAACGAAGTTCATCACTAAGAATGAGGAGTATGTGTAACAATGGCTCTCCCAAAAATTGCAGATGCTAGAGCATTAAAAGATGAAGAACTGTCCGAGGCGATCATTGCGGCGAAGAAAAAATTGTTTGATCTACGGTTTCAGCAAGCGACTCGTCGCCTAGAGACTCCCCATGAATTCAAACATACTCGTCACCGCCTAGCCCAACTGTTGACGGTGGAAGGAGAAAGACAGTCTAAGGCTGCCACTCCCGAAGAAGCGTAAAACAGACTTTTCTAAATTCATCTCAAAAACCAAAATCGATTATGGCAGTTAAAGAAAGAGTCGGCGTTGTCGTGAGTGACAAAATGGATAAAACCGTTGTTGTTGCGATCGAAAACCGCTCTCCCCACCCCAAGTACGGCAAGATCGTCGTTAAAACTAAAAAGTTTAAAGCCCACGACGAAGACAACCAGTGTAAAGAAGGCGATCGCGTCCGCATTCAGGAAACCCGCCCTTTGAGTAAAACCAAACACTGGAAAGTTGCCGAAATCCTGACTCATTAAACTCAAGTTCATTACTTTGTAGAGAAACCGTCGTGATTCAACAACAAACCTACCTCAATGTCGCTGACAATAGCGGCGCACGCAAGTTAATGTGTCTGCGAGTTTTAGGCACAGGAAACTGCACCTACGGCGGCATCGGCGATCAAATCGTTGCGGTTGTTAAGGATGCTATTCCCAATATGCCCGTCAAAAAATCCGATGTCGTGAAAGCGGTTATCGTTCGTACTCGTCAAACCGTCAGTCGTGAAAGTGGTATGAGCATTCGTTTTGATGACAATGCCGCCGTGATTATCAATGCTGATGGAAATCCGAAGGGAACACGGGTTTTTGGCCCCGTTGCACGGGAACTACGGGATAAAAATTATACCAAAATCGTCTCCCTCGCCCCGGAGGTAATCTGATGACCAAAAAATCCACTCCCCCTAAGCGTTATAAAATGCACGTCAAAAAAGGGGATACTGTCCAAATCATTTCGGGCAAAGATAAGGGAAAAGTGGGAGAAATCCTGCAAATCCTGCCCCAAAAGAGCCAAGTCGTCATCAAGGGCGTTAACATCCGCACCAAGCACGTTAAACCCCAACAAGAAGGCGAATCTGGACAAATCACCACCTTTGAAGCTCCTATTCACAGTTCTAAAGTGATGCTTTATTCCAATAAGGAAAAGGTCGCCAGCCGAGTCTGCCACACCTTTACCGAAGACGGAAAGAAAGTACGGATGCTCAAAAAAACGGGTGAAATCCTCGATTAATTCTCCACTAATCCCTATTAACTCCTGACCAAGCCCAGGAATTCAACGATCATGAAACTGCCTCTTAAACAGATCTATCAGGAAACTATTGTTCCCCAACTCACAGAAGAGTTTGGTTACAAGAATGTCCACGAAGTTCCTAAAGTCGTCAAAATTACAATCAATCGGGGTTTAGGAGAAGCGTCTCAGAATGCTAAGGCTCTTGAATCATCCATCACTGAATTAGCGACGATTAGCGGACAAAAACCCGTTGTTACTCGCGCTAAAAAGGCGATCGCGGGTTTCAAACTCCGAGAAGGAATGCCCGTTGGAGTAATGGTCACCTTACGGTCTGAACGGATGTACGCCTTCTTAGACCGACTGATTAGCCTAGCACTCCCCCGTATTCGAGATTTTCGTGGTATTAGCCCCAACAGTTTTGATGGTCGCGGTAACTACAGTTTAGGAATTCGAGAACAACTCATTTTTCCTGAAATTAGCTATGACAGCATCGATCAAATTCGCGGATTTGATATCTCGATCATCACCACTGCTAAAACCGATGAAGAAGGTCGTGCCTTACTAAAAGCAATGGGAATGCCCTTTAAAAACCCATAGTTAATTGATAATGAAAAATCGATAATGGATAATGAATAGTTAATGAATAATGGAAAATTGATAATGGATAATGAATAGTTTAGCCAACGAATTTAAACCTATTTAATTTTTCTAATCATCATCAACTAATTGTCAACTATTAATTATCAACTATCAATTAAAAAGAATCCACTAGGAAAAAAACTTAAGGAATAATGGCATCAACCGACACAATTTCTGATATGCTCACCCGCATTCGTAATGCCTGTGCAGTGAGACATCCCACAACCCTAGTTCCCACCACCAAAATGACCCGTAATATTGCCCAAGTTCTCAAAGACGAAGGCTTTATTGAAGGATTTGAAGAAGTGGGCGAAGGCATCAAGAGCAACCTTGTTCTAACCCTCAAATATAAAGGAAAAAACCGTCAACCCCTGATTAATACCCTGCAACGGGTCAGTAAGCCAGGTTTGCGTGTTTATTCTCCCTCTAAAGAAATTCCCAGAGTTTTAGGCGGTATCGGCATTGCCGTTGTCTCCACCTCTAGCGGGGTTATGACAGACCGAGAAGCCCGTCGTCAGAAAATTGGCGGCGAAATCCTTTGCTACGTCTGGTAATTTGAGTGATTAGTCAATAGTCATTGGTAATCAGTGATTGATAGCCTTATTAAACGATCAATCCCCTATTAACAGCACACTATTAACTATTAACCAAGAAAGCATGAACCTCTAATCACAGTTAAAAACTATGTCTCGTATTGGTAAACGCCCCATCCCCATCCCGGCCAAAGTGACCATTGACATCAATGAATCACACTTGACCGTCAAAGGGCCCAAAGGCACCCTAGAGCGCGATCTTCCAGAGAAAGTCAAAGTCGAACAAGACGGAGAAATCCTGAATGTCATTCGCCAAGACGAATCTCGGACTGCGCGGGAACGTCATGGACTCGTCCGTACCCTAGTCGCCAACATGGTCGAAGGTGTTTCTAAAGGATTTGAAAAACGCCTCGATATTCAAGGAGTCGGCTATCGCGCCCAGGCCCAGGGAACAAAAATCACCCTCAACTTGGGATACAGTAAACCTGTTGAAATGGCTATGCCAGACGGTATTCAGGTCGCTGTCGAAAATAATACCCAAGTTATCGTTACGGGTATTGATAAAGAACTAGTCGGCAATATGGCCGCTAAAATTCGCGCTACTCGTCCTCCCGAACCCTATAAAGGAAAAGGTGTCCGTTATTTGGGCGAATTTGTTAGACGTAAAGCTGGTAAGACAGCCAAAGGTAAGAAATAACCATGAAATTAACTCGCCAAGAACTACTTCAACGCCGCCACAAACGGATTCGGCGCAAACTCAGTGGAACCTCCGAATGCCCCCGCTTATCGGTTTTTCGTTCCAATCAACATATTTATGCTCAGGTTATTGATGATGTTGCTCAACATACTCTGGCGGCCGCATCAACCCTAGATCCCGATCTAAAAAGTGAACTGGAATCTACCTCCGATTCAACTGCTTCGGCCGCCGTTGGTAAATTGGTTGCTAAACGTGCCTTAGCCAAGGGAATTGAAACAGTGGTATTTGATCGGGGTGGAAACCTTTATCATGGCCGTGTTAAATCCTTAGCCGAAGCGGCCCGCGAAGCTGGGTTGAACTTTTAGAAATTTATTGAATGTGGAGGTAAAACTATGGCAAATCGTAAAGGCAGCAGAACCAAGGCCCAGGAAACTAACTGGCAAGAGCGGGTTATTCAAATTCGCCGTGTGAGTAAGGTAGTCAAAGGTGGTAAAAAACTCAGCTTCAGGGCGATCGTTGTCGTCGGCAATGAAAGTGGCCAAGTGGGAGTTGGGGTTGGTAAGGCAGGGGATGTCATTGGAGCTGTCCGTAAAGGCGTTGCTGATGGCAAAAAACAGTTAATTGATGTGTCCCTAACCAAGGCTAATTCCATTACCCATATTACCAAGGGAGCCTCTGGTGGAGCTAATGTGATTATTCGCCCCGCAGCACCAGGGACAGGGGTAATTGCAGGGGGAGCTGTGCGGACAGTACTGGAATTAGCTGGTATTAAAAATATTCTGGCCAAACAGTTGGGGTCTAATAATCCTCTCAATAATGCCAGAGCGGCCGTTAATGCGTTAGAAACCCTCAGAAGTTTTGCCGAAGTTGCAGAAGAAAGAGGCGTTTCTGTCGAACATCTTTATACCTAAGTCAAAGGTCTCAGGTTAGAAGTCTAATCGTGGCGAATCGTGACATTAATCTTCTGGCTTTTGCTAGATTTTTGACTATTTAAACTAAATTCATTTACTGAGAAATTAAAGATTATGCGATTAGACGAACTTTCTCCTAAAGAGGGGGCAACCAAACGTCGCCGTCGAGTCGGTCGGGGCATTGCCGCAGGTCAGGGCGCAAGCTGTGGCTTCGGAATGCGGGGACAGAAATCCCGTTCAGGTCGTCCTACTCGTCCTGGTTTTGAAGGGGGACAAATGCCCCTTTACCGTCGTTTACCCAAACTCAAGCACTTCCCCTTAATCAATCAGAGACAATACACCATTATCAATGTTGGTCGTTTGAATACTCTGCCCGCCAAAACAGAAGTTACTCTTGCGAGTTTGATGAAGGCAGGAATTGTTACTAGTAATGATGGCTCCTTAAAAATTCTGGGTGACGGAGAATTGACGGTTGCTTTAACCGTAAAAGCGGCGGCCTTTACTAAGAGTGCCAAGGAAAAAATCGAAGCAGCAGGTGGTTCTGTTGTGATTAGTGAAGAGTAGTAGGGTGTGTGAAAATTCACTCTATTTATTGATAAATCGCCATTTTAATTGATTTTACCAACGCGAAAACTGTGTATTCGGCGATCGCGGACAGCCTTATATCTGGTTAAGATCGCTTTCTAGTAAAATTTCCTAACCGATAGTAGCTGATACACTAATAACTAATCACTAATAATTAATCACCGATAACTAAATTATGGTCGTTAGTCGAGATAAAACCCCCTCAGCCCAGGAAACCTTTTTACAAATGGCTCAAGCGGCTGGCCTCCGAGGTCGGTTGCTGATTACGATTGCGCTATTAATTTTGGTGCGCTTGGGTATTTTTATTCCCATTCCAGGCATTGATCGCCAAGCTTTCACGGCAGCCATTAGCAATAGCCCCGTCCTGGGATTTCTAGACATTTTTACTGGGGGAGGGATCTCAACGATTGGGATTTTTGCCCTGGGCATTCTTCCCTATATTAATGCCTCTATTATTTTGCAATTATTAACGGCGGCGGTTCCAGCCCTAGAAGATTTACAAAAAAATGAAGGTGAAGCGGGTCGTCGCAAAATCTCCCAATATACCCGTTATGTCGCAGTGGGCTGGGCCATTATCCAGAGTATTGGTTTAACCGTTGGTTTACTACGTCCCTATGCTCCGACTTACGGCCCTGTTTTTATTGTCCAAACGACTTTGGCATTAACGGCGGGTTCACTGTTTGTCATGTGGATTTCTGAATTAATTACAGAAAGAGGCATTGGAAATGGGGCTTCTTTGTTGATTTTTGTCAACATTGTGGCAACCTTACCGAAAACCTTGGGAAATACCATTGATTATGCTCAAACAGGGGGACGAGAAGCGATCGCTCAAGTGGTGATTTTGCTCCTAGTTTTCTTAGTAATGATTGTGAGTATTGTCTTTGTGCAAGAAGGCACTCGGCGAATTCCCATTATTTCAGCCCGTCGCCAAGTCGGAAAACGACTGTATCGAGAAAGAACGAGTTACTTACCCCTGCGCTTAAATCAGGGTGGAGTAATGCCAATTATTTTCGCCTCAGCAGTGCTAATTCTGCCTTCTTCTTTAGCGGGCTTTTTAAATAACAATAAGGATTTGAGTTCCGTTGGACAAGTTTTTGTGCAAATTGCCAATTCTTTGCAACCTGGAACCTGGACTTATACCATTGTTTATTCAGTCCTAATTTTCTTCTTTAGTTATTTTTACGCCTCCTTGATTGTTAATCCCGAAGATATTTCTAAAAATCTGAAAAAAATGGGTTCTAGCATCCCAGGCATTCGACCAGGCAAAAAGACCGAAGAATATTTAGAAGGCGTTCTCAACCGACTGACCTTTTTAGGGGCGATTTTCCTCAGTGCGGTTGCGATCATTCCTGTCTTTGTAGAAAATGCCACTGGCGTAACGACTTTCCGAGGTTTAGGCGCGACATCCTTACTCATTTTAGTGGGGGTTGCGATCGATACCGCCAAACAAATTCAAACCTACGTCATCTCTCAACGTTATGAGGGAATGATCAAACAGGATTAATTTTCCCACATTTTTCCCTTGTAATAGAGGCGTTGCTAACAGCGTCTCTATTCTTGTTAAACAGACTTTTTCATTCAAAAAAACTTATTATCACCATGAAAAACGGATTAATTTTTCTAGGGCCACCAGGATCGGGTAAAGGCACTCAAGGTCAAGTTTTAGCCAAAAATCTGCAAGTTCCCCACATTTCCACAGGCGATATGTTAAGACAGGCGATCGCGGATAAAACGGCTTTAGGAGAACAAGCTCAATCCTATATGGATAAGGGAGAGCTAGTTCCCGATAATTTAATTTTAGATTTAATTCGCGAACGATTATCGCAGGATGACACTAAAAACGGTTGGATTCTGGATGGTTTTCCCCGTAATGTCGCCCAGGCAGAATTTTTAGACAAATTATTATTAACCATCAATCACCAAGCGAAATGGACAGTTAATCTAGAAGTACCTGACGATGCGATCGTGGAACGTCTTTTGCTACGGGGCAGAAATGATGATACAGAAGTTACCATTCGTCGTCGTCTAGAAGTTTATGAAGAACAAACTGCCCCTTTAATTAGTTATTACCAAGAACAGGGAAAGCTTCATTCCGTTGATGGCCATCAAGCTCCCGAAGAAGTGGCAAATATTTTGCAAGATTTGGTTACTGCCTAGAAAATATCCATTAGAGAGGAAGTTATTAAGATAACATTTCACTTTTCTTCTTCTCTATAATTAAGATTCAGGCGTTAAAAAATATCAAGGGGAAGAACACATGGCGATCTCAACGACCTCACCTATCTCCATTACCCAAAAACTCCCTTATAGTTTGTTAACAAAGGGAAAAGAACCTAAATTTGGCAATCCTCTAGTGAAGATGTTTTTATCATCTGCGTCAAAAACATTACAACAAGCTCGTCCCGATAATATCTCTCTCGTCATTGCAGTGGCTCCCGATAAAAATAATGGGGGTTTGCATTATCAGACTCGGTCTTTGCGACAACATCCTTGGTCTGGGCGTGATAAGCCTGATTCAATTACCTTTTACACTTTTTTCAAGAAAGATAATACTTTTGCCGCTATAGAAACAATTTCAGAGAATTTAGCTGATATCTACTGCGAAACAGGGATTTTACCATTAACTGATGCTTGGTCTGTCAAAATTGCCGAAAATTTCTTAGCCCTTTCTGATGATTGGCGCACTAGACTCACTAATTCGGGCTGTTTAATTTATTCTGAGTAGTCTTTATGCAAGAACAATATCAAAATATTGCTATCAGAAGCTTAGAAGCTGCGAGAATAAATTTAGAGTCAGGGATACATGAAATGGCTGCGTTCTGTTGTTATCATGCTTATGAATCCAGCGCATCTGCTCTAGCCGCGTCATTAAATGAGCCTCATGGCAAAGGAATTACGCATGGACATAAACTAAACGTATTTCTGAAATGCGTTAAGAAACGTACAAGTGTTGTAGGATTTCGCACAAAAGTATCAGCATTGAATGCAAAATTCCTATCGCTTGGGGGATCAAAAGTACCTTTTCGAGACAGGTTATTGTATCCTGAGCAACCAACTGACAATTCTGAAGACGTAATGATTCCTGAAAATGTCATTACTCCTGAACAAGTTGAACGGCTACTTCAAAATGTGCAAGAAGTTGTGGATTGGGTCGGACAACAAATTCAATACCAACAAACTCCGTAGGATTCGCTCAAAGTTTGTTAAGATAACAAAGGGCCGCTAAAAAAGCTGTCTGTGTTTGTTGCGTCTTTAGATTTGATTTTTATCAGGAGGTCGTCAACCACTTGTCCAAACAAGACCTAATTGAAATGGAAGGAACCGTCACGGAATCCCTCCCCAATGCGATGTTTCGCGTTGATCTAGATAATGGTTTTAATGTTTTAGCCCATATTTCTGGCAAAATTCGGCGAAACTATATCAAAATTCTGCCTGGTGATCGCGTCAAAGTAGAATTAACCCCCTACGATCTTACCAAAGGTCGGATCACGTACCGTCTTAAAAACAAAAAATAACCTTTCGGCAGTTAAAAAACTTATCAAAAACATTATGTTTAAACTTTAGCAAAAAAAATGCTGACAGTGTCCTACAATATTGTTATAATAGTAAGCTTGCAGTACTGCCCAAAAATATAGGCATGAAAGTTAGAGCATCCGTAAAGAAAATGTGTGATAAATGTCGTGTCATCCGAAGACGCGGCAAAGTAATGGTGATTTGTTCAAACCCCAAACACAAGCAACGTCAGGGTTAGAAGTCAGTTAATCATTCCATGAAACGTAACCAATCGTAAATCAAGAAACACTATCAATCATACAGAGGGAGAAACAACGTGGCGAGGATAGCTGGTGTTGACCTGCCCAGAGATAAACGTGTGGAAATCGCACTGACCTATCTCTATGGTATCGGTCTATCGCGATCTCACAAAATCTTAGCAGGGACAGGCGTAAATCCTGATACCAGAGTTAAGGACTTGACCGACGAAGATGCCGCCGCTCTGCGTACCTACATCGATACCAATTACGAAATTGAAGGGGATTTGCGCCGTTGGGAAGCAATGAACATCAAGCGTTTGGTCGATATTGGAACGTATCGGGGTCGTCGTCATCGTATGGGGTTACCTGTACGGGGTCAACGGACTCGAACCAATGCTCGTACCCGTCGGGGTCGTCGGGTTACCGTCGCTGGTAAGAAAAAAGCCCCATCCAAGAAATAATCCTATTTCTAATGCAATTGAGTTAAGCAGAGAGTTTAAGCAACCACTATGGCGCGACCAACCAAAAAAAGCGGACCGAAGAAACAGAAGAAAAATGTTCCTAGCGGTGTTGCTCACATCCAATCTACATTCAACAATACAATTGTCACCATCTCTGATACCAAAGGAGACGTAATCTCCTGGGCATCGGCGGGTTCAAGTGGCTTTAAAGGTGCTAAAAAGGGAACTCCCTATGCGGCCCAAACGGCAGCAGATAATGCTGGTCGTCGAGCGATTGAACAAGGAATGAGACAATTAGAAGTTCTCGTGACAGGCCCCGGTGCTGGTCGAGAAACTGCCATTCGCGCCCTTCAAGGTGCGGGACTAGAGATTACTCTGATTCGGGATGTCACTCCCATTCCCCATAACGGTTGTCGTCCTCCGAAACGGCGGAGAGTGTAGTTTAAGATTGGCAGGAAAAATTCCTAGTGTTACTCACGATCGCGGGAATTAACCTGACAACAAACTACAAACATAGATAGCAATAAAGGGTTACGGAAGGTCAAGAGCAGGGAGGTCACTAGCGTGGCGCAGTTTCAAATTGAGTGTGTTGAGTCTAAGACTCAGAAAAATCAAAGTCAATATAGTAAATTTGTTCTGGAGCCATTGGATCGAGGGCAAGGAACAACTGTCGGCAATGCCCTAAGAAGGGTAATGCTTTCTAATTTGGAAGGGGCGGCTGTGACGGCTATCCGCGTTGCGGGGGTTAATCACGAATTTGCCACCATTCCAGGGGTACGCGAGGATGTTTTAGAAATCATGCTCAACATGAAGGAAATCATTCTCAAGAGCTATAGTGACCAAACCCAAATTGGTCGTTTGCTTGCGATTGGCCCAGCGACCGTTACGGCTGCTCAATTTGATGTTCCGTCTGAAATCGAAGTTATCGATCCCAACCAGTATGTCGCAACCTTAGCGGAAGGGGCAAAACTGGAGATGGAATTTCGAGTTGAGCGGGGTGCTGGTTATCGGGCGATTGAGCGGAGCAAGGATGATTCGTCTTCCTTGGATTTTTTGCAGATCGATTCGGTTTTTATGCCAGTCACCAAGGTGAATTACGGTGTTGAAGATATTCGCCCTGATGGGTCGGCTGTCAAAGACCGTCTCACGTTAGAGATTTGGACGAATGGCAGTATTAATCCCAAGGAGGCTCTTTCGGAGGCTTCAGAGATTATTTCTGATTTATTCAATCCTCTAAGAGATCTGAATGAGCTTGAAACGAGTCAGGCAGATTATCAAGACGAAATTAATCCCGAAAGTCAAATTCCTATTGAAGAGTTACAACTTTCCGTTCGGGCTTATAACTGTTTAAAACGGGCGCAAATTAATTCGGTGGCGGATCTCTTAGATTATAGTCAGGAAGATCTTTTGGAAATCAAAAACTTCGGACAAAAATCTGCTGAGGAAGTGATTGAAGCATTGCAAAAACGCTTAGGGATTACCCTCCCCCAGGAAAAAGCGAAACCATAATGAGTGGATAGTCAATAGTTTTTAGTCATTAACTATTAGCTATCAACTACTAATTTTAACTAAATTAAGTTTGGAGGAATGGAAAATGCGTCATCGGTGTCGCGTCCCCCATTTGGGCAAACCAACCGATCAACGAAAAGCATTATTGCGATCGCTGGCGACGGCTTTGTTAAAGAATGGACAAATTAAAACCACCAAAGCTAGAGCAAAAGCGGTTCGCGGTGAAGTGGATCACATGATCACTTTAGCGAAAGAAGGTTCTCTGTCTGCTAGACGGCGGGCATTGGGCTATATCTATGATAAGAGCCTGGTTCACTCGCTTTTTGCGGATGCCCCTGATCGCTATAAAGACCGTAACGGTGGCTATACCCGTGTGGTCAGAACCCTGCGTCGTCGGGGCGATAACGCGGAAATGGCCATTATCGAATTAGTGTAAGGTCATGGGTGAAGGGTCATTGTCAGAAAAAAAAAGGGTTGCTCTAGTCATTCAATACTTAGGCACTCATTTTCATGGTTGGCAACGGCAATCCCATTACCGTACTGTCCAAGAAACAATCGAAAATGCGATCGCGGAAATCCTTGATCATCCTGTGACGTTACATGGTGCGGGACGAACGGATAGTGGAGTTCATGCGGCGGCGCAAGTTGCCCATTTTGAACAAAGCAGTTCTATTCCAGGCGATCGCTGGGCGCAGGTCTTAAATAGTCGTTTACCCGACGATATTTTAATTCGAGGTTCAGCCCAGGTTTCATCTCCTTGGCACGCCCGCTTTTCGGCTCTCTGGCGACGGTATCGTTACACCATTTATACTGACAAACGGCCAAATTTATTCATTAAACCGTTTAGTTGGCACTATTATCATGCCCCTCTAAAAGAATCTCTAATACAAGCGGCTCTCACTCCTCTCATTGGCAGACACCACCTAGCGGCTTTCCATCGAGCGGGTTCTGATCGTTCCCACTCCTGGGTTGAAGTCCAGTCCGCAGAATGTTATCGCAATGATTCCTGTCTTATGGTGGAAATTCAAGCGAATGGCTTTTTGTACGGTATGGTACGGCTCTTGGTGGGGATGTTAGTCGAAGTCGGTAGAGGACAGCGTTCCCTGGATGACTTTACGGATATTTGGGTAAATCAACGTCGAGAAGCGGTGAAATATTCTGCTCCCGCCAAGGGATTATGTCTTTTGCGAGTGGGCTATCCAGAGTTTCCCTTTCCAACCTCCGTTTGGTTTGATACCCAACCTCTTTTTATGTTTCAGGGAATGTCAAAGGAAGTATAGGGTTATTTTTGTACCCGATATGCCCCCATCTAAAATCCAAAATTTGACATACTCTCCTACCTAAAGGCAGAAGATTCTCTAAACATTACTGTTTTAGATTTCTGGTTCGGCGACTCAACTTAAACTAAATACCTTACGATATTTAACCCAGAGGCCGTGTCTCCCCAGACGTTCACCCCATTTCAGAAGCCTGTTTTCGTATGCCCTACGATACAGTTTAAAACCTACAATATTGGTTTATCTGGTACTTGGTGCTTGGATATTTTACCTGTACGAGCCTTTCTGTACAGAACCCACTATATCCAGTTTTCAAGGTGCGACTATCGGTTAGATAGCTAGGTTTTTAGAGAGGTTGAATACCTTTCCTCTGTAGTGGAATCATATCACAAAGCAGCCCTGAAGGGCGAGGCTTTAAACCCATTTTCTCCGTAATCTTATGAACAAAACCATTCTTCCTACCGCCGCAACCCTTGATCACAAATGGTATGTGATCGATGCGGCTGATCAACGTTTAGGTCGTTTAGCGACGGAAATCGCGACGATTCTCCGAGGCAAAAATAAGCCAACGTTTACCCCCCATATGGATACGGGTGATTTCGTTGTTGTCATCAACGCAGAAAAAATTGCGGTCACGGGCAAAAAACGGGATCAAAAGCTCTATCGTCGTCATTCTGGCAGACCAGGTGGAATGAAGATAGAAACCTTTGGCAAACTCCAGGCGCGCCTTCCTGAAAGAATTCTCGAAACCGCCGTTAAAGGAATGTTACCGAAAAATTCTTTGGGCAGACAACTGTTCACCAAACTTAAGGTTTATGCTGGCCCTTCCCATCCCCATGCCGCTCAACAACCCGAAGTGCTGACCCTGAATACTATCCCCGTTGGAGGTAAATAATGCAAGCTACTGATTCTAAAAAAGTCGTTTATTGGGGAACAGGTCGTCGTAAACAGGCGATCGCCAGAGTCCGTCTTGTTCCTGGTACGGGAGAAGTGATTGTCAATGGGAAAGAGGGAAGTGATTACTTTAACCGAATCGCTAACTATACCCAAAGCGTCAAAGCTCCTTTAGAAACCCTCGGTTTAGAAAATGAGTACAATATTCTCGTCAATGCTCATGGCGGTGGTTTGACGGGACAATCTGATGCGGTGAAACTCGGTGTTGCCCGTGCGCTTTGTCAGTTGGCTCCTGAAAATCGTCAGCCCCTCAAAGCAGAAGGTTATTTGACTCGCGATCCCCGTGCTAAAGAACGGAAAAAATATGGTTTACATAAAGCCCGTAAAGCTCCCCAATACTCGAAACGATAGAGGACACATCCTATGCCAAAAGCTGAAATTCATCCCACTTGGTATCCTGATGCCAAAGTTTATTGTAATGGTGAACTGGTTATGACCGTTGGTTCGACCCAACCTGAAATTTCTGTGGAAGTTTGGTCGGGCAATCATCCCTTTTATACGGGAACCCAAAAAATCATGGACACGGAAGGCCGTGTCGATCGCTTCATGCGGAAATATCAAAAGTTGGATAAAAAGACTGAAGCGACTGCTGAAAGTTAAGTCAATCCAAACCCTTGAGTTTTATTTTTTACCCAGTAGGTTGTCTGCTGGGTTTTTTATGTTGGGATTTAGCTTTATGGATTTGGAAACCAAACCCCTACGGGTGATGAATAATTAGCCGTGACGTTGTTGATGCCATTGCCAGGCGTGGCTGATGATTTTCTCTAAATCGGCGTATTGAGGTTGCCAACCCAGAATTTTTTGAGCTTTCTCACTACTGCCGACCAAAATGGGGGCATCTCCCGCTCGGCGATCGCCTTCTTTGACGGGTAGGGGGAGTCCAGTCACTTTTTTAGTAGTTTCAATCACTTCTCGAACAGAGAAACCATTGCCATTGCCTAGATTAAAGAGATTACTTTCTCCGCCTTGTAATAAATATTCCAATCCTAAAATGTGGGCATCGGCGAGGTCACAAATATGAATATAGTCCCGCACAGCCGTTCCATCGGGCGTATCGTAATCTGTGCCAAAAATTGACAAAAATTCCCGTTTTTTCAAGGTTGTTAATAATGCGAGGGGAATTAAATGGGTTTCGGGATCGTGGTCTTCTCCTAATAAACCAGTCGGTTCGGCTCCTGACGCATTAAAGTAACGGAAAATAACCGATTTTAGACCGTAAGCCTGATCAAAATCGCCTAACATTTGTTCGACGACTCGTTTACTGGCGGCGTAGGGGCTGAGGGGCTGGATGGGATGGTTCTCCGTCATGGGAACTTCCTTGGGCATTCCATAGACGGCACAGGTCGAAGAAAAGACAAATTTTTTGATATTCGCCGCAATCATGGCTTCCAGTAGCGTAAGAGTGCCAACCACGTTATTACGGTAATATTTGGCGGGTTCTTGGACGGATTCCCCAACAGCAATGAACGCGGCAAAGTGCATTACTGCATCAATTTGGCGAGTGGCAAATAAATTATCTAAAAAAGCGCGATCGCTGATATCGGCAACAAGAAGTTCAGCTTGCAATCGGTCTTGGATTAATTCAGGATGGCCGTAGGAAAGGTTATCGAGAACAATGACCTGGTAGCCCGCCTTTTGGAGAGCAAGAACCGCATGGGCCCCAATATAGCCCGCTCCGCCTGTGACTAAAATTGTATTTTGAGACTGAGACATTGTTATACCCATTTAATTTGATTAAAGGTCAGATGTAACTATTCATGAGATCCCCCCGCCTTTGGCTTCCCCCCTTATCAAGGGGGGCTAGGGGGGATCATGTTTAATTTAGTATTACCTCGGATTGGGCTGAATAAATATCGGCAAAATCGGCCAATAAAAAGCCCCCTTAACAGGATGACGACAAGGCATTCAATAACAAGCAGTGTTTAAATGCGGGTCAAACCAAGACAGGGAGCGATAAATTTGAGGACTAAGAACTAACTTTTTGAGATTTTAAAGATTGTAACTGACGAAGCAATACGTCTATTTCGGCCTCTAAATAAAGATATTCAAGCTGCTGGGCGACTTGATAGGTTTTTGGGCTGAGTAATCCTGAAGCCGCAGATTGATTTGAAGCGTTAGTAGAAGCAGTTCGTGAAGCTAGTTGGGTTGTCATTGATAGTTATTTTTTTATGAAAACGTGAATTCTAATCTGAGAGTGTATTATATACCAAGTTATATTGCGGTATATGAATTTACATTAAGAAAATGTTAAGTTTTGAAGATACGATGGTTTTAGGTTTGCTTACTCAATCATTTAAGTTTTAGGAAATTGTAAAGTTTATGTCTCGTCGATCGCTGTTTGCTCTATTGTTCGGTCTAGCGTTTACGCTCTTTCTCAATCTGGTGAATCTCGCTCCTGCCTTGGCTCTCGGTGGCACTCAACTGCCCTTAAATGAACCTGCTCCCGATTTTGCTTTACCCAGTAATAGCGGCGATCGCGACATTGCCCTATCGGATTATCGGGGCCAATGGGTCGTCCTCTATTTTTATCCCAAGGATTTTACATCGGGTTGTACTTTGGAAGCCAAGCGTTTTCAGAAGGATTTACCCCAATATAGAGCGAAAAATACCCAGATTTTAGGCGTAAGTGTCGATGACGTAGAGAGTCATGCCGAATTTTGTGATTCTGAAGGATTAAAGTTTCCCCTATTAGCCGATACAACGGGAGCGGTAAGTAAACAATACAGTTCTTGGTTGAGCGGAATGTCTCTGCGCCATACCTATTTGATTGATCCCGATGGGATTTTACGCGATCGCTTTTTGGGGGTACAACCTGCCATTCATAGTAGTGAAGTGTTGGCTCGGTTGGAAGAACTGCAAGCCGTGAAATAAACTATACTAACCTCGGTTGAAATTATTTATAGAGATTACTACTATCTATGGGCGTTAGTCGTCGTCAATTGTTAATCGCGGGAGGAACCCTGGGCGGTCTGGGGGCGACTTCCCTTTTGCATCAAGTTTTTTCTCAAAATAAGGCGTTGTCTCCCCAGGAAAGCGTGGCTCTCAATGCCCCCGTTGCCCAATCTCCTATTTCATCCCCTGCACCAAAAGGTTTAACCGCACCCGTTCGCGGAGATGTGCGGATCGTGGTCATTAGTGATCTCAATAGTCAGTACGGCTCGACGACCTACGAGAAAGAGGTGGATCAGGCGATCGCGTTTATTCCCGATTGGCAACCCGATTTAGTGCTTTGCGGCGGAGATATGGTCGCAGGGCAAAAAAATTCCCTCACGTCTGACCAAATTTCAGCGATGTGGGAGGGATTTGATCAACATATTGCGGCTCCCCTTCGTCAAGCAAAAATTCCTCTAGGGTTTACCATTGGCAATCACGATGGATCGGGGGCGATCATTCAGGGAAAGATGCGGTTTCAAAAAGACCGAGATTTGGCTTCTAATTATTGGAATAATCCTCGTCATAATCCAGGCTTAACCTTTGTCGATAAAGCGAAATTTCCTTTCTATTACAGCTTTAGTCAAAATAATATTTTTTATCTCGTGTGGGATGCTTCTACCGATCGCCTTTCCGAAGAACAATTAAGCTGGGTAGAAAAAAGTTTAGCCAGTGCCACCGCCCAATCTGCCAAAATGCGAATCGCGATCGGCCATCTTCCCCTCTATGCGGTTGCGATCGGACGCAATACCGCAGGAAATGTCCTAGCTAATCCCGATAAATTACGCACGTTACTAGAAAAATATCACGTCCATACCTACATTAGCGGCCATCATCACGCCTATTTTCCAGGAAAACGAGGAGAACTCGAACTCCTACAGACAGGAGCTTTAGGGAGCGGCCCCCGCAAATTAATTAATAGCCAACAGCAACCTTTCAAAACCCTGACCGTTGTTGATATTAACCTAAATGCTGAATCAACGATTTATACGACCTACAATATGAATAATTTATCGGTTGTGGATAGTCAGATGTTGCCCCGAATTGTTGTGGGCTATAATGGCTGGGTTTTACGGAGAGATGTCAATTGGGAAGACTTAACGCCCCAGGAACGGAAAACTTAGATTATTAACATTACTATAATATATAACCATGCAGTTGAATGACACACAGCCAAGAGGTTTAAACCCCTTGTTTATAAACATCAGAGATGTCTTACCCCTGGGAATAACGCTATAGTATTAAGGATGTTTGAGAGTCTCTTATTATTGGGGAGCAAGTGCTAAATAATAAATTAACAGATGAAATGATATAACTATTTACCATAACAATTCTGGAGTGGGTGTGGCAAAAAAAAGATTGGATATATTGTTAGTTGAGCGTGATTTTTGTGAGTCTCGCGCCCTAGCCCAAAAATTAATTCGAGCAGGAGAGGTTAAGGTTAATCAACATATCATTGATAAGCCAGGAACAGAAATTAGTATCGAGGCGATTATTGAAGTTGCCAAAAAGCCGCCCTATGTTTCACGGGGAGGGGAAAAATTAGCCAAGGCGTTAACATTTTTCTCAATTTCTGTTGACCAAAGAATTTGTTTAGACGGGGGAATTTCTACGGGGGGTTTTACAGATTGTTTGTTGCAATCAGGCGCATCAAAAGTTTATGGAGTAGATGTGGGCTATGGACAAGTTGCCTGGACATTACGACAGGATGAAAGGGTTATTTTAAAAGAACGCACTAATTTTCGGCATTTAACTCCTGAGAGTCTTTATGGAGAAGAAAGATTTGCGAATTTTGCCGTAATGGATCTGTCTTTTATTTCTTTAAAAAAAGTGCTAGAACCGCTTTGGAATTTATTAGTTGAACCCAAAGAAGTCATTTTATTAGTCAAACCGCAGTTTGAAGTCGGGCGATCGCGACTGGGAAAAAATGGTGTTGTCCGCGATTCTAAGGATCAAGCAGATGCGATTTATCAGGTATTAAATGAGGCTCAAAAGCAAGGTTGGCTATATGCGGGTTTAACCTATTCGCCGATTAAGGGGCCTGCGGGAAATATCGAATATTTGCTCTGGTTAAAACAAACATCAGAAGTTTCAACACCATCTTTAGAACAAATTCAGTTATTGACCCAACAGACGATGCAAACTTTAAGTCATGAATGACAATTTATCTCAAAAATACGATCACGGAAATGACTATATTTTAGCTTGTCTGTTTTGATACGCGTGGCGATCGCAGTCCCACAGAGAAGCGTTGAGCTATCCAGGGAAGTTTTAATCGGGTAATTTCATCATCAAAAAAACGTTCCAATCGTTTCGCGATCTCCTGATGCTTGCTTGTCTCTAAACTCATGGGACTTAACTCTTTTTCTACCAAGCAATTGTGCTTTTCAGGATGATTTTCAACAAATCACAATCACTGTTCAACTTCCCAATCCTTTTGTGCAACGGGTTTAGTCGGATCAATATATTCAAAAACTGTTTCATGCAAAGTATAACGACTTTTTTCATGAGGATATTTTTGTACATCCATAATAGATATATCTACATTTTTTAGAATATTCATGATTTCAACATTTTCTCTCGCCCTAATAGCATCTTCTTCTGTCCAATCTGTTGCATCAAAATATGCGATGTCTTTGGATAGAGTTGCATCGCTAATACCTGGCTCAAAAGCCATTCCAATAATGTGTCGAGCATCAGTAAACTTAAGTTTGACTGTTGAACAAAAGGCTCCTAATAATTTTTGACGCATTTTTCGGTATTCCTCATAAGTCATCCCTTCAAATTTGGGCAGTGTTAGGAACACATAAAAATAGTCTGGAGAAGATGCAGAATAACAATAACGAGTTTTACTTCTATCTCGTGGTGCTGATTTAATTAGTTCTAAAAGTGGTGCTGACAGAGTTCTTCTCCCAAGACGTGATTCTCGTGCTAATAGACGAAGCAATAATTCCATTGGTCTAAAGCCTTGATGGCTAGTAGAGTACAGTGTGTCTTTCATGACATGATTACTGGTAGTTTCAATCAAGCGATCCCAAAAATAACTGATTTTATCGGCTGAAATTTGAGATTAACGTTCCGGACTTTGAACAAATTGTTCCCAGAAACCTTCCTCAAAAATAAGAAGAGTTCTGTTATCGACCTGAGAAGCAATAATAAAATCAGACTGATTCTTATCGTTTGCATGAGTGAGATAATAGGCTAACAAATCTTCCTCACCAGAAGCAATAACAGCTTTGCCAGATCTGAAAAATTTCTCCTTGTCAGTCAAGTAAGAAACAAAATCTGCAATAGTATCTAGTGTATCTACAACAATCTCTAAAGAAGTGTCATCTAATATATGAACAAATGTACGACTTGGATCAATATCCCCAACCATAAATGGAATCCCTCCATTTTTAATTGCATCATGTGCAGAAAATCCTTTCATGGACGAATTAATCATTAAACTGCCACTACCTCCATGTTCTTGTTGGCACCTAGTAGAACTACCATGTGCAACAACAACTAGATGAAATTTAGCAGTTGATAAATTGGGTATTTCAAGAGGAAAAGGTTTTTCGCATAAAGAATCTAAAAATAGTTGATTTGGATATTTCTTAATCCATCTTTCCGCTCCCCAAGCTTGCTCTGCTGATTTCTTAATAGCTTTTTTAAACCATCTATTCCAATCATTTTTAATTTGACCACTATCTGGAAATTGACAATCTTTGTCTGAGAAAATAATGACGTGATTCTCAAAAATGACTAGTAGATCACAACATTCTTTTCCTTTCTCTTTGTGAACTGCTGGATAACTCCAAAGTGACAAAAAAGTTTTATCACAGAGTTTCTGCAAATAGCGTTCAGATTCATTAACTCCTTCTGCTTTCTCAATAACCATAAAAATACTGATTTTAAAATTGAAACAACAGAAAATATGTTTTTATTCTATATCATTAACCTCTTTCTGGCCCGATCGCTCACTTTTCAACAACGGAAACGCAATCACATCTCGAATACTAGGCGAATTTGTTAACAACATCACCAATCGATCAATCCCAATCCCTAAACCTCCCGTCGGTGGCATCCCGTATTCCAATGCAGTGAGAAAATCCTCATCCACCCCATGCGCTTCCAAATCACCCGCCGCTTTTTTAGCAGATTGTTCTTCCAAACGTTGCCGTTGATCAATCGGATCAGTTAACTCAGAAAAACTATTGGCCAATTCTCGCCCGACCACAAATAATTCAAAGCGTTCCACTAAACCAGCCTTAGAACGATGGGGTTTCGCTAAAGGAGAAATTTCGACGGGAAAATCGATAATAAAAGTCGGTTGAATAAGAGTTTCTTCGACCGTTTGCTCGAAAGCTTCATTGAGTAACTTACCAATAGATTGACAACTTTCAGAAACCCCAATTCCCACAGATTCCACCGCAGTTTTAGCCGTTGCAAAATCCGTAAACTCGCTAAAATCAATTCCTGTTTTTTCCTTAACCGCATCGTGCATGGTGATTCGTTTCCAAGGAGCCGTTAAATCAATTTCTGTACCTTGATAATCGACTTTAAGCATTCCTAAAACGGTTTTAGCAGCATTGATAATTAAAGTTTCTGTCAACGCCATCATTTCATGGTAATCAACATAGGCTTGATACACTTCAATGGAGGTAAATTCAGGATTGTGACGAGTCGAAACGCCTTCATTACGGAAAATTCGGCCTAATTCAAAAACCTTTTCAAAGCCGCCTACAATTAATCTTTTTAAATGTAATTCAGTGGCAATTCTGAGATAAAATTCTTGATCTAAAGCATTATGGTGGGTAATAAAAGGACGGGCTTCCGCTCCCCCAGGTTCAGATTGCAAAACGGGAGTTTCGATTTCAATAAAACCTTGCTCATCTAAATAACGACGAATAGAAGCCGTAATTTTAGCGCGATCGCGGAAAGTTTTTCGGACATCAGGATTAACAATGAGATCAACGTAACGTTGACGATAACGCTTTTCGGTGTCGGTTAAACCATGCCATTTATCGGGTAGCGGTAAAAGGGATTTCGTGAGGATGGCGTACTCTTTTACATAAACGGATAATTCACCTTTTTCGGTACGCTTAATGGTTCCTTTTACGCCTAAAAAGTCCCCTGTATCCGTTAATTTGGTGAGGGGATTAAAAGCATTAGGAATATCAGGCATGGATTCGGTGATCCGTTTTTTCTCTAAATATAATTGAATCGTTCCTGTTTCATCCTGAAGATTAAAAAAAGCTAGTTTCCCCATGACTCGCCGTGCCATAATTCGACCCGCAATGGAAACTTCGATTTCTAACTCTTCTCCACTGGCGAGATCTGCATATTTATCCTGTAGATCTGCCGCATTATGGGAGGATTCCCACTTATAAGCATAGGGATTTAAGCCTAATTGCTTGAGTTGAGCAACTTTTTCTAAACGTGTCGCTCGAATTTCTTCTAGGGTTGAGTGGGAATCGGCAGGATTGGGATTGGCAGACATTAGGAATAATTGATAGTTAATAATTGATAGTTGCTAGTTAATACTTCGGAATAATCCTATTTTTTAACTATTCATTGAAACTGAGATTCTGAAACTTTTCACGTTATTTATTTCATATTTGCTTTGGTATCTTTAACCGCAAACAAAAATAAAACAATGGTTAAGGGAATACTTGCCGCTAGGATGGAGCCTGTGATCGTTGTTCCCAGTTCAGGAAATCCCGATGAAAGTTCAAAGACTGAACCCACTCCCGCGATCGCAGTGATACAGGAACCGAGCAATAACAAACCACTTTTAGGAGTCATAGACGCTATGCCGACCGAATGTAAGATTTTTTTAAGTTAAGAATAAAAAGTAAGCGTTCTCTAAGCAACAGGTTTCACGGATTGGACAGAAAAACCCTGCTTTTTCAATGCTTCCGTTAAAGCCAGGGCATTGTCAACCCGATCTACAAACATAACACCATTGAGGTGATCCAATTCGTGTTGAATTACTCTGGATAATAATCCTGTGACTTGCAATTTTTGGGGACGACCGTTTTCATCTTTAAAGGTAACTTCGATCGCCTGGGGACGAGTGACCTCAAGGAAAACATTAGGAATACTAAGACAGCCTTCTTCTACCACGCACAATTCTTTGCCCCAGCGCGTAATTTGGGGATTAATCAAAATAAGGGGCTGATTTTCCTCTTTATCAGGTTCACAGTCGATCACAATTAACTGTTTATTCACCCCGACCTGGGGCGCGGCCAGGCCAATTCCATTGGAACTGTACATGGTTTGCAACATTTCTTTTGCTAATTTCCGCACGCTCTCATCCACCTTGGCAATGCGTTTGGCGGGTTGACGAAGGACGCGATCGCCCAAATAATGCAGTTCTAGGGGCGGTTTTTCTAATTTTTCTTTTTCTACAGTGAGAGTGGCAGTCATGGGAATGGTCAAAAAGTCTGTTTTGGGACTGTTTTATACTAACTAATCTGATTCATTAATCTTAACAGGGAATCAAGCCCCTTGCTAGAGACTCTAAAAAGACTGATGTTAGGTTCCTGATGCTTAGACTACGACTCCTTGAACAGGGTATTAAGGCGATCGCAGAAAAAGGGCGTTGCACAATGTTTAGTGGGAAGAACTTGAGTTTTGATAGCTAACCTAATAGATGACTTAACCCCCAAAATTAGCAACGCCTTTCTTTTTTTAGACCGCAACTTGCGGATTACTCCAACAACCGACGGGTAAACAGAAATAATCCCCTTGTCCAGAAGCCGTATTTTCTTGAATAGATGCTTCAACTTCAGCCGCCGTAAAGGTGTATCCTTTCTTTGCACCGAGTTGAGTCACTAATTTGATAAAGGCTTTTTTGTCGGTGATCGCTTCAAGTCGATGGATCAGCGCGGGATCGTTGCTCACTTCTTGGTAAAATTTTTGTAAACCCTTCATATTATCATAAACCTCATAGAAAAATATAGTACCGATTATACTTCCCTTTAATTGAGGTTGGGAAAAAGTCTTGAAAATCAGGAATTAGATTTAAATATATACTCAAAAACTACTGAAAGGATAGAATCTGTTTCTTACTAAAATATCCTTCTATTTTCGTGGACAGGAGCAACTATTTAGTATTTACTTTTGATTCAAAATGTTTGATAGGATTTGATAGGAAAAGATGAATAATTTCTTGGCTCTTCTGGATTCACAGTAAAAACTGTATAATAGAGTACATTGTATGAGGAT